>JAGWRU010000095.1 GCA_028869595.1 Rhodospirillales bacterium
GCAGCCGAACTCCAGAAACAGAGGCGTGTTCCCGTTCCCGGGCAGCCCCGGCCTTCTCGCCCCGGGCTTGGTAAGGTACACGTCGGGTTACAACACCAACAATATCGTGGCCAGCCTGACGTTGAAGTTCGGCGCGCCGCCGGCCCCGCCGCCGCCGGCCCCGCCCAGCACGACCTCGCAGCCCAATGCGACCAAGAACCCGGCCGCCGAGAGCCAGGAATTGCAGAATACCCTGGCCAAGCTGCGCGCCCTGCAGAAGCAGACCGCGCCGCCGCGCGCGACGCCCAATCCCAGCCGGGGCGGTGCGCCGAATGGCGGCGGCAACCCGCAGGGCAACGACACGGCGGCGCTATCCGCCTCTGAACGCGGGGCGATCGGCGATCACGTTCGCGCGTGCTGGACCTATGATCCGGGGGCGCCGAATGTCGATCAGCTGCATGTCCTGCTGACCGTCACCACCGATGCGTCCGGCACGGTGCGTGATGCCAAAGTCGCGCCACAGGATGCCGGCAAGCTGTCCGACCCGGTGTTTCGTGCCTTCGCCGAGCGGGCGGTTCGCGCGGTGTTGAACGTGCGCTGTGCCAGCCTGCCATTGCCGCAATCCATGCTCGGCAAGGTAAATGTCCTGACATTTCGTTTCAGCCCCTGAGCGCGCGGCCGAGCGAGTACACATGCTGCTGCGCGCGGTTCATCTGATGGGAGACGACGCATGACCGATCCGTTCCAGGCCTTCGCTGCTCGCGCATCCCGCCGCGCCGTGCTGGGGGGCGGCGCTGCCTCTGCCCTGGCATTGGGGATGGGGCGTGAGGCCATCGCCGCGACCCCTGCCGCCCCGGCCCCGGCCGCGCCGGGCGGCGGCGGGCAGAGCGCGGTGATCGACGTCAATCGCGCCCGCGCCGCGCCGATCCCCATCGCCATTCCCGATTTCGTCGGCGGCGATGCCGATGCCGCGCAGCTGGGCCGCAACATCGCCTCGGTGATCACCGCCGATCTGGGCAATTGCGGATTGTTCCGCCCGATCGACAAGCAGGCCTTCATCCAGGCGGCCGGGCAGGGCATCGATCCTTCCGCCGTGCCCAATTTCCAGAACTGGAAGGTGATCGGCGCGCAGGCGCTGGTGACGGGCAAGGCCGAATCGGTGGGCGGCGGGCAGGTGCGGGTGGAATTCCGCCTGTGGGACGTGCTGCCGCAGACCCAGATCCAGGGCACCGCCTACACCACCACCACCGCCAACTGGCGGCGCATCGCCCATATCATCGCCGATGTGATCTATGAACGTCTGCTGGGCGAGAAGGGCTATTTCGACACCCGCATCGTCTACGTCGCCGGCACCGGCCCGCGCGACCGGCGCGTGCGCCGGCTGGCGATCATGGATCAGGACAGCGCCAATAACCGCTTCCTGACCGACGGCACCTGGACCGTGCTGACGCCGCGCTTCAACCCGACCCGGCCGCAGATCGCGTTCATGAGCTATGCCAACCAGAATCCGCGCGTCTATCTGTTCGATCTCGGCTCTGGCCGGCAGAGCGTGCTGGGCGATTTCCGTGGCATGACCTTTGCGCCGCGTTTCGCGCCTGACGGCAACAGCGTGATCATGGCGGTCTCCGATGGCGGCGGTTCGGATATCGTCACCGTCGATCTGGCCAGCCGGGCGATGCGCCGGCTGACCAATTCCGGGGCCATCGATGTCAGCCCCTGCTACAGCCCGGACGGCACGCAGATCGTCTTCAATTCGGATCGCGGCGGAGATCAGCAGCTCTACATCATGCCGGCCGGCGGCGGCGCGGCCAAGCGCATCAGCTTCGGCGTCGGCGGCAGCCGCTATGCGACGCCGGTCTGGTCGCCGCGCGGCGATCTCATCGCCTTCACCAAGCTCGGCGGCGATACCGGCAATTTCTCGATCGGCGTGATGAACCCCGACGGTTCCGGCGAACGCATCCTGAGCGAGGGCTGGACGGTGGAAGGCCCGACCTTCTGCCCGAACGGGCGGGTGATCATGTTCTACCGCGAAACTCCGGCCACCAGCGCCTCTGGCGCTGGCTATTCGGCCCGGCTGGTGACCATCGACATCACCGGCTTCAACGAGCGTGTGGTGGTCACGCCGACCGACGCGACCGACCCCGCATGGTCGCCGCTGGGCGCGTAAAACGCGGGCCGGCGCCCGCCACGGGCAGGGTGGAAAGCGCCGCAGGCGGGGCTTTCCACCCCCTGTGAGCGTCAATCATGCGGGATATGTGGGATTTCGAGGGCTTAGGTAGTTGCACGTGCTTGACCGGCCTTGGGGGAGCGGCTAATCGCAATCGCGGTCGGAACGTGATATCGTTCCGCCTCTGAACGCGTCTTTCTCCATGTGCTTGGCCCCCTCATCCAGGGACGAACCGAAATGAACATCAAGATTCTCGGCGCCTTTGCCGCCGTCGCCCTGCTGGCGGCGTGCGCCAACAATACCGGTGCCTCCAACGGCTCCGGCGCGACTGCCGCCACCTCCGGTCCGGCCCCGGGCAGCGAAGAAGATCTGGTCGCCAATGTCGGCGACCGCGTGTTCTACGCTTTCAACAAGTCCACCCTGTCGGGTGAGGCGCGCTCCACGCTGGACCGCCAGGCCGCGTGGCTGGCGAAATACCCGCAGGTCAACGTCCTGGTCGCCGGCAATTGCGACGATCGCGGCACGGAAGAATACAACCTCGCGCTGGGCAAGCGCCGCGCCAACGCCGCGCGTGATTATCTGGTCGCCAAGGGCGTTGCCGCCTCGCGCATCCAGACCATCAGCTACGGCAAGGACAAGCCGACGGCGATGGGCGATAACGAGCAGGCCTGGGCGCAGAACCGTAACGCCATCACCTCGGTTCGCTGATCCGGGGGGCGTTCCGCCCAGCATATCTCCGCCGCAAGACGGGATCGGAACAGGCCGGCGGCGCGGGGGGACCCGGGCCGCCGGTTTTTTTTGGCCCTCGGCCCGATGCCGGGGAACGGCTTCGTGCGCGATGCTTTCCAAGGGTTCATTCGCCGCCGTCTTGATTTCGCCCGGTTCCGCCGCCAAACCGGAAGGGCGCGCCGCCAGCAGCCGGATCGGGCCGGCGCCAGAGAGGAGAGTGTCTGCATGTATCGCCCCGCCATGCCATTCCGTCCCGCCGATCGCCGCGGCCTGCGCGCCGCGCTGCTGGCCGGCGCCGCCATGCTGGCACTGCTCGTCGCCACCCCGCCCGCCCATGCGCAGGTCGACAGCCGCGAAGGCATCGCCTTGCAGAACCAGATCCTGGAACTGCGCCATCAGGTAGAGCAGATGCGGGCGCAGCAGGGCAGCGGCGGCGGCAGCGCCTCGCTGCTGGGCGGCGGATCGAGCGCGCCGCGGCAGGCGACGTCCGGCGGCAATGACATGACCGCCCAGCTCGTCGCCCGCGTCGGCACGCTGGAGGAGCAGGTGCGCGAATTGCGCGGACGGATCGAGGATCTGCAGAACCAGGTGCAGACCCAGAACGCCGAACTCGGCAAGCGCATCGATGATCTGAGCTTCAACCTGCAGAACGGCCAGGCCGGTGCGGCCGCGGCAGGTGGCGGTCTGGCTGGCGCTGCCACGCCGGCCCGCGCCCCGACCGCGCCCGCCGCCGCCGCGCCCGCC
>JAGWRU010000096.1 GCA_028869595.1 Rhodospirillales bacterium
CCCGGCCGGCCGACGCTCTGGGCGACGACGCCCAATTTCCTCGCCAAATTCGGGCTGAAAGCCCTCTCCGATCTGCCGCGCCGGGAGGATCTCATCAACGAGATGGCGGTCTCCCCCGGAGTGCCCTCTGCCGGCCCGGCATCGGAAGCCGAGGCCGCGCCTGAAGAGACGGCGCTGCCCGAAGGAGCGTGAGCGAGAGTTTCCCTGCCCGCCAATCCCTGCTAGCAGTCCCCGGAGGAGCAACCCGCGCCATGTTCGATTTCCTGTCCTGGGCCCATATCGCCGTTATCGCCGCGGCCGCGCTGATCTTCATCGGCCCGAAAGACATGCCGGTGGCGATCCGCTCCATCACCACCATGCTGAAGAAGGCCCGCAAGATGGCGGGCGAGTTCCAGAGCCAGATGGATGAGGTGGTCCGCGAGGCGAACCTTCACGAGGTGCGGGACAGTATCAATGAACTGCGCGGCGGCCTGAATGTGCGAGACCAGCTTGGCCGCATCATCGACCCCGACCGCACCATCCGCTCGGCTTTCGAAGACCCCATGGCCGAGTCCCACACGGCTACCGGCGCGGCATCGGCCGAGGCGGGCGCGGTGGAGACCCAGTCCGTCGGCGCCTTCCCGGAATATACGATCGACCGGCCCGAGGAGCTGGAACTGGTGGGCGGTGATGACCGGCCTTCGTTCATTCCGCCCGGTCTGAGCTTGACGGGCGGGCGGCCAGCCTTCATCCCGCCTGGTATCCGCCGTTAGGTGGCGGCGACATCAATTGAAACAGTAACCGAGGCAGCCGGACGTGGCGCGTGACGATAATGACGTGATCGACGACAAGCCGATGCCCCTGCTGGAGCATCTGGTGGAATTGCGCACAAGGCTGATGTGGTCGGCGGCGGCGTTCCTGATCGCCTTCGGTATCTGCTATTATTTCTCCGCCACGATCTATTTCTGGCTGGCCGAGCCGCTGGCCAAAATCCTGCGCGAGCAGGGCATGGGCGATCCGCATCTGATCTACACCCAGCTGTACGAAGCCTTCTTCACGCGCATCAAGGTGGCGATGTTCGGGGCCGGCTTCATCGCCTTTCCGGTGATCGTCTCCCAGATCTGGCTGTTCATCGCGCCGGGGCTGTACCGCAGCGAAAAACGCGCCATCCTGCCTTTTCTGGCGGCGACGCCGGTGCTGTTCGTGGCCGGCGCGTCGCTCGCTTATTTCTTCGTCTTCCCGTTTGCCTGGAAATTCTTCGCGAGCTTCCAGTCGAATAATGGCGGCGGCGGCGTGCCGATCGAATTGCTGCCGCGAGTCGGCGAATATCTCGATCTGGTCATGAAGCTGATCTTCGCCTTCGGCATCACTTTCGAGCTGCCGGTGCTGCTGACCCTGCTGGCCAAGGTCGGCATCATCTCCTCGAAAGGGCTGAAGCGGTTTCGCCGCTATGCCTATGTCGGGATGTTCGTGATCGCGGCGATCCTGGCGCCGCCCGATGTGATCACCCAGACGGGTCTCGCTCTGCCGCTGATCCTGCTGTACGAAATCTCGATTCTGGCCGCCAGCATGGTCGAGCCGAAGCCGGTGGAGCTGTAGGAAGATGCACGATATTCGCGCGATCCGCAGCGATCCGGCAGCCTTCGATGCCGCCATGGCGCGGCGCGGGCTGGGCCCCGTCGCGGCTGAAATCCTGGCGCTGGACGAGCAGCGGCGGGGCATGGTCAGCGCCATCCAGGAAGAACAGACGGCGCGCAAGGCGCAGGCCCGCGAAGTAGGTGCGCTGATGCGCGCCGGGCGCAAGGAGGAGGCCGAGGCGCTGCGGGTGCGGATCGCGGCCGGGGAAGCCTCCGCCGATATCGGCGCGGTGGCGGCAATCGAGGAGGATCTCCAGGATATTCTCGCCGGCCTTCCCAACATCCTCGATGCCGACGTGCCCGATGGTGCCGACGAGGCTGCCAATGTCGTGCTCCGGACGCATGGCCAGCCCGCCCATTTCGATTTTGCCCCGCGCCAGCATTTCGAGCTGGGCGAGGCGTTGGGGATGATGGATTTCGCCACCGCCGCGAAGCTCGCCGGCGCCCGCTTTACCGTGCTGCGCGGCAAGCTGGCGCGGCTGGAACGTGCACTGGGCCAGTTCATGCTCGATCTGCATACCGGCGCGCATGGCTATACCGAGACCATCGTACCGTCTTTGGTCAATGACGCGACCATGTTCGGCACCGGACAATTGCCGAAATTCGCCGATGATCTGTTCCGCACCACCGATGGGCGCTGGCTGATCCCGACCGCCGAGGTGCCGCTGACCAACAGCGTGGCCGGCGAGATCGTGGCGCCGGAACGTCTGCCGATCCGCCTGACCGCGCTGACCGATTGCTATCGCAGCGAAGCCGGTTCGGCCGGGCGCGATACGCGCGGCATGCTGCGCCAGCACCAGTTCCGCAAGGTCGAGCTGGTCTCCATCGTCGCCCCGGAGCAGTCGGAAGCCGAACTCGAACGCATGACGGCGGCGGCCGAGGCGGTGCTGGAAGCGCTCGGCCTGACCTTCCGCCGCGTCGTGCTGTGCTCCGGCGATACCGGCTTCGGCGCGGCGCGCACCCATGATCTGGAAGTCTGGCTGGCCGGGCAGCAGGCATGGCGGGAAATCAGCTCCTGCTCCAATTGCCGTGATTTCCAGGCGCGGCGCATGGGCGCGCGGCTGCGCGGCACGGATGGCCGCGCGGCGGGTCTGCTGCACACGCTGAACGGCTCGGGCGTCG
>JAGWRU010000097.1 GCA_028869595.1 Rhodospirillales bacterium
CAACCGTCGCCTTCTCGAGCCCATCGGCAATATCCCGCCCGATGAAGCAGAGGCGAACTACTATGCAGCCCTTGAGCACATGCCTATAGCCGCATAAAGACTCAATCCATCCAGTCTCCGGGAAACCCGGGCCGGTTCAGATCGCCGTCTGCTGCATGGTCGGATGCCGGTCCGCTGGCTTCTCCGGCTCTTCCGGTTGTGCACTGCCCTCAGCGTCAAGGGTGAAATCGATCTCGGCCAGGCTGAAGCCGGTCAGCTCCACCTCGAACCCCACATCGATCAACTCCTGCAGTTCAACGGCCAGAAGCTCCTGGTCCCAGCCAGCGTTCAGTGCCAGCTTATTGTCGGCGAGGGCGTAGGCTCGTTGCTCTTCCTTCGAGAGCCCCGACAGACGGATCACCGGCACGCTGGCAAGGTCGAGCAACTTTGCCGCCGCAACACGTCCATGGCCGGCGAGGACACGATCTTCGTCGTCGATCAGAATCGGGCTGGTGAAACCAAAGCGTTGAATTGAGTCTGCGATTTGGCGAATTTGCTTGCGGCTATGGGTACGCGGATTGCGCCTGGCAGGATGGAGGCTGGAGACGGCGCGATGTTCGAGGGGGCGTGGGGTTGAGGGATGCATGCTGGGCCGCCGCGCTGCTATGGTGATTTCGCGGATAGCACCAAGCAGATAAGTATTTCAAATACTTTGATATTTTGATTCAACGATCGCTTAGAGGCCCCTTAGAGACCGCTTAGGCGGATTGACTGTATGATTATTGAATATGAATGAGCCGGTATCAGAATATTTGTAATATTTCTCGCAATACAGGCTGGATGGCCCAACCACCCGAGGGGACAAAAAGGCCGAATTTTTATGATCAGCGCCAGTTGCTAGTGAATCGCAAATGGGCCTTAAGGCCCGCCCTTGCAGGCTTCACCGAACGCGTCGCTCCTGGCTCCGCGACCAGCACCGCCCAGTCCCACATGTCCCGCGTGCCATCCAGCCTGACCGCGGAGATATCCCTCGGTCTTGCCCGTCAATCCACTTAACGTCGCCGCCGTCCCACCTATTGCGGCCGGGCATCCCCTTTGGTCCCTGTCGGTCCCGCATGAACACCGCTTCATCCCACTATCGAACCTCGGTATCCCGGTATCTTCCCACGCCGTCCCGCACAGAACGTTAACGGCTGGTCACTCATGCCCTCCTAACGCCCTGTAAGGCACGGACCGCACTGATCTGGCGCTGAATTTTTCCTGTTCCCCGCAAAAGCTTCCCTGTTATCCAATGAAAAATTCCCTGTCCCGCTGAATAGGGAATCGGGGTTCAAGTGGCTGAAATCACCAGGTAATTCTGGCGACCGCCGATGCACTTGGCGCCCAAATGCACAAAATTCCCTGTTATTTCCGTCTAAACCGCCAGAGAACAGTTCGATACAGACTGATCCCTCCGCCAGTTCAGTCTGTGTCCGCCCCCCGATCCGACCGGTGCAATCGCTCCCCGCCCCGCATCCCCCACCGCCAGCGCCACGCTCCGGCCGTCTTGCGATACGCCACGCAGACAAATCCCGCCACCAACACCAGGCCGCAGCCCCAGCGCGCGGCACCCCGCAGCAGCGCGATATCAAAGGTCAGCAGACCGGCAAAAACAATGACCGCCACCCAGCCCTGCCAGGCGAGCGGCGTCGCGCCATAGCCGTAGCGCTTCGGCGCAAACCACGCCTTGTCGATCCGTGCGTCCATCCCTGCCTCCCTGCGCAGGCACCACCCGGTCTCTTGCCCCTATGGCCCCAGCGCGCCCGGGAAGAAACCCTCTGGTCTTTCGCCGCGAAACCGTGTCCCCTCCCCGCCGATCGGCAACCCGGCCTCCCCATGCCCCTTCTCTCCCGCCTCGCGCGCCGCATCACCGCCCGTACGATCGGGGAGGTCGAATGCGTCGCCTCGGTCCTGCTCGCCATCCTGTTCGCCCATCTCCTCGGCGCGCAGAACGTCGCCTGGGCCGCCTATGCCGGCTTCATGGTGATGCGCGGGCATATCTCCGAAACCCTCACCCGGGCGGCGCTGCGCTGCGTCGGCACCATCACCGCCGGCCTGCTCGCCCTGTTCCTGGTGCCGGCCGTGCAGGGGGCGTGGGTCGCCAATGCCGCGCTCCTGTTCGTCATCGGCACGGCCGCATTGTTTGCCGCGCTGACCACGCGACGTTCCTATGCCTGGCTGTTCTTCGGCCTGACCTATGCGATGATCGCGCTCGATCATCTGCGGCATCCCGATCAGGCGGTCGGGGCCTTCGTTGCCACCCGCATTCTGGAAACCCTGGCCGGCACCGTAGCCGCTGCCCTCGTCAGCATCGCCGCCGCCCGCACGTTGCGCCGGCGCTGGCCGGCGATGCACCCGCCTGCCGCCGCCCTTGCCCCCTGGCGGCCGGCCGCCCGACACGCCACGCAGGCCGGCATCGCGCTGGTGCTGCTGGTGGCCATGTCGCATTTCCTGGCTCTGCCCGGGCTGTCGCAGGGGGCGATCACGGTGATGGCGGTGATGCTGATCCCGCCTGCAGCGATCACCGCCGGCGGCCTCGCCCCGGTCGGGCGACGCATCGCGCTGCGCTTCCTTGGCTGCGCGCTGGGCGGCGCCTATGCCGCGCTGGTGTTGCTGGCCGCCGATGCCCAGCCGGCGGGGCTGATCCTGGGCACCGGGCTCGGCGCGGCGATCGGGCGGCATATCGAAAGCGGCGATCCCGCCCGGGCCTATATCGGCACGCAATTCGCCCTGGCGATGCTGATCGTGCTGGTGCCCGACCGCTATGCGGGGGCGACCATCGCGGTGGCGCTGCAACGCCTGTCGGGCATCTTCCTCGGCATGCTCTCCCTGGAACCCGTGCTGCTGGCATGGCGCATCCCTGCCCTACTGGCCGGGCGGCGCGCCCGCGCGGGCTGATCGGCGGCCAGCCTATCGCAGCGCGTAGGTGAACCCTCCATCCGCGCCGACCCCAACACGGATACCGTTGACCGTGCCGCCTTCGGCCATGTGGGCCAGGACCCGCGTGGCGAGTTCGGGCAGCAGCGTGCCCGAAAGAATATGCTCGATGCTGCGCGCGCCGGAGGCGGTTTCGGTGGAGCGTGCGGCGATCGCCTCGGCCACCGCCTCTTCATACTCGAACGCGGCCTTGTAGGATGCCGCGACGCGATCGCGGATGCGGCCCAGCTGCAATACGACGATGCGCCGGATCACGTCCGGGGCAAGCGGGAAATAGGGCACCAGCGTCACCCGCCCCAGAAAAGCCGGCTTGAACCAGTGCATCAGCTCCGGGCGCAGCGCCTCCGCCAGACCCGCCGCATCCGGCGCGGCGGCCGGATCTTCGAACAGCCGGGTGATCAGATCGGTGCCGGCGTTGGAGGTCATGATGATGACGGTATTCTTGAAATCGATGTCGCGGCCCTCGCCATCCTTCATCGCCCCCTTGTCGAAGACCTGAAAGAAGATGTCCTGCACGCCGGGATGGGCCTTCTCCATCTCATCCAGCAGGATCACCGAGTAGGGACGCCGGCGCACCGCCTCGGTCAGCACGCCGCCTTCGCCATAGCCGACATAGCCGGGCGGGCTGCCCATCAGCAGGCTGACCTTATGCTCCTCCTTGAACTCGGTCATGTTGATGGTGGTCATGTTCTGCTCGCCGCCATACAGAAGATTGGCGAGCGTCAGCGCGGTTTCGGTCTTACCGGTGCCGGAGGTGCCGACCATCAGAAACACGCCGATCGGCTTGCGCGGATCGGTCAGCCCGGCACGGGAGGTCTGGATCGCCTGGGCCACCGCTTCCAGCGCATGGGGCTGGCCGATGATGCGCTTCTCCATCGCCTCGCGCAGATGCAGCACGGTGCGGATTTCGTCCGACTGCATGCGCCCGGCCGGAATGCCGGTCCAGCTCTCGACGATCTCCGCCACCGCCTGGCCATCGACCACCGGAAAGATCAGCGGCTGCTCGCCCTGGACGCTGCGCAACTCTGCCGTCAGCGCCTGCAATTTCTCGCGTGCCTCGGCATGGGCGGCATCCCCCTCGGCGCCCTCGCCCGCCGGTGTCTCAGCCGCCGGTGTCTCGGCCGCCGCGCGGGTGGCCGCCAGATCGGCGGCGAGCGTCTTTTCCTTCTCCCACTGGGTGCGCAACGCGGCAAGCTCGCCCTCCGCCGTGGCGCGCAGGGCGCTCAGCTCGGCAAGGCGGCTTGCGTGATCCGCCCCGGCCGCCGTTTCGCGCTGCAGAATACGCATCTCGGTATCGATCAGCATGATGCGGCGTTCGCGATCCTCGACCGGAGCGGGGATCGCCGACTGGCTCATGGCGACGCGGGCGCAGGCCGTATCGATCAGCGATACCGCCTTATCGGGCAATTGCCGGCTGGGAATATAGCGCGCCGACAGCCGCACCGCTTCCGTCACCGCCTCATCCAGCACGCGTACTTTGTGATGCGCCTGCAGCGTATCGACCAGGCCGCGGATCATGGCAATCGCCATCGCCTCCGACGGCTCCTCCACCTTCACGACCTGAAAGCGCCGTGTCAGCGCGGCATCCTTCTCGAAATATTTCTTGTATTCGGCCCAGGTAGTGGCGGCGATGGTGCGCAATTCGCCGCGCGCCAAAGCGGGCTTCAGCAGATTGGCGGCATCGCCCTGCCCGGCCGCGCCGCCGGCACCGATCAGCGTATGCGCCTCGTCGATGAACAGGATCACCGGTTTGGGGCTCGCCTTGGTTTCCTCGATCACCGATTTCAGGCGGTTCTCGAACTCGCCCTTCACCCCGGCACCGGCTTGCAGCAGACCGAGATCCAGGGTGCGGATCACCACATTGCGCAGCGCTTCGGGCACATCGCCGGTAGCCACCCGGGCGGCGAAGCCTTCCACGACGGCGGTCTTTCCCACCCCTGCCTCGCCGGTCAGGATCGGGTTGTTCTGCCGCCGCCGTGTCAGGATATCGATCACCTGCCGGATTTCGGTATCGCGGCCCAGGATCGGGTCGATCCCGCCGGCGCGCGCCTTGGCGGTCAGGTCGGTGGTGAATTTCTCGAGCGCCGAGGAGCCGCCAGCGCCGCCAGGCGCCGCCGGCGCCGCCTCACCGGCAGCGGGGGGCTGCGTCGCCTCGAAGCTGTTCGCGGTGATGGTCGCGAAATCACGACCCAGCGTCTCGGCCGTGATCGGCGCCAGCAGCGGCGCGCTTTCACGCATCCGTCGCGCCAGCGACTCATCGGCCAGCATCGCCCAGAACAGATGGCCGGAACGGATGCGGCTTGCCCCCTGCTCCACCGAAGCCAGCATCCAGCCCTGCTTCAGCAGCGTGACGATATCGGGCGACAGGCCGGGCGGGCGGGCATTGCCGGTCTTCATGCCATCGAGGGCACGATTCAGATCGGCTTCGAACCGCCCGGGATCGATCTCGTAATGGCGCAGGATCAGCGCGATATCGCCGTCCGAGGCTTCCAGTAGCTTGAGCAGCCAATGCTCGATCTCGACATTATAATGGCTGCGCGACAGCGTCAGCCCGGCCGCGGCTTCCAGCGTACGCCGGCTCCAATCGTTCAGCCGGCCGATCAGCTGCTTGAGATCGAGCGTTACCATGCATCCCTCCGCGTACCTGCCCGGCTTCAGCCGCCGGATGGCAATCCGTCATTCAGTTTTACCGTGATCCCGGACACCGTCGAGATCGTGTTGGCCGAACGATTGGCGTGGCTGACCACGCTTTTCTGGTCGGCATCATAAAGCGGCCCGAGAATCACCGGCCGGTCGGGATCGCCGTTGTGAAACGCGACCATCACCTGGGTCCTGGCGCGCAACGGGAAATGAAACCCCTCCGCCGGCCCGCCATAGGGCGTGATCAGCCGCACCGGACAGGAGGAACGCCCCGGCGGTCGGCTTGCTGTATCGAAGGAGAAGACGATGCGATAGCAACCCATGTCATCGACGTTGGATCGTGCATCGTCGGCGCCGTCGATAGTGGCGCGGATCATGCCGGCAATGACCGGGCGCGGCGTGCGCCGTGCCGGGCGGAACGGCACGTCCTGCGGAATAGCCGAGAATTCGTTGCGATAGCCCTGGCCGCGCGGGCCGGGACCCGGCAGATCGTCGATGCCAAGCGCGGATTCCCAGATTTCGTGGACGATCTCGGTGACGACATGGCGTCCGTCGCCGCGCCCCGCGCCGTCGCCACGAACCGCGAACAGGCTGCCGGCCGCAAGCCCCAGGCAATCGCTTTCGCCGTACAGGACGCGCTGGCCGATCGCCGCTTCCTGGGCGCGGATTTCCGCCAGGCTCTGCCCCCAGCCGGATTCGGCATAGCCATCCTGCTCATGCCAGATGCGCTGGCCGACGCCGCCTGTCACCGCAGCGGACTGGACCGCGAGCACGGTGGCCGGACTGGCATAGAAGCGCTCATTCAGCGCGGCGCCGGCGGCAACCAGATGCGCCTCGCGCCGCAGGGAACGCAGTGCCGGGCCCGCATCGGCAATACCGACACCGGGGCGGAAGGCCAGCACCTCGCCCGCCGTGCCGCCGGCAAGCGGGGGAAAGACCAGGTTGGAGTCGCCGAAGACGATCCGCTCGGCATTCTCGCCTTGTTCAAACAGGTAGAAAATACCGGCATCCTCGGCAAGGCGCGACAGGAAGGCGAGATCGCTTTCCTGGTACTGCACCACCATGTCGCGCAGCGGATAGGTCGTGGCATGGAGATTGGCACGATGATCGGCGGCGGTGATCTGCACCCCTTCGGCGGTGTTCAGCACCTCGGCGATCACCTCGGCGACACGGGCGGGTCGCTCGGTGCAGAAGACGCGGCTGCGCATGCTCAGCTCCAGCAGCGCAAGGCGCGGCACCAGGACCAGACGGTACCAGAACAGATTGCGCGGCAGGCTGCCCATGGCGCTGGTCGAGCGGATCACGCCGTGCAGCACCCGCTCCGCCCCGCCGACCTGCAGCCGCACGCTGCCGCGCCGGTTCACCGCCTGGGAAAGATCGAGCGTGCCGGCCTCGGCCAGCACATCGAGGGTGATTTCATAGCAGCGCGACAGCGCTTCGGTGATGCGCACCCGCACCGGCACCAGCTTGGCGTCCCAGCCGATATTACTCTCGAACGCGATCATGCCTTGCCCCCGTGGGCGCGATCGGCGCCCGTCTTCGCCCAAGCCGAGCCGGTGCGGCAGCGCCGCGCCGCGCCCGCACCGCCCTGCCAACTGGTCCAGCCCAACCGCCCTTCGCCCAGCACCATCCCGCCGGCCGCATCGTCGCGCAGGATCAGCTCCACCTCGCATTCCAGCGGCTCGCGCACCGCCAGACGCAGCAGGGCGGCCAGGCTGCGCCGCGCCGCGCCACCCGGCAGGAAGGCATCGAAGACGGCGGCCGAAAGCGGGCCCAGCACAATGGCGATCATGCCGGCAATATCGGGCACGCTTTCGCCGATCACCGTGCCATGGCCAAGTGCGGCCTGCGGCGCGCCGAGGCGGAAATATTGTTCGGGCGGGATCGGCGCGCGGCGCGGGCGCCATTCCTCGATCGCCACCTGCACCTCGAAATACAATTCCAGGATACGCCGGATCGTCAGGGCGGAGCGGCTGTGCTGGGCCAGCAATCCGGCCAGCGGCAGCAGGCGGAACGGATCGAGCACCGCGTCATCGAAGCCATTGCCGACGGTGACGCCGGCCATCGCCAGTACCGCGCGCATCACCGGATCCTGCGGCTTGGCGGCTTGCAGATACAGCCGGTAATGCCGCCAGATACGATAGGAAAGCGCGATCAGCGGATGGTCGAACAGGTCGAGAAAATCGCGCAGATTGGCCCGGCGCGCCTCCTCCTCGGTCAGGATATGCTCCGTCCAGGGGGCGGCCAGGGGGGATGCAGGGCCATACAGGCCGAGGAAATTCACCTCCATCTGCGCCGCCCATGGCGTATCGGCGTGGCGATCGGGATGGATCGCGGCGATGTCGCTGGCGGCAAAGCCGAGCGAGGGGGCGGCGCGGAACAACACACGCTCCTCCGCCACTTTGCCGATCGCCCCGATCGCCCTGCCGCCCAGAGCACGCCCGAGCAGGCGCACCGCTTCGGGGAAGGCAAGGCGGGCGGCATCGCGCGCCAGCGCATCCAGAAACCGGTCCTGCGCCAGCGCGTCGAGCAGCGGATCGCCCGCCGGCGCGTGGGGTGCGGGGGCCGATGCGCGCGCATCGTCCACGCGGGTATCAGGCAGACGCGCATCGGGCGGGCCGGTATCAGGCTGGCTGGCGCCGCTCATTTCCGGCTCGCAAAGCGCATCGGCTACAACATCGGCTGGCGGCCGGCGCGCAGCGGCCAAGTGAAACGGAGATTCCCCTCGGTGCCCAGCAGCGTCAGTTGATGGCACACATTCAGGCCCGCATAGACGCCGATGAACGCATCGAGCACGGCACCGAACAGATACGCCCCTTCCGCCCCGCCAAATCCGCTTTCGGCAACGCCGAGCGTGACCCGCCGGCCGCGCACCGGGATGGCATCGACCAGCACATCCATCGTTTCCACCTCCAGATGCTGCAGCCCCTCCAGCAGCAGCGTCAGGCGCCTGGCCGCCTGTTCGTCCTGCACGGCGCGGAAATCGTAGCTGGCGATCAGCGCGCCGAGCGAGACCACATCGTCGAACGGACGCATGCTGCGCGCCAGGCCGGAAACCAGGCGCCACAGCGTGTCGCCTTCCAGCGGCGCGGCGATTTCCGAGGTGACAGGCGTGATGTTGCGAAACGACCCGGTCGCCGGACTGCCCACCGCGACCTGGTCGATGGCGCCGATCGCCACCTGCTCGGCCAGATCGCCATCGGTGCAGGTCACCGCGACCGAGATGGTGTCGACCGCCGGCGCGCCGAGACGGTCGGCGCTGTCGACGAAGCTCAGCCAGGTTTCCGCCCCCCGCCCGACCACCGAGGGACGGACACGGGCGCGATAGAAATATCCGCTCTGGCCGGGCAAAGCATGGCGGAAGGATTCGAAGGCATGAAAACGCACCCGCTCGGCCATGCCCTGCACCGCGCCATCGACCCGATCCACGGAATAGATCCGCGCCGTGCGTCCGGCCGGTGGCAGCGCCACCACGCGATGCTCGGCACGCTGCGCACTGGGTGTCAGCGGCACCGCATCGGCGGCATAAAGGTTGATCACCGGCACGCAGTTCAGGCGGAAATTCTCCGCCCCGATCCGTCCCGGCAGATCGGGGCTGGTGCCGAAACGCAGGCGGAACTGTAGCTGCCCGCCGCCGAGCCCGGCATCGGCGGGAATGGGGGGCAGATCGACGAACAGGAAACGTTCCGGGAACACCAGATATTCCTGCAACAGGCGAAACCCGGGCGGCGCATTGGCGGGCCAGGGCAGCACCGCCTCGTTCTCGGCAAAGCCGGCATGGCGCAACCCGGCAAGCGGCAGGGAGATGCGGTTGGTACCGTCGCTCGCCTCGATCGCCACCAGTTCGGTCATCATGCTGCGCAGCAGTCGCGCGCCCAGCCTGGGATCGCGCCCGCCATGCAGAAACAGGCGGAGCGGCCGGCCGGCAAGCGCGCCGATCCCGGCCCCGCCGCGCCCGGTCAGCCGCAATGTCAGCACCGCCGAGGCGGCGCCTGTCTCCAGCGTCGCTTCGGTGACGGTGAAGGGCAGCACATCGACGGCGAAGCAGGTGCGGAAGCGACACGCCGCGCCATCGATCGGGCGCGACGCCACCGCCGCCCCGCCCGGCACGGATTGCACCGCCCCGGCGGTTGGCGGGTCGAATTCCAGGATCGACAAAGCCGGGATCGGGCGCAGGTAATGCGGCCACATCAGGGCCAGCATGCCGTGCGACAATTCCGGCAATTCCTCGTCCAGGCGCTGGCGCAGCCGCCCGGTCAGAAAGGCGAAGCCCTCCAGCAGCCGTTCCACATCCGGATCGGCGGCGGTTTTGGCCAGCAATCCCGCGATCGCCGGATTGGCGCGGGCGAAATTCTCGCCGAGATCGCGCAGATAGGCGAGTTCGTCCTCGTAATACCGGCGCAGGCTCATGCGCGGGCAGCCCGCCTGCCCGGGATCGGCGCGCGACGAATTAGGGTGCGCATCAGGCCGCGACCCGGACGAAGCCGTTATCGCCGACCTCGGCCTCGATCGCCACGCGCTGGGTCCGCGTGCCCAGAACCAGGGTGGCGGCGACGGCGAAGACCATGCGCAACCCGTCATCGTCATCGGCGATATGCCGCACCGCAACGTCGCGCAGGCGCGGCTCGAAGGCTTCGATCTGCTGGCGGATCTCGGCGCGCATCGCATCGATCGCGTCGGGGAAATCATGGATCATGTCATTGATGTCGGCCATGCCGTAATCGGGGCGGGCGGGGACGCTGCCCTGGCGGATATTGAACAGCTCCGCCAGATGGGCAAGCACGTCATCCAGCACGGCGGAGATTTCGACGCTGCCCCGACGCGGGGCCTCGCCGGCCATGATCCGTTCGCGCAGACGCCGTTCGAACATGCAGCCCGTCCCCTGCCTTGCCACGCGCAAACCCGCCACCGGGCGGAAGGCGCGCGGATCGCTGCGCAGCCGGTGCGCGGATTTCCGCACACTTCACCGCAAGAATACCGCGAAAACCCGGCAAGCATAGCCAATTCCGCCCGTCCGGCGACTGGCACGCGGCTTGCTGATACTGTTTTCGCGAAGACATTCTCGCCGGACTATCCAGGCCGATCAACCTCCGCCGACGCCGCCCGGGACATCCGGCCGACGCCGAGGCGGGACAGAACGAGGAGACCGATCATGTCGCAGCCGCTGTACCTGTCCATCACCGGGGCCACCCAGGGCAATATCAGCCAGAAGGCCTTCACCGCCGACAGCGTCGGCAATGTCTATCAGGAAGGCCACACGGACGAGGTGTTCTGCCAGGCCATCAACTTCCATATCACCATCCCCCGCGATCCGCAGAGCGGCGCGCCCACCGGCCAGCGCGTGCACCAGCCGGCGAGCATCGTCAAATACACCGACAAATCCTCGCCGCTGCTGCTGAACGCCGTGACCTCGGGCGAAATCCTGCAGATCACCGCGAATTTCTACCGCACCTCCACCGCCGGCAAGCAGGAGAATTACTACGAGGTGAAGTTCACCGACGTGCTGCTGGTCGACTACCGCCACTACACGCCCGAGGCGCTGAAGCCCGAGAACGGGCCGTATCGCGACATGGAGGAGATTTTCTTCACCTACCGCAAGATCGAGACGACGCATAAGATCGCCGGCACGTCCGGCAGCGATGACTGGCGCTCGCCGAAATCCTGATCACGACGGGCGGGCGGGAGGGTTGCGACCTTCCCGCCCCCTGGAATGGAGGAACCGCCATGCCCGAGCTTCTGACCACCGGCTGCATGCTGACCTGCACCTTCGGGATGGTGCCTTCGGTGCTGGACGTGCTGCCCGAGCCGGGCAAGCCGGCGATCGAGGGCGCGCTGTCGGCCGCCACCATCCTGGAGATGATCCCACTGGAGAACATCCTGCCCTTCGAGATGTGCACCAGCATGGAAAATCCCGAGGTCGCCGCCGCCACCGCCGCCGCGATGGGCGTGCTGACGCCGATGCCCTGCATCCCCGTGGTGGTCGATCCGTGGGAGCCGCCGTCGGAGCTGCTGTCCTATGGCGGCATTCCGCTGGCCACCATGCAGAGCAAGTGCCTGTGCGCCTGGGGCGGGGAGATTGCGGCGGACACGCCGGCGGAAGTCATCGTCTCCACAGAGATGTAAGGCAGGAAGGTCGCAGCCATGGCTGATCAATCGACGGTCGATAACACCGGCACTTATTACAGCGTCAACGTCCCGGCGCCGTCGATGCAAAGCTATATGCGCCTGGGCCAGCCGGACACCAATGCCGAAAACACGCTGAGCACGTCACCGACCCCGGGCGATGCCACCTCGTCGGGAAATTTCAATCCCGGCGTGTTGCTGTACACCCAAGGGCAGTATCAGCAGGTGGCGCCGGTCGTCACATCCTGGTCGGGGGATTCGCTGTCGGCGGTGAAAGACGGCAACACGCTGGTCAATGCCTCGTACACCGCCCCGAGCGCGCAATTCACCTATAATTTCGGCATCGAGGCGGTGTTCAACACGACCATCGGCAACGTATCGAACTTCGTCACCGGCAATCAGCTTGCTTATTGGGTGGGAAATTCCGCATCGACCGGCCTGGGCGGCCTGCTCTGGTCCAATGTCGGGCTGACACAGAACGTCTTTGCCGGGCAGATCGTCAACCTGATCAACAAGAATATCGACATTCAGGGCGTCGGCGAGGCCAAGGTCCAGCGTGATTTCGAGGTGCTGACCGGCCAGACGATTGATCTGCTAGTCAACCCGGCCGCCACCGTTTCGGCCGCCGCCATCGCCGGGGCAATCCGCACCGGACTGGTCTCACTCAGTGCGATCGGCGTGGCGGCTTTAGCGATCGCAAGCGAAATGCAGACCGGCATTTCCGGTGATCTGACCAGCGATCCGGAAACGCTGCGCAAGAATTTCAAGGATTCGGCAAAGGAGTTGGTGGGCGCGACGGCGGCGGTGTTCCTGTTGCAGGCCGTCGTCGCCTCCGCCGGACGCGCGGTCCAGGCAGTGGCACAAAGCGCAAAGGCGGCGGCCGCCGCGAAGCTCAGCATGGGTGAAATCGGCGTCACCATCCAAGCCGGCCCCAACAGCGCCCTCATGATCACCGCCGATGGCGTTTATATCAAAGGGCCCGAATTCGCCACCAGCGTCGCCGCCATCACCCACAGCACGGACGAAGTGCAGCATTGGCCGTTTGCATGAGGGGAGACCGATGCGCACCCTGAACCACACGCCGTTCCCCCTAGTGCCGCGCAACACCGTGGTAACGCCGCCTGCCCTGTCGTTGACCTTCGTGCTGAAAGGCAGCTTCGCCATCAAGCCGGACGCGCCCTGCGAAATCGCCAAGGAGCAGCAGCCGATTTCCGGCGAAAAGACGTTCATGGACGAGATCGGCCGTAGCCTGTCCTGGTCGACCGACCTCGCCCCGTTCAAGCCGCATACAGATTTTTTCGTCTTTGGCCATTTCCATCAGCCGGGCGGTCGTCCGGCGCCGGAGGGCCGGGCAAGTTTCGAACTCGGCCCGCTGCACAAGGAACTGACCTTTTTCGGCCCCCGCGTGGCCACGAAATTCGATGACCGCACCTGGCAGATCGGCCCCGCCGAGCCAATGACGCAGGTGCCGCTGCGCTGGGAATTCAGCTTCGGCGGGCTTGCCGACCGGCGCAACCCGATGGGCAAGGGCATCGACGCCCTGCCCGGCACCGTGCCGCCCGCCATCGCCCTGCCGCAGATCGAGGATCCGCGCGCCCCGCTGCGCCAGCCCGGCGACCGACCGATACCGGCCAATTTTGCGCCGATGCCAAGCCGCTTTTCCGCACGCCGGCGCAAGCTCGGCACCCGCGATCAGCGCTGGCAGGTCTTTCGCGCGCCGCTGCCGCCGGACGATTACGATCCAAGCTACCACAACGCCGCGCCGCCCGATCAGCAGGCCGGCAATTATCCGCGCGGGGATGAAAAACTCATCCTGCGCAATCTGCATCCGACGATCGCCGAATTGGTGACCTATCTGCCCGGGCTGCGCCCGCGCCTTGCCCTGCTGCGCCAGACCGATGCCGGGGTAGTGGCGGAGGAAGTGACGCTGCATCTCGACACCATCGTCGCGCTGCCGGACGAGGATCAGATCGTCCTGCTCTGGCGCGGCGTTACCCCGATCCGCACCCGCTTCATCCCCGACGAAGTCCTGATGACCGAGTGCGACATGGAAGCGCTCGGCCCGGTCTCCAAGCTGGACGACATGCCGGCGAAGTTGCTGGCAAAATACCTCGCCGATCAGGGGGCGAGCACGAAGGAGGATGCCGAGCAGGATGCCCAGACCCTGGCCGAAATCCACAAGCTGCTAGCCAAGGCCGATCTGCCGCCTGCGGTGATGCAGGCTGCCCAGGCGGAAAAGGACCCGGTGGCGCTGTACCAATTGCTCAGTACCCATATGGACAAAGTGCTGGCGGAGCTTTCGGCGAAATACTCCCTCCCCTATCCGCCGCCGTGACCGCGCAACGGCTCCGCGCCACGCTGGGCCTGATCGTGCTTCTTGCCGCCATCGCGCACGCCAACCCAGTATGCGCCGCCCCTCCCCTTGCCGCGCAGGCCGCCCTCGGCAACGCCGCCGCCACCACCGAGCTTGCCAACCGGCTGGAACTCGGCATCGGCATGGCCCCCGATCCGGCGCGGGCCATGGCACTGTTCTGCCGCGCCGCGCTCGATGGCGGACGGGCGGCGACGTTTCACCTCGCCGCCTGGCTGCTGAACGATGACGGGCCGGCCTACGATCCGCGCCTCGCCGCCGCCTGGCTGCATCGCTATCAGCGGATGGAGCACGGCATCCGCCCCGCGCCCGGCACGCTGCCGCCGCCCTGCCCGTCGGACGCCGCCACCGGCCTGGTGCCGCGCGCCACCGCACTCGCCGCCCTGATCGACCGGGTCGGGCACGAAAACGGCGTCGATCCCGACCTGATCAAGGCGGTGATCGAGGTGGAGTCGAGCTATCGCGACGATGCCGTCTCCCCCGCCGGAGCGGCCGGGCTGATGCAGTTGATGCCGGCCAGCGCGCAGCGCCTGAAGGTCGAAAACCGCTTCGACATCCAGCAGAACGTCCAGGGCGGCGTCGCCTGGCTGGCCATGCTGCTGCACCGCTATCGCGGCCGGCTGTCGCTGGCCTTGGCCGCCTATAATGCCGGCGAGGCGCCGGTCGATCGCTGCGCCTGCGTGCCCGGTATTCCGGAGACGGAGCAGTATGTCCGACGCATCCGCGCGCTCTATCCGCCGCCCGGTTCGGGCTATCGCGACGGGCTGATCGCCGTCACCGCGCCGAAAGACCGCGCCTATGCCTCGGGCGTGGCGGCCAGCGCGCCGTCCCCGCGGCCCAGCCCGTAGCGCGCGATCTTTTCCTGCAAGGTCCGCCGCGACAGACCCAGCGCGGCGGCGGTGCGGGTGCGGTTGCCACCATTGGCGGCCAAGGCTTCGGCGATCGCCACCGCCTCGTAGCGACGCACCGTGTCGCGCAGGTCGGCGGCGTCGTCGTCCGCCGGCGGCGCGGCTGAAATCGCCGCCTGCGACCCGGCGGCCGGCGTCTCGTTCGCCGCGATCGGGGCGGCGTAGGCGACGATTTCGGCCGGCAATTCCGCCAGGCCGATCGGCGCGCCGGGCGGGCAAAGGATCACCGCGCGCTCCAGGCTGTTGCGTAATTCGCGGACATTGCCGGGGAACGGATAAACGGACAGTGCCGCCGCCGCATCCGCCGTCAGGGCAACGATGCCCTTGGCCTGGGCCTCCGGCATCTGGCCCAGCAGATACTCCGCCAGCACCACCGCATCACCCGCACGTTCGCGCAACGGCGGCAGGGCGATGGGGAAAACTGAAATGCGGTAGAACAGATCCTCGCGAAACCGCCCATCGGCCACGCGCTGGCGCAGATCGGCATTGGTCGCGGCCACGATACGCACATCGAAGCGCCGCCCCTCGGTCGCGCCGAGCGCACGGACCTCTCCGTCCTGCAGCACGCGCAGCAGCTTGGTCTGCAGGCCGGACGGCATGTCGCCGATCTCATCGAGAAACAGCGTGCCGCCATGGGCGATTTCAAACAGCCCCTTCTTATCCGTGGTGGCACCGGTGAACGCGCCACGGCGATAGCCGAACAGCTCGCTCTCCAGCAATTCCGCCGGCAATGCGGCGCAGTTCTGGGCAATGAAGGGACCGGCGCGGCGCGGGCTTGCGGTATGAACCAATCGGGAGACCATCTCCTTGCCGGTTCCCGTCTCACCCAGCACCAGGACCGGGACGCTGCTTTCGGCGACCTTGCCGATCATCTCCAGCACCTGCTCCATCACCGGGCTTTGCGTGACGATACCGCTGGCACGGGAGGCGACGCTGATCGTCTGGTGCTTCAGCCGCGCATTCTCCCGATGCAGTTCATGGTTGGCGGCATCGAGTTCGGCGACCAGCTTGCGGTTGCGCTCCAGCAGCGCAGTATTGGCGATGGTGATCGCCGCCTGATAGGCAAAGGCGCGCACCACCGGGATCAACGCGCGCAGCCCTTCACCGTCGAGCGGCATCCCGGCCGCGTCATGCAGATCGACCAGTTCCAGCACGCCCACGGTGATGTCGTCATTGCCGCGCAGCGGGCAGGCGATCAGCGAGGTGGTCTGGCGGCGGCTTCGCGCATCACGGCGCAGAATGGCGGTGCGGTCATAGCCATGCGCGCGCGGCACATCCTCGATCACCGCGACCGAGCCGGTAAAGGCACACCAGGTGCGCGGATCGGCCATGTCCGGCTGGCCGGCGGGATAGAGCGCCAGCACATGCTCCGCACTGGGGGCGAGTTCCAGCGGCAGACTGGCCAGCGGCACCAGATTGCGTCCGGTCAGATCGAGCGCATACAGCACGCCCCCCGCCGCACCGGCGATGCGGCAGGCGGCATGCAGGCAGCGCAGCGACAGCTGCACCCGGTCGCGCGCAGCGGCCATGTCGCTGACCAGCGCGAACAACTCCAGGGCAGCCTGCTGCGATAGGCCCTGTGCGAGCATCGATGGATGCGATCCACGCTGCGGGGCGGCACGCATGCCGCCCCGGCTGCGCGGTCAGGCCTTATCGAGCTTGCCGGTCAGCGACAGGGTGAAGTCCGCCCCCATATACTTGAAGTGCGGCTGCACCATCATCGCCACGCGATACCAGCCGGGATCGCCCTCGACATCCGATACCTCGATCGAGGCGCGGCGCAACGGACGGCGGCTCCGCACATCCGCCGACGGGTTCTCCTGATCGGAGACGTATTGGCGGATCCAGTTGCCGAGTTCGGTCTGCAATTCCCCCGCCGATTTCCAGCTACCGATATTCTCCCGCTGCAGCACCTTGATGTAGTGGGCCAGGCGATTGACGATGAACATATAGGGCAGCTGGGTGCCGAGCTTGTAGTTCAGCTCCGCCGTCTTGCCTTCCGGGTTGTTACCGAAGAATTTCGGCTTCTGCGCCGAATTGGCCGAGAAGAAGGCGGCATTGTCGCTGCCCTTGCGCATCGTCAGCGCGATGAAGCCCTGCTCCGCCAGTTCGAATTCGCGCCGGTCGGAAATCAGCGTCTCGGTCGGGATCTTGGTCTCGGTCTGGCCCATCGCCTCGAAGTGATCGAGCGGCAGATCCTCCACCGCGCCACCGCTCTGCGGGCCCACGATATTCGGCGCCCAGCGATATTTGGCGAAGCTGTCATTAAGACGAGAGGCAAAGGCGAAAGCGGCGTTGCCCCACAGGTAATTCCCCGTCTGGCCTTCCGGCTTCTCCTCGAAATCGAAGGATTTCACCGGCACGGTGTCTTTGCCGTAGGGCAGGCGCAGCAGGAAGCGCGGCATGGTCAGGCCGACATAGCGGGCATCCTCGCTTTCGCGGAAGGAGTTCCATTTGGCATATTTCGGTCCCTCGAAGATCGCCTGCAGATCCTTGAGGTTGGGCAGTTCCTCGAATTTTTCGACGCCGAAGAATTCCGGTGCGGCGGCGGCGATCACCGGGGCATGCGCCATGGCGCCCACCGCGGCATTGAACTGCATCAGCTTCACATCCTGCGCGCCCGGGCCGAAATCGTAATTGGCGATGACCCCGGCAAAAGGCTGGCCGCCGAACTGGCCGTATTCGTCGACATAGACATGCTTATAAAGACCGGAGCGGACGATTTCCGGCGCATCCTCGAAATCGGCCAGCAGATCGTCCTTGGCGACGTTCAGCATCTCGATCTTGATGTTCTGGCGGAAATCGGTGCGATCGACCAGAAACTTCAGGCTGCGCCAGCCGGATTCCATCTTCTGGAAGCCCTCGCTGTGCATGATCTCATTGAGCTGGCTGCTCATGGTCTGGTCGATCATGCCGATCATGCGATCGACGGCGGCCCCCTGGATGCGCTCGCCGGCATGGGCGGGCTTGACCAGCTCGGCCAGGAAGGCGGCGATGCCCTTGCGCGCTTCCTCATAGCCTTCATCCTGCGGGGTCAGTTTGGTTTCGGCCAGCACCTGATCGAGCAGCGATGCCGCCTCGGTCGTCGATGGCGCCGATTGCGGCGCTGCATTCGCGTCTGACATGCGTACGGTCCTTTGCGCGACGATATGGAATCAGGTGTCGGACTGGGCGCCGATCTCGGCGAGCATTTTCTGGCGCAACTCGTCATCGCCCAGAATGCGTTCGATCGCCTTGCGGAAATTCGGCAGATTGCCGAGCGGGCCTTTCAGCGCGACCAGCGCGGTGCGCAGTTCCAGCAGCTTGTTCAGCTCCGGCACCTGACGCGCCACCTGCTCCGGCTCCAGATCCTTGAGCGTATCGACCTTCAGCGAGACCGCCAGATCGCCGGCATCTGCGCTGTCGTCGAGGGCATTCTTCACCTTCAGATCAAGGCGCAGATTCTGCCCGCGCATCACGTCGTTGAAATTATCCTTGTTGATATCCACCCGCTTGCGCTCGCCAAGCGGCGTCGCATCCTCGCGCTGGGTGAAATCGCCGATGATCAGCAGCTTGTGCGGCAGCTCCACTTCCTCGCGGGCATCCCCGGTGGCCGGCTTGTAGCGGATATTCACCCGTTCCTTGGGTGCGACCGATGCTTCCTGCGCCATTATGCCTCTCCTGCATGAAGTTTTTGCGTCACTCGTTCATCCCGCCGGCCCGAACGCCGCCCGCCAGACGCGCGGCGGCCACCGGATCGAGCCGCGCCAGCCGCGCGAAAGCCGCGCGCGCCAGCACCGCATTCTCCTCGGCAACCGCGCTGTCGTCGGCTGGTGCCGCTTGCAGGGAACGATGTAGCATCATCGTTGCCCGGGCCGCGACCTCCGGTTCCCAGACTTCCAGCCCATGCACGTCGATCAACCGGTCCAGATCCCGCAAGACCGGCACTGCGATCGCCGCGAGACCAGATTCCAGGCAGAGCGTAGCGGCATTCAGCCGCCATAGGAAAGCCGAACGTCGGTCGGGCGCGGCCGCCGCGCCTGCCGCCAGCGCCGCGAGGGCCGCTTCGATCTCGCCATTGCCGGCCTGGATGCGGGCATCGCCCAGCGCCTGCTGCCAGGGCGCACCGCCCTCGCCGTCCTCGGCGGCGCCCGCGCCTTCCCCCAGCACGATCGCATCGATCCAGCTGCGCGTGGCAGGATCGGCAAAGGGGGTGCCATCGGCGAAGCACAGCGCCTCCAGCCCCGGCAGGCGGCGCAGCACCGCCTGCACGCCCTGTACCACCACGGCGCTGCAGGCGGCGAAGCGCGGCCCCATGCCGGCCAGGGCGGTTGCCGAGATCCGCTGCCCATCCAGCCAGAACATGCCCGAGCCGGAACAGAAACTCTCCACCGCGCGCACCAGATCGACGCTGTTGCCGGCGCGGGTCAGGGCGTCGAATTCGCTGCGGCGGGTTTCCGGCGGCGCCAGCAGGGCCGTGCGGCCATTGCTCAGCGGCGGCAATTCGGTGATCCCCAGCCAGGTGACGGCACGCAGCATCTGATAGGCGCGCGCCTCGCCCGGATCGGCTTCCAGCACGCCGAGCGCGGCGGTACGCACCGCCTCGCGCAGCGAGGCGAAAAGCGCCTCGGCGTCGTCGCCACCGATCGTCGGCAGCGCGGGCAGGGCGACGGCACGCGCCGCCGTCACGGCGGCAGGCGGCGACCCAGCCGCCTCCGTTGCCGCAGCCGCGATGGCCGCTCCCTCGCCGGCCGTCATTGCACGGGCATTGGCCTGCGCCTCGCTTTGCGCCGCCACTTCGGCCCGGCGATACTCCTGGGCCAGGGCGCGCAGCGGACGCAGCAATTCGCCGAGCGATGGCGCATCGGCCAGCTTCTCGCCCAGCAACCGATCGAGCGCCTCGATCTCCTCGAATGCCGCCAGCGCCGCCGGGCCGGCGGCTGCATCGGCCAGATCCTGCGGCACCGCATGCACCGCGCGCGCGGCCAGCCACGCGAAGGCCCCGGCGCGGGCGCGTGGGCGCTGGGGAAACAGCATGGCCCATTGCTGCTCGACCAGGTCCCGCAGGATCGCAAGCCCGGTGGCCAGCCCGGCCAGCCCCTCGGTTTCCCCCAATGCGACCGCCAGCCAGCTTGCCGCCGACAGATCCTTGCTGCGGCCGGCCAGCACCGCCTGCGCGCCGCGCGCCACTTCCGCCCAGCGAATGGCGGCCGGGCCGTCCCGCTCCAGCCTCGCGATTTCGCCTTCCAGCGCTTCGAATTCCGGATCATAGCGGAACGCCGCCGGGTCGGGCGCGTCGGCCGGCAGCGGTGCCAGGGCGGCGGCGATGCGGGGATCGTCTAGGCGGGGCATGGCATGGTCCCGGCATAGGAAGACACTGCGCGGCGCATGCGCGCCGGCCACGGCACGGCGCGGCGCAGCGCCGCCGCCAGGTCGCGGATGTCGCACGGCCGTGCTGCGGCATCGCCATCCAGCGCGGCGCGCAGCACGGTCCATGCGGCCGGGGCAAGGGCGGGCGGCGGCGGCGGCGTCTCGCCTGGCTGCACGACGCGCCGGGCGAACGGATGATGCCCGGCCAGCGCCTCGTAGGCGATGACGGCCAACGCATAGACATCGTCGCGCGGATCGGCCTGGGCGGCGCGAAACTGCGCCGGCGCCGCATAGGCCGGGTTCAGCACGCGCGGCCAGGGTGTGCCCGCCGCGCGGGCGGTGGCGAAATCGACCAGCACCGGCACCCCGTCATCGGCCAGCACCAGATTGCCCGGGCTGACATCGCCATGCACGACCCCATCGCGATGCAGCAGTGCCAGCGCCTCGGCGATGCTGCCCAGCAGCGCGGCGACCTGCGCCGTCGCCAGCGGCTTGCCCGGCACCAGCAGCGCCCGCAGATCGGGGCCGGCCAGTAGATCGAGGGCGAGGAAAGGCAGCCCCGCCGCCATGCCGCGTCCGCGCAGCGCGACGATCCGCCGATGGCGCGCGCCGAAGCGGGCCAGCATCGCCGCCTCGGTGGCGATATCGCCGCACCAGGCGCCGCGATCGCAGGCCGCGCCCGGCAATTTCAGCGCGACTGCCCGCGTCTGCAGCAGATCGGTGCCGCGACGCAGCACCGCGCCGGCGCGCGCGATCTCCGCGCCAAGCCGCCAGCGCCCGTCCAGGATCGTGCCGACCGGGCTACAGGCGGGGGACACAGCGGAAACCTCGGTAATCCTGGTTGGTGAAAGGGTTGTTCACGCTCGCCGCGCGCAGGCTGAACGAGGCGCGCAGCCCGCCCAGCGTGAAGCTGTAGACCGTCTGGTCACTGCCGCCAGAGGTACCGCGCTGCGCCTGATCCAACAGCCGGAACAAGGCCCAGGGACCGCTGGTCTGGATTTCATGCGTCTGCCCATCCGTGCCGGTAACGATCAGCGACGCGGTGCCGGCGGCATTGACCGGCGGCCATTGAAACGCCGTCGCGCGCGGCGGCTGGTGGCGATAATCGAGCTTGGTCTGATCGATGCTCAGCACCGCCGATACCGCGCGCGGATCGAGATAGGTCGGCGTCATCGTGAAAGCGAGCTGCACGTTGCCGGTGCTACCGAAGAACAGATTGCCGATGCCGCGGGCCAGATTGATCTCCGCCATTGCCTGGCTCGACAGGCCCAGCGACAAGCCGTTCTGCGCCGATTGCGACAGCGTGCCACCGGTTCCGGGGGTGGTGAAGGGCACCAGATTCTTGGCGATGAAATCATCCATCACCCCGCCGCGGCCGAAGAAACTCGAGAAATCCTGCAGCGTGACATCGACGCTGGAACCCTGATCGCCGCCCTGCACGAAGGGATAGCGCAGCGCCACCGCCTGCTGGCAGACCGGCGCGACGGTGCGGGCCCAGTTGGCCTGGATGCTCTCGCGCGTCATCTGCAGCAGGGTGCTCCAGATATTTTCATAAAGCGCGCGGAAGATGCCGTTGATCGGCTGCGGCAGGGTCGCCGCCTGCACGCGCAGCCCGATCAGCGGATCGCCCCCCTGGCCGGAAATCACCTTGGCCGTCGCCTGTTGCGCGGCGGTGGCCGGATCCTGGGCCGAGGCGATGCCCGAGACCACGCCATAGGCCGCGACCAGCGTATCCTGCACCCGCAGCACCGGCGCCTGGCCGGTCGTGGTGCTGGGCGCGACCAGCGTCTGCAGCGGCAGAAAAGGCGTGCGGATCGTATCGCCCGGCCAGCCCGCAAGGCCCAGCGGATTAACAGCCGCACCGCCGAGTTCCGCCGCCGCGCTTTGCGCGCCTGCCGCCGCCGCCGCACCCGCCTTGCCGGCCACCGCCCCCGCCGCCGCGCCTGCCTGAGCGACCAGGCTGGGCGCCGGAGCGGGCAGCCCCAGATCGGTCTGCATCTTCACCATCTGGATGAACTGGATCAGCGGCGATTGCGGCCCCGACAGAGTCTGTAGGCCGCCGACCAGACTGGCCATGTCGGGCAGAGCGTGCAGCGAGATCTGCGACAGTACGGTCTGCCACTGCTTGATGTAGTCCTGCTCATAGCGATCCGTGACCTGCTGCAGCACCAGCTTGGCCAGCACTGGATCGGTGCCGTTGCGCGCGCCCATCACCCAGTCGCTGGCATCGGCATTGCGCACCAGCTCCGGCGCGCGCTTGAGGAAGATCTGATAGAACCCATCGCGGGTATAAAGCGCCGGCACCACCACCGGCAGCCCGGCCTGGGAGCGCAGCATCAGTAGCTGCGCCCCGGCATTGCCGAGCGAGCCCACCACATCCAGCGGCTGGGCCAGCGACGAATGCAGCGATTCCTGCTTCAGCCTGGCATAGATCAGGTCGGCATCCGGACTCTGGCGTAGCTGCGCGCGCGCCTGCAAGACCAGATTAGGGTCCAGCGTCACCGGCGCCGGCAGCAAGGTCAGCAAGGTCTGCAGATGGGCCAGCGCGGCATCGCGGCGCTGCGGCTCCAGCACGAAGCCCGCGCCGATCAACTGCTTTGCCCAATCGCCCACGGTCGCGGCGGAATAATGGGCAGGCTCGCCCAGCATCAGATAGGTGGCAAGCAGCGGACGCAGCGTATCGGCGCCAGCCCCGGTTGCGATCGCCTGATGCAGTTGCTGGCCGAGATTCTGTGCCAGCACCGGCAGCAGCCGCGACACCAGCAGCGCGTGATAGGTGTTGACCGCCGCCTTGCGCGCCGGATCGATGTTCAGCGGGCTGATACCCAGGTAGCGGGCCATCGAGTTATGGTCTTCGGCGAGACCGGCCAGCGCCCGCGCCTGATCCAGCAGGGGCAGCACCGCCTCCAGCCCGGAGGTCGGATTGGCATTGGCGGCAAGCACCTGCTGCTTGGCCAGGCCGCTGCGGAATTCGCCCAGAATGGCCTGGCGGCTGGCATAGTCACGCAGCCACAGGCTCGCCGAGACCAGCAGCGCCAGCAGACACAGCCCATAGGCGCCGAAATGAATACCGGCCAGGCGGCGTTCAATCCGCGGGTTGCGCCCGGCCAGCCCGGCCTGGGGAAAAATCACTTCACGAAACAGGCCGGGAATGAAGAAGCAATGATCGGCCTCGTCGTGGTGGCCATGCTCCGCGCCCAGGCGCAGCGGTGCGGGCGCGGGCGGCCGGCGGGCCGGCACGGTCGCCACCCGCATGCCCAGCGGCTCGGCGAAGGGGGCATTCCAGCCATCCAGCAGCGGCTGCGACGGCATATCGCCGATCGCCGTGAAAAATACGCCGCGCAGCAACATCTGCCGATCGAAACGCCCTGCCGATGCCAGGGTGGCGGCGAATTCGGCCGCCGCATCGGCCAGTACCGCGAATTGTTCCGGCCATTCGCCCATCCGCGCGCGGCGCTGCGGATCGCGCTCGGCCGCGCTGTGGAAGGGCAGCATCGCACTCATGCGTGCCAGGCTCGCATCGAGCATGCGGCGCAGCTGCGCGGCCAGCGCCAGACCGCCGTCCGCTGCGGCGCGGCCCGGCCGGGCCGGTAGCGCCACGCCGAAGGCGCGCATCCGCGCCTCGGCATCGAGGCCGGAAAAGAACTCGGTGAAGCCGGTCAGCCGGTCGCATTGCGTGACCACCACATAGACCTGCAGGCGCACCGCCAGCACCCGCATCGCTTCGGCCAGACGGGCGCGCAGCGTGGCCACCAGCGCCGCCCCCTGCCCGCCCACCAGCAGATCGGCCGGCACCGCGACCACCACCCCATCCAAGGGCCGGCGTGGGCGATACCGAGCCAGAAACGCCATCACTCCCTGCCAGGGATCGCGCGCCGGCGCCGCGACCGGCGCAGCCCGCGGATCGGCGGGCACGGCCTCGGCTGCGATCGGTGCGCTGATCAGCAGGGCATCCTCGGTGAACCACCAGCGCGTTGCCTGATTCTGCACGGCAATGCCGCGGCGGCCCAGCTGCTCCTCGATCGGCATGCGCAGATGCGAATGCGCGACCAGCGCCGATTTACCCGAGGCCGCCGGCCCGATCAGCAGATACCAGGGCAGCGCATAGGCGAAATCCGAGGCCAGGCCGCGGCCGATCTGTTCGCTGCGCAGCAGGTCGAATGCCTCGCGCAGCTGCGCGTCCAGCACCTCGTCCTCGCCCGCCGGAGCGGCGGCGCGGACCTGCTGCAAACCGTTCAGCAGCCGCGCATTGGCGCGCCGACGATACCAGAACAGCAGCGCCTCGATCGCCAGCCACAGCAGCAGAATCACCAGAATTGCCAGCATCCGCCGCGCCGGCGGGGCAAGGAAGGCGCCGAACAGCCAGGCGCCGAACAGGCCGACCAGCACGCAGGCGGCCAGCACGCCAAGCAGCACCGCCGCGCGGCGCGGGGCGAGAATCGCGCGAAGGAACGCGGTCATCGCGCCCGACTCATGGCGTGGACCTGCCGGCGGCGGGGACGGGCGCAGCAGGGACGGGCACGGCGGGGATCGGCGCGGCCGCCAGCGCGTAATAGCCGGCCCCGACCTCGCGCGCAGCGCTGCGCAGCCGGTAATCCAGCGCCGCGTAGGTCACCGCCGAAAGCAGCAGGCAGACCACCGCCACCGACCAGATCGGCACGTAATGGATCAGCCTTCCCCCCGCCTGGCGCGTCGGCGCATCGGCGGCGATCGCCGGCAAACGCGGTTTGTCGCCGAAGCGCGGCCGCAGCGCATCGAAGATCTGCTCACGCAGCGCATCGACTTTGGCGGTGCCGTCGCGCTCGCGGCGAAACCGGCCCTGAAATCCCAGCACCAGCACCCAGTGGCAGAGTTCCAGCAGATCGCCATAGCGCTGCGGCTCGGCCAAAGCGCGTTCGGCTAGGATGAAGACCTTCTCGCCGCCCCAGGTCTCGTTATGCAGCAAGCTGAGCAGCGAGCCATGCGTCCAGAGATTGGCGGTGGCGGGATCGGCCAGCACCGCCGCCTCGTCGATCGCCGTGCACAACGTATAGGTGGTGGCCGCGATCAGCCGCGCTTCCACCGCATCGGCCTGGGCATTGCGTTCGAACTGGCGCAGCAGCGCGACGGTTTCGGCCTTCAACCGCCCGGCATCGACGATCCCTGCCCCGGCCGCCAGCCGCATCAGCACGGCCAGTACCGGCCAGGCCAGCCGCACCAATTGCCCCGATCCGGCCGGCGCGGGCGGCGGCGCCAGTGCTGCGGCGCGCGGCGCCGATGCCGGCGGCAGACGGCGCGTGCCCTCATTCGCACCCGCCGGCATCGGCGCGTCATCGAACAGCGGCAGGATCGGCGGCGACGGGTCGGGCGGGGGAGCGGCCATCTCAACCATGCCTGCTCAGTTTTGCCGGATCGCCCAGAATTCCAGCACCAGCCCTGGAATTTCCGCGCCGATATGCAACACGAAAGCCGGGGAATTCTCCATCTGGCGCCAGATCTCGGCGCTGCGGTCGAGCTCGAAATAGACCGTGCCGGCGCGATAGGGAATGTCGCGCGGAGCGACCGGCATCGGGCGCAGCGGAATGCCGGGCAATTGCAGCCCGACCAGATCGCGGATCGCCTCCGCCGGTCCCAGCTTGGCCTGCGCCGGCAACATGCCGCGGATGCGCTCGGGATCGGCCGCGGCGCCCACCGCCAGCACGAAGATCGCCCCGCGCAGCAACAAGCGGTCGCTGACCGGCGAGACCCAGATGCCCTGGCCGCGCGCCTGCAGCGGCAGGGAGATCGCGCTTTCCACCGAAAGCTGGGCCAGCGCCTCGCGGATCGCCGCCACCAGCGCGCCGAGGCAGGCGCCCGGATCGGCGTGGTCCCACGCCGCCAGCGCGCGCGGCCGGCGATGCAGGCGCGAGAAGGTCGCCAGCGCACCGGCCAGACGCAGGGCCTCGCGGTAGAGATCATGCGGCGGCGATTCCGGCGCCGTGCCGAAAGCCGTGAACAGCGGCTGGCTGGCATTCATCAACTGCAGCAGCGCGAAATCCACCATGCCGGCAAGGCCCGTCCCGGCCCGGGCGGGATCGACGCGCGCGGCCAGCGCATCGGCGCGCCCGGCCAGCATGCCCTCGATCTCGCGGGCGAAGGCGGCCAGACGCGGATGCGCGCCCAGCCGCAGCGCGGGCGGCACGAAGGCGGCGTCCAGCACCACCTCTCCGGCCGGGGTCACGCGGGCGATGCGAGCGATCGGCAAAGTCACCCATTCCGCCTCGTCGCCGCCTTCCAGCACCAGACGCAGGCTGGGCTGGCCGATCGTGACCGAGGCCGGCTGGCCGGCGCCGGTGGAATTGCCGACGGATTGCTCGACTGCCTGAAACCGCGCCGTCGGCGTGCCGATTTCCGCGCGATCCTGCGCGCGCACCGGCACCGCCAGCTTGACCAGCGCATCGACCGTGCCGGGAGGCACCGCCAGCGGCGGCGGCGCGGCCTCGCGACCCGGCAGATCGAGCACCAGCCCATCCGGCAGAATGGCGCTGCATTGCGCGATCGCGACCCGCCCGAGCGCCAGCAGCGAGGCATCGAGGCTGAGCGACCAGACGCCCCAGCCATACGGGCCGGCACCGCGCAGCCGATCCTCGATCAGCGCTTCCAGCCAGCGCTGCTGCTGCTGCAGATGCTGCGGGCGGACCAGCTGTCCCTCGAACCAGAGCGGCTTGCTGCGAAGCGACATGGGGCGCCTTCAGAACAGGCCGAGGAAGCCGGAGGATGGCTTCCTGCCGATGGTGACGAGATTCGGCCCCAGCGTGATCAGCACCGGATTGGTATCGCCCGGCCGCACCGCCATCACCGCCCGCCAGGCATCGCCCTGCAGCGCGCGAAAGCCGGCGATCACGCCGAGAAACTTCGTTCCGGATTCGGCATCGCGCTTGAAGGTGACGGTCTTGCCCGGCAGCATTTCGATTTCCTTGCGCCCCAGCATATCGGCGGCCAGCGTCGCTGTGTCGTTGTAGAAAAGATCGTTGAACGTCGCATTGTCGAACGTATCACGCGACTTCAGATCATAAAGCCGGACCACGGTCGGCGATGCCTGCTTGTCTGCATTCGGATTGAGCGAGGGGCTGGCGCTGAGCGTGACGGCAAGCGTGGTGGGCGACGGTCCGCCGCAGGCGGCAAGCACCATCACCCCGGCCAGCGCCGGCCCGCCTAGCAGCGCGCGCCGCGACAGCCACGCCGTGCGGGAAACCGGCGCATGGCCGGAAAGCGACGATGGCAGGCGCATCCTCTTCCTCAACGCTCCGTCCCGCCGGCCCGAGGAGCCGCCAGCGGCGCCGCAGCGGCAGCGTGGCGGATGCGCTCCTCCTTCTCCTTGTGAAAGCGCAGCTCGGCCAGCGCGGCCAGATCCTCCTGCATCAGGCTGAAGATGCGCCACAGCTCGGCGCGGCGCGCGCGCGGGCGCCGCGTGGTGACGGCGCCGCCGATCCGTGCCTCGATCGCGGCAGGCGATAGGCTTTGGGCCATGGACTGCACGCTTTCGCGGGTTGCCGCGCGCACCCGCCCCTCCTGCGCGGCGAGCAGGGCAAACAAATCGCGTGCCGCATCGTCGAGGCCCGGCGCATCCGGCTGGCGCGCTTCCAGATGACGACGCAGACCGCCATGCCCGGCAGCGAACGGATTGGCCGCGGCGCCGGTTTCCGGCGGCAGCGCGCGCGCCATGCCGGCAAGCCCGTCCGCCGCTTCGCGCAACGCCGCACCGAGTTCGGCCATCACCTCCACCAGATCTTCCTGGCGCAGCGTGCGCGGAATGATGCCGAGGCCGCACCAGAAGGCGGCCAGCGCCGTGGTGGCGGGATCGCGCGCCGGTGCCGGCGGACGCAGCACCGGCGCGGCATCCACCACTTCAGCGGCGAAATTATCGAGCATCAGCGCACCGGCCGGCGATGCGCCAGAGGATGGTGCGCCAGAGGATGATGCGCCAGAGGGTCGTGCACTGGATGGCGGCGCGGCGGGTGGTGGCGGGGCAGAGCCCGTAGCGTCAGAATTCGGCGCGCCAGAATTCGGCACGTCAGAATTCGGCGCGATCGCAGGCAGCGGCGCAAAAGCCTGGTTGGCGGGCGATGCATGGTCTTCGACCGGCGGGGCGGCGCCGGCCGGCTGGCCGGCACTGCCGGCATCGGCGACCGGACCGAATTCGGCGAGCAGCGCATCGAACGGATCGCCACCCGCCGGCGCGGTGGCAAACACCGGCAGCGACCCTGCCTGCGACGATGCCGCCCCCGCCCGCCCCGGCAGGACACTCGCGTCCGAAGCGCCCACATTCAGATCGGAAGCGTCGAACCCGCCGATCCCCAGCCCGTCCAGCGGCGAGGCGGGCGCGGCGAAGCCGGGATCGCCGCCTGTGCGATCGGGCAGCGTCGCTTCGAACATGCCCATGCGAAAGCGCGCGCCGGGCGCCAGCATGCGCGTCTCCCCCTTGCCCAGCCGCGTCTCCGCGCCGCTGCCGGGGGCGAGCAGGATGGTGCCGTTGGTGCTCTGATCGGTCAGCCAGATCTGCCCGTCGGCGATGTGCAGCCGGGCGTGATAGAGCGAGACGTAGCGATCCCGATCCTCCAGCACGATGGCGCAATCCGCCGCCCGGCCGATCCAGGCGCCGCGCGCGCCGATCGTCGCGAAATCGAGCGTGAAGCGGCGCGGCTCTGCCCAGCGCGGCCCGGCGATCGCCACCGCCAGGGATGTGTCGGATGCCGCGTTCAAGGCGTGCGCTCTTCCCTGTTTGCGGCCCGGCGCCTGTCACGCGCACGCACCGCCCGTGCCGCCACGCTGCGCGGCGGCCATCCCATCGCCGCCATGATACCGGTTTTCATTTCGAACACTAGCCTTTGTCGGACGCGGCCAGGCCGCCAGAGGCGAATAAACGGACGCGCAAACAAAGAGCTAGCCCTGCCTGACGCCGCCATCGGCGCCAGGCAGGGCGAAGCCCCGGATGCCGCGCGATCGCGGCGCGGCGCGCGAAGACGCCGCCTCAGGCGGGGAAATATCCCGCGCCCGCCATGTCCGACAGCAGGCCCGGCCCGGTCGGCGTCCAGCCCAGCGCGGCGCGGGTCTGCGCGCTCGATGCCGGCCCGTCGATCGCGACGAACGGGGCGATCCAGCCGAAATGCGCCACCGCCTCCGCCGCCGTCAGGCCGCGCTGCGGCAGACCGAGATGGCTGGCGATCCGCTCGGCAATGGCGCGGAAAGGAACCCCCTCCTCGGCGACGCCGTGATAGCGCGCGCCGGCTTCGCCGCGTTCCAGCGCCAGGCGATAAAGCCGCGCCGCATCCGCGCGATGCACGCCCGGCCAGCGATTCATGCCGTCGCCGATGAAGGCGGCAACGCCCTTCTCGCGCGCCAGCGCGATCAGATGCGGCACGAAGCCATGATCGCCCGCGCCATGCACCGATGGCGGCAGGCGCAGGACCATCGCCCGCACACCCTGCCCGGCAAGCGCGGCCACCGCATGCTCCGAAGCGATGCGCGGGATCACGCCGGGACCGGACGGACCGGCATCGGATTCCAGCACCAGCCTTCCGGGCCCGACCAGCAACGTGCCGGAGGTGACGATCAGCGGCCGGCCAGTGCCGGCCAGCACCGCCCCCATCGCCAGGATGGCGGCACGATCGATGGCGCAATTCTCCTCGAAGCGGGAGAAATCATGGATGAAGCCGGCATGGATCACCCCCTCGGCGTCGGCCGCGCCGGCCGCGAGGCGCGCCGGCTCCTCCAGACTGCCGCGATGCACCTCCGCCCCGGCGGCGCGAAGCGTGGCGGCGGCCGCCTCCGAGCGGGCAAGCCCCAGCACCTGATGGCCGGCGCCGCGCAATTCAGCAACAATGGCAGTGCCGACGAAGCCCGTGGCACCGGTGACGAAAACGCGCATCCTGCGACCTCCTGTTTCTGGATACGGCGGATCTGGCGTTTCCGGGCGCGGCGAAAATGCGTGACAATATACGGGTATGGAAACTGACAGGCTGCGCATGCAGGAACCACGCGAAACCCGGCTTGCCCAATATCTCCGCGACCGGCGCGCCCGGCTCGACCCGACGGCACTGGGGTTTGCCGCCACCCGCCGCCGCACCCCCGGGCTGCGGCGGGAGGAAGTGGCCCAGCGCGCCCATATCAGCGCCACCTGGTACACCTGGCTGGAGCAAGGGCGCGGCGGTGCGCCTTCGGCCGATGTGCTGGACCGTCTGGCCCGCGCCCTGCTGCTGAACGAGGTGGAGCGGGAGCATCTCTTTCTGCTCGGCCAGGGACGCCCCCCCGCCACGCGCTATCGCCCGAGCGCCGGCATCACGCCACGCCTGCAGCATATTCTGGATGCGCTGGAATGCAGCCCCGCGCTGGTGCGCAACGCTAGCTGGGACGTGCTGGCCTGGAATCAGGCCGCGCGTGCCGTGCTGACCGATTACGAAGCCCTGCCACCGAGCCAGCGCAACGTGCTGCGCCTGATCTTCTGCGATCCCGCCGTGCGCGCCGCGCAGGCGAATTGGGAGCATGTCGCGCGCTTCGTGCTGGCTGCGTTCCGCGCCGACGCCACCCGCGCCGGCGTCGATACCGCCCCGATCGTCGCGGAACTGTCGCGCCGCAGCCCGGAATTCGCGGCGATGTGGGAGGAGAAGGCCGTGCGCGACTATGGCGAGGGCATCAAGGAACTGCACCATCCCGTGGCCGGGCCGATCGCCTTCGAATATTCCGCCTTCAGCATCGAGGGCAATCGCGATCTGGGGCTGGTGATCTACCATCCGGCAAGCCCGGCGGATGCCGCGCTGATCCGCAGGCTGATCGCCGCCCTGCCCGCCCCGCAACGAAGAGAGCCGACATGACGGACGACACGCTCGACGGACCGGCTGGCGGGCTGGTGGTGGTGACCGGCGCGGGACGGGGCATCGGCGCGGCGATCGCCGCCCGCATCGCACGCTGCGGCCATCCGGTGCTGATCAACTACGCCGCCGATCGGGCGGCCGCAGACACGCTCGCCGCGCGGATCGGCACGGCGGGCGGACGCGCCATGCTCTGCCAGGCCGATATCGGCAGCGAGGCCGGGGTGCTGTCCCTGTTCGCCGCCGCCGATGCCAGCGGGCTGAAACTGGCCGGGCTGGTCAATAATGCCGGCGTCTCGGGCGGTTTCGCGCGGCTTGACGCACTATCGGCCGAAGCCCTGCATCGCGTGCTGGCGGTGAATGTCGCCGGCGCCATGCTGTGCGCGCGCGAGGCGGTGCGGCGCATGTCGAGCGCCCATGGCGGCGGCGGCGGGAGCATCGTCAATCTCTCCTCCATCGCCGCCCGGCTGGGCAGTGCCGGGGAATGGATCCACTACGCCGCCAGCAAGGGCGCGATCGACACGCTGACGATCGGGCTGGCGCGGGAAGTGGCGCGCGAGGGGATCCGCGTCAACGCCGTGGCGCCCGGTCTGGTGGAGACCGAATTTCATGCCGCGGCCGGCGCACCGGACCGCTCGGCCCGCATGGCACCCTCCATCCCGATGGCCCGCGCCGGCACGCCGGAGGAGGTGGCCGAGGCGGTGGTATGGCTGATGTCACGCGCGGCGAGCTATGTCACCGGCGCCATTCTGCCGGTGGGTGGCGGGCGCTAGAGAGTGATCGTTGAAGGCGGAATCGCCGGAAACGTGAATCACCCGATCAAACAAAGAATGAGATCATGATCGGTGAACGAGGGTGAACCGATCATGATCTCGCTGGCGCCCGCCCCGGCCGACTTACTTCTCCACCTGGCTGACATCGCGCACCGCGCCGCGCGCCGCATTCGAGGTCAGCGCGGCATAGGCGCGCAGCGCGGACGAGACCACGCGCTTGCGCGAGGCCGGCTTCCACGCCGCCTTGCCCTTGGCTTCCATCGCCGCGCGGCGGGAGGCAATCACCGCCTCGGGCACTTCCAGGCGCAGGACGCGGTTGGGGATGTCGATCAGGATCGGATCGCCGTTTTCCACCAGGCCGATCAGCCCGCCCTCGGCCGCCTCGGGCGACATATGCCCGACCGAGAGGCCGGAGGACCCGCCGGAGAAGCGCCCATCGGTGATCAGCGCGCAGAGCTTGCCCAGGCCTTTCGATTTCAGATAGCTGGTGGGATAGAGCATCTCCTGCATGCCCGGCCCGCCCTTGGGGCCTTCATAGCGCACCACCACGATCTCACCCGGTTTCACCGCGCCGCCGAGAATGCCGGAGACCGCGTCTTCCTGGCTTTCGAAGACATGCGCCGTGCCGCGGAAGGTCAGCAGCGCCTCGTCCACGCCGGCGGTCTTCACGATGGAGCCTTCCGGGGCGAGATTGCCGTATAGCACGGCGAGCCCGCCATCGCGGGAGAAGGGGTGATCGACATCGCGGATCACCCCGCCTTCGCGATCCAGATCCAGATCGTCCCAGCGCGCCGCCTGGCTGAACGCCACCTGGGTCGGGATGCCGCCCGGGGCTGCACGGAAGAATTCATGCACGGCTTCGCTGTCCGTGCGCTGCACGTCCCAGCGGGCCAGCGCATCGGCCAGGCTCGGGGCATGCACGCTCGGCACGCTGGTATCGAGCAGCCCGGCGCGGTCGAGCTCGCCCAGAATCCCCATGATGCCGCCGGCGCGATGCACATCCTCGACATGCACGTCGTTCTTGGCCGGCGCCACCTTGCACAGGCAGGGCACGCGGCGCGACAGGCGGTCGATATCGGCCATGGTGAAATCGACGCCGCCTTCCTGGGCGGCGGCCAGCAGATGAAGCACGGTATTGGTCGAGCCGCCCATGGCAATGTCCAGGCTCATGGCATTCTCGAAGGCGGCGAAGGTCGCGATGCCGCGCGGCAAAGCGGTGGCGTCATCCTGTTCGTACCAGCGCTGGGCGAGATCGACGACGACGCGCCCGGCCTCGCGGAACAGGCGCTCGCGATCGGCATGGGTTGCAACCACGGTACCGTTGCCGGGCAGAGCGAGGCCCAGCGCCTCGGTCAGGCAGTTCATCGAATTGGCGGTGAACATGCCAGAGCAGGAGCCGCAGGTCGGGCAGGAGGAACGCTCCATCGCCTGCACTTCGGCATCGCTGTAGCTTTCATCGGCGGCGACCACCATGGCATCGATCAGATCAACGGCCCGCGTCTTGCCCTTGATCACCACCTTGCCCGCTTCCATCGGCCCGCCGGAGACGAAGACGGTGGGGATGTTCAGCCGCATCGCCGCCATCAGCATGCCTGGCGTGATCTTGTCGCAGTTGGAAATGCACACCATCGCATCGGCGCAGTGGGCATTGACCATGTATTCGACGCTGTCGGCGATCAGATCACGGCTGGGCA
>JAGWRU010000098.1 GCA_028869595.1 Rhodospirillales bacterium
AGCTTGGCCGAGGGCGGCAGGCGGGCGGCCTCGTCGGCGACCACGGCGATGCGCCGCACGCCTTCGGCGGCGATCTGGGCGGCGATCGTCGGCACGTCGAAGCCGCCCTCGGCGGGCTGCCCGCCGGTCATGGCGACCGCGCCGTTGAACAGCAGCTTGTAGGTGATCGCGGTACCGGCCGCGACCGCCTGGCGGATCGCCAGGACGCCTGAATGCGTATAGGTGCCGTCGCCGAGATTGGCGAAGACGTGCGGCATATCGGTGAACGGCGCGAGCCCCACCCAGGTTGCCCCTTCGCCGCCCATATGGGTGAAGGTGCGGGTCGCCGGATCGTCGTCCAGCGCCATGAAATGGCAGCCGATGCCGGCGGTGGCGAAGGAACCGTCGGGCAATTTGGTCGAGGTGGCGTGCGGGCAGCCGGCGCAGAAGGCGGGCGTGCGCGCCAGCGTTGCGACATTGGCCGGTGCGGCGGCCGGGGCGGGTGCGGCTTCGGGCAGGGCGATGCCGGCATCGGGCAGCACGCGGCGGAATGCGGCGATCAGCGCTTCCGGCGACAGCTCCAGCAGCGGCGAGAGCAGCGGCGCGCCGGCGGCATCGGTCTTGCCCAGCACGGCGGGGCGGCGATCGGCGGGCAGGTTGTACAGCGCATCGCGGATCTGCGCTTCGACGAAGCTGCGTTTTTCCTCGACCACCAGCAGCATCCGCTTGCCGGCCGCGAAATCAGCCAGACCCGCAGTCTCCAGCGGCCAGGTCATGCCGACCTGATAGAGCGCGATGGCAGGATGACGATCGAGGCCGAGGCGGCGCAGCGCATGCACCGCATCCAGATGCGCCTTGCCGATGGTGACGATGCCGATTTCCGCGCGGTGATCCCCGGCGATCAGCCGGTCGAGCCGGTTGGCGCGCGCCCAGGCGAACACGGCGGGCAGACGCTCGGTCAGCACGCGGCGTTCGAGTTCGGCGCGATCGGCGGGGAAATGCAGCGAGGGATCGAAATTCAGCCCGTGCGCCGGCAGGGCGAAATCCGGCGTCGCGAAATGCCGGCTGGCCGGCACGATCAGATCGCCACTCTGCTCGGCGGTTTCCGAAGTGGTCTTCATCGCCACCCACAGCCCGGAAAACCGCGACAGCGCGATACCGGCCAGACCGAAATCGACGATGTCCTGCACGGAGGCCGGATGCAGCACCGGCATCAGCACGCTTTGAAAACTCTGCTCCGTCTGGTGCGGATAGGTGGAGGAATGGGCGCCGTGATCGTCGCCCGAGACGGCGAGCACGCCGCCCAGTGCCGCGGTGCCCAGCATATTGGCGCAGCGGAAGGCATCGCCGGAGCGATCGACGCCCGGGCCCTTGCCGTACCACATGCCGAACACGCCCGCGACGCGCTTGCCGGGGAAGGCATCGAGCTGCTGCGCGCCCCAGACCATGGTCGCCGCCAGATCCTCGTTCAGTCCGGGCTGGAAGCGGATATCGTGTTCGGCGAGCAGCTTCTGTTCGCGCCACAGCGCCAGATCCAGCCCGCCCAGCGGTGAGCCGCGATAGCCGGAAACCAGGCCGGCCGTATTCAGCCCGGCGGTACGGTCGAGCCGGCGCTGTTCGATGAGGATGCGCAGCAGGGCCTGCACGCCGCTGATCAGCACCGGGCGGTCATGCGCGGTGTAGCGATCGCCCAGGCTGGCGGCGGGCGCCTGCGGCTGGGTGGGAATGGTCTCGGGCGTGGGGCCGATATCCATGGCGCGATCCTCCCGGCGGGTTCGCCAAAAGCCAGGATAATCCCAAAGCGCCTGGGAAGTGTTGCTGTTCTGGTCCAGTATCGCGATGATTTTTAGCAGATCATGCCAATGATGCACTGCAAAATAGGAGGATTACGTGAAGCTCGACCGCATCGACCTGGCCATTCTGGATCATCTGCAGAAAGACGGCCGGGCCGGCGCCGCCGAAATCGGCGAGAAAGTGGGACTATCGCCCTCGCCCTGCCATCGCCGCCAGAAATTGCTGGAGGAGCGCGGCGTCATCCAGCGCTACGTCGCCCTGGTCGATCAGCAGAGTGTCGGCCTGTCCATGAGCGTCTTCGTGCGGGTGACGATGATGAACCACACGGATGACAATCTGCGCGCCTTCGAGCAGGCGATCGCCGCCTTCCCCGAAGTGATGGAATGCTACGAAATGGCCGGCGGCACCGATTACCTGCTGCGCGTCGTGACCGCCGATCTGCAAAGCTATGAGCATTTCCTGCGCCACAGGCTGACGCCGATGCCCGGCGTCCGCTCCTTCCAGTCGAGCTTCGCGCTGAAACGGATCGTCTACCGGACGGGGCTGCCTTTGCCACGTTCTGGTCGATGAAGGTAGAAGGAAACAATAATATTCTAAATTTCGGCGTATTTTCGTGGAATAAAAGAAAAACATTCTAATTACGTGAAATTCGTGCTGTTTTCCGTCGTCTCGACGTTGATTGCGCACGGATGCCCAGCATGCACCTCTCCCCGATCCGCCTGGCCGATGCCGATCCGATCCCGCCCGCTTTGGCGCGCGCGGCGAAGGCGGGCAACGTGATGGGCATGCTGGAGATCGCCATCACCGAGGCGTTTCGCGGCAGGATCTGCGCCGTCTCCTCCTTCGGTGCGGAATCGGCCGTGCTGCTGGCCATGATCGCCGAGATCGACCGGGCGACGCCGGTGCTGTTCCTGGATACGGGGCGGCATTTTCCCGAAACGCTGGCCTATCGCGCGCGGCTGATCGCCCGGCTCGGCCTTGCCGATGCGCGGGTGATCGCCCCGTCGCAGGATGCCGTGATGGACAGCGATCCGGGCGGAGATCTGTGGTTCTTCGACCCCGATGCCTGCTGCGCCTTGCGTAAAATCACCCCGCTGGGCCCGGCGCTGGCGCCCTTCGCGGCCTGGATCAGCGGCCGCAAGCGTTTCCAGGGCGGTGCCCGCGCGGCGCTGGAACTGATCGAGGTGGCGGACGGCAGGGTGAAGCTCAACCCGCTGGCCGGATATGACGCGGCGGCGCTTGCGGCGGAATTCCATCGCCGGGGCCTGCCCGCCCATCCGCTGCGCGCGCAGGGTTTTCCCTCGATCGGCTGCGCGCCTTGCACCATGCCCGCCGATCCCGCCGATCCGCGCGCCGGGCGCTGGGCCGGGCGGCGCAAGACGGAATGCGGCATCCATGCCCGCCCGCCCGGGTAAGGGGCGGATCGGCCCGCCGGCAAAGACAGGAACGCGCTGGCTGTTCGCGGCCGAGTGAGGCGATACTTCCGGCGCACGCAGCGGGGGGATGCACCATGCAGGATGCCACGGGGGAAGCCGCCATCCGGGTGGAGTACGGCGCGGGCTTCCGCCGCCTGATCCTGAACCGGCCCGATAAGCTGAACGCGCTGAACCGCCCCATGCTGGCCGCCCTGATCGCCGCGCTGGACGAAGCCGGTGCCGATCCCGCCTGCCGCGCGGTGATCCTGACCGGGGCGGGACGGGGCTTCTGCGCCGGGCAGGAACTCGGCCCCGAAGTGATGCCGGGCGCGGCGGGGCCGGCCGATCTCGGCCAGTTGGCGGATCGCCATCACCATGCCGTGGTGCGCCGCATCCGCGCTTTGCCCAAGCCGGTGATCGCCGCGGTCAACGGCGTCGCGGCCGGGGCCGGGGCGAGTTTCGCGCTGGCCTGCGACATCGTGCTGGCCGGGCACAGCGCCCGCTTCGTGCAGGCATTCGCGCGCATCGGCCTGGTGCCCGATTCCGGGGCGAGCTTCTTTCTGCCGCGCCTGATCGGCGATGCCCGGGCGCGGGCGGCGATCCTGCTGGGCGAGCCGGTCGGGGCGGCAGATGCCCTTGCCTGGGGCATGATCTGGAAAATGGTGGAGGACGACGCGCTGCACGCCGAAGCCGAGGCACTGGCCGTCCGGCTGGCCGGGCAGGCCGGTGCGGCGCTGGCGGCGAGCAAGCGTCTGCTGAATCAGGCATCGGGCGATCTCGACGGGCAGCTCGACCGCGAGCGCGATGCCCAGCGCCTGGCCGGGCAGGGGGCGGAATTCGCCGAAGGGGTACGGGCTTTTACCGAACGCCGCCCGCCGCGCTTTCCCGGCAGCATCGGCGGCGACTAGATCATCGCCAGCAGGCTCGCCAGCGTGTCCGCTTCCTCCGCCGGCTTGTCGCGGCGCAGGCGGATGATGCGGGGAAAGCGCAGCGCCACCCCCGAACGATGCCGCGTCGAGCGCTGCGCGGAGTCGAAAGCGACTTCCACCACGAAGGTTTTTTCCACCTCGCGCACCGGGCCGAAACGGGCGATGGCGTGGGCGCGCACGAAGCGATCCAGAATGGCAAGTTCGGCATCGGTAAAGCCGGAATAGGCCTTGCCGACCGGCACCAGCCTGCGATCCGAACCCTCGCCCTGCCACAGCCCGAAAGTGAAATCGGAGAAATAGCTGCCGCGTTTGCCGTGGCCGCGCTGGGCATACATCAGCACCGCATCGATGGTCAGCGCCGCGCGCTTCCACTTCCACCATTCCCCGCGCGGCCGTCCGGGCAGATAGGGGCTGGCGGCGCGCTTGAGCATCAGCCCCTCGATGCCGCTTTCGCGGGCATTGGCGGCAAGCCGGGCCAGCGCGGCGTGGTCGGTGACGGCGATCAGCGCCGATAGCGCCATCCGCGCTGGATGGCGGGTCGCGAAGAAATTCTCCAGCCGGGCACGGCGGAGATCGAAGGCGAGGGGCCGCAGATCCTGCGCCCCCTCGAACAGAATATCATAGAGCCGCACTGCCGCGGGCAACGCCTCGCGCAGCTTCGCGCCGGGCTGGCGCCGTCCTAATCTGCGTTGCAGCGCGGCGAAGGGGGAAGGCGCGGCATCGGCCGGCGCGCCGGGGGGCAGCACCAGCAATTCACCGTCCAGCGTCGCATGAAACTCCATCGCTTCCAGAATTTCCGGGAAGGCGGCGGAGAGATCCTCGCCGCTGCGCGAAAAAATCCGCCGCCCGCCAGGGCCCGCGACCAGTTGCACGCGCACCCCGTCCCATTTCCATTCCGCCCGCCAGGCCGTGAGATCCTCGCCCAGCGCCTCGGGCCCCGGCAAAGCCTGGGCCAGCATGGGCGGGCGGAAGACCGGGGCGCCGGCGGCATCGGGACGCGGACCGCGCCCCTCGGCCCAGGCGAATAGCGCGCCATAGGGCGGGGCGGTGGCGTGCCAGGCCTCGGCGATCTCCTCCTCGGCGCGACCGGAGAAATCGGCCAGCGCCGCGCGCGCCAGCCCGGCCGAGACACCGACGCGCAGCCCGCCGGTGATCAGTTTCAGCAATCCGAGTCGCACCGGCGCCGGGCTGGCATCGAGCCAGGTGGTAAGCAATCCGGGCAGGGCGGCGCGGCTGGTCGCGGCCAGGCGGTCGACCACCTCGCCCAGTCTCGGCGGTGCGTCCGCGCCGTCGCGTGCCGGCCAGATCAGGGCCAGGGTTTCGGCCAGATCGCCAACGAAATCATAGGAAAGCGCGAACAGCACCGGATCGACGCGCGACGCCGCCAGGGCGCGCAGCATGGCCGGCCCGGCCGCGCCGCGCCGGGTTTCGCCGATCAGCGCGGCCAGCGCATGGCCGCGATCGGGATCGGGGGTGGTGGCGAAATAGCGCGTCAGCAGCGCCCGCTTGGCATCGCGCCCCGGCGCCAGGGTGAGGTGTTCCAGCAATTCGGCAAAAGCCCGCATGGCAGAAAGATAGGGCGGGAAATGGCGATCGGGCGATCCCGCGCCGCACAAAACACTTCCGCAGCCGTCATGAACCTGTCATGCTGCCTTGCAGCACGATCCACTCCTTGCGGCGGGGTATGTTGCACCCCTCCGCGCTGTTCTGCCCGGCCTTGTCGTCGGGCGTTTTTTGCCAGGAGGGCGCATCCATGCCGATCGATCGCGATCCACTGGACGATGGGGAGTCCCTGGAAGATCCCTGGACCGGCGCCCGGCCGTCCGATGGCGCCAGCGAGCCGGCCAGCGTCTATCCCGCAGCCAAGGGCTGGGTGGTTGCCCCGCCCGGCACCGCCGAAGATGTCCGCTTCGACGGGCCGAATGCGCGCGATCATGCCCTGCGCTATGCGTACGAGGCGTTTGGCGGCGCGCGGTTCTTCCCGTTCTAGACCACGACCGGTTCGCCCCGGATCCACCGATCATGGGCTTCACCGATCATGGTCTCAGTCTTTGTCTGATCGCGTGATCAACGTTTCCGGCTCATCCGCCTTCAACGATGACGCGCTAAGCCGGCTTCCCGGGACGGGGCCGCGCCGGCCGCCGCCTACAGCGTCTTGAGGAAATTCCCCAGCTTGGTCATCGCCGTCATCTTGTCGGTCTTGTCGAGTGCGGCGAGTTCGGCGGCCAGACGGTCCATCGCCGCCTCGTAGATCTGGCGTTCGGAGAAGCTCTGATCGGGCTGACCGGCATTGCGGTGCAGATCGCGCACCACCTCGGCGATCGACAGCGGATCGCCGGAATTGATCTTCGCCTCGTATTCCTGCGCCCGGCGCGACCACATGGTGCGCTTGATGCGCGCGCGGCCTTTCAGCACGCCCAGCGCCTCGTCGAACAGCTTGCGGGTGGCAAGCTTGCGCAGCCCGGCGGTGCGGGCCTTGGCGACCGGCACGCGCAGCGTCATGCGGTTTTCTTCGAAGGTGATGTGGATCAGTTCCAGCTTGTGGCCGGCGATCTCCTCCACCGCAATGCGTTCCACCTTGCCGACGCCATGGGTCGGGTAGACGACGTGATCGCCCTCCACGAAGATTTCCACGGTGCGCGAGATCTGCCGCGCGACCAGGGCCGGCGGCGGGGCGCCCTGCGGGATGGATTGGCTGGGTGCGGGCTCGACCGAGGCTTCCGGCGCTGCCTTGACCACCGGCGCCGGGGCGACGGCGGCCGGCTTCGCGGCCATCGGACGGGCCGCCGGCGGGAACCCCGACC
>JAGWRU010000099.1 GCA_028869595.1 Rhodospirillales bacterium
ATCAAGGTGCACCTGAAGAGCGGCAAGATCCGCTATATCGAGGGCAATCGAAACCACCCGGTGAACCGCGGCGTGCTGTGCGCCAAGGGCTCGGCCGGCATCATGCAGCACTACTCGCCCGCGCGTCTGCGCAAGCCGTTGAAGCGGGTCGGCCCGCGCGGCCAGGGCGAGTTCCAGGAGATCGAATGGGACGAGGCGCTGGCGCTGGCAACCGAGTGGCTCGGCGGCATCCGGCGCAGCGATCCGCGTAGGCTCGCCTTCTTCACCGGTCGCGACCAGTCACAGGCGCTGACGGGCTGGTGGGCGCAGCAATTCGGCACACCCAACTATGCGGCGCATGGCGGGTTTTGCTCGGTCAACATGGCGGCAGCCGGCCTCTACACGCTCGGCGGCGCGTTCTGGGAATTCGGCGAGCCCGACTGGGACCGTGCGCGCTATTTCCTGATGTTCGGCGTCGCCGAGGATCACGATTCCAACCCGATCAAGGCCGGTCTGTCGACGCTGAAGGAGAACGGGGCGAAATTCGTCTCGGTCAATCCGGTGCGCACCGGCTATTCGGCCGTGGCCGATGAATGGGTCGGCATCCGTCCCGGCACGGACGGTCTGTTCGTGCTGGCCCTGGTGCACGAGGTACTGCGCCTCGATCGTGTCGATCTCGATTATCTCGCCCGCTACACCAATGCGATCTGGCTGGTGATCGACGATCCCGGCGCGCCCGATCACGGCCTGTTCGCCCGCGATGCGGATGGCAAGGTGCTGGCCTGGGATCGGGCCAGCGGCGCGGCGGTGGATGCCGCGCGAGCCGATATCCAGCCGGCGATCGCCGGGCAGTACACCCTGCCCGATGGCAGGCGCGCGCATCCGTCCTTTCACCTGATCGCCAGCCGCTACCTCGATGGGCAATACGCGCCCGAGGCGGTGGCCGAACGCTGCGGCGTGCCCGCCGCGACCATCCGGCGCATCGCGTCGGAGCTGATCGAGACCGCCTTTGCCGAAGCCATCGTCATCGACCAGCCCTGGACCGATACCGCCGGGCGACGGCACGAAACGATGGTGGGGCGCCCGGTCGCGATGCATGCGATGCGCGGCATTTCCGCCCATTCCAACGGATTTCACACCTGCCGCGCGATCCATATGCTGCAACTGCTGTTGGGTGCGGTCGATACGCCCGGTTCCTGGCGCTATAAATCGCCCTATCCGCGTCCCATCCCGCCGGGACCGCCGCCGGTCGGCAAGGATGCGACGCCGGGCAAGATGATGCCCGGCATGGCGCTGGGTTTCCCGCAGGGGCCAGGCGATCTGCTGATCGAGCCGGACGGCACGCCGCTGCGCATCGACAAGGCGTTTTCCTGGGAAGCGCCACTCGCCCTGCATGGCATGATGCATATGGTGATCGCCAATGCCTGGGCCGGCGATCCCTACAAGATCGACACGCTGTTCCTGTACATGGCGAACATGGCGTGGAATTCCTCGATGAATCCCGGCGATGCCACGCGCATGCTGGCCGATAAGGATCCCGAGAGCGGCGAATACAAGATCCCGCATATCATCTACGCCGATGCCTATGCCTCGGAGATGGTGGCCTATGCCGATCTGGTGCTGCCCGACACCACTTATCTGGAACGCTGGGACTGCATCTCTATCCTGGATCGCCCGATCGCCAGCGCGCATGGTCCGGCGGATGCGATCCGCCAGCCGGTAGTGGCACCCGATCGCGATGTCCGCCCTTTCCAGGAAGTGCTGATCGCGCTGGGGGCGAAGCTCGGCCTGCCCGGCTTCGTGACGGAGGATGGCGCACCGCGCTATCGCGATTACGCCGATTACATCGCCAACCATGAACGCATGCCCGGCATCGGTCCGCTGGCCGGCTGGCGCGGCGCGGATGGCACCGCGATGGGCAAGGGCGCGGCCAATCCCGACCAGCTGGCGCGCTACATCGAGAATGGCGGCTTCTGGCAGTACCACCTGCCGCCGGAGCAGCACTATTTCAAACACGCCAACCGCGCCTATCTGGAACAGGCCCAGGCGATGGGCATGGTCGGCAGCGCGGCGCAGATCGTGCTGCAACTCTACAGCGAGCCGCAGCAGCGCTTCCGCCTGGCCGCCGAAGGCCATGGCGCGATCACCCCGCCCGAGGCGCTGCGCCCGCGCCTGCTGGCCGCCTTCGACCCGCTGCCGATCTGGTATCCGCCGTTGCAGGAAGCGGAACTGCCCACCGCCGCCTATCCGCTGCATGCGATCACCCAGCGGCCGATGGCGATGTATCATTCCTGGGGATCGCAGAATGCCTGGCTGCGTCAGATCCTCACGCGCAACCGGCTATACGTCGCCGCCGCGACCGGGGCGGCGCTCGATATCGCCGACGAGGATTGGGTATGGGTGATCAGCCCGACCGGGCGGGTGAAGTGCCAGGTGCGGCTGATGGAGGGGGTGAACCCCAACACGGTCTGGACCTGGAATGCCATCGGCAAGCGGTCGGGTGCCTGGGCGCTGGCGCCGGATGCGCCGGAATCGAGCAAAGGCTTCCTGCTCAATCACGTGCTGTCGGAATTCCTGCCCGGAGAGGGCGCGCGGCGCGGCGGCAGCGATCCGGTCACCGGCCAGGCGGCCTGGTACGATGCCCGGGTGCGCATCGAGAAGGCCGATGGCCCGGCAATGACCGAACCGCACCCCGCCACCTTGCCGCGCCCGGCCGGCGTGCCGGCGCCGCCGCGCATCCTCCGCCGTCCCGCCCCGCCATCCTCGCCCTCCGCCGGAGTCGCAGCGCCATGACCTCTCTGCCCGTCGCGAGCCCCGGCCAGAAGAAGCTGGGTCTGGTCATCGACCTTGATACCTGCGTCGGCTGTCATGCCTGCGCGGTCAACTGCAAGGAATGGAATGCCGGCGGCGTCTCGGCGCCGCTGACCGATCGCAATCCCTATCAGGATGCGCCGGACGGGGTGTGGTTCAACCGCATCCACAGCTACGAGGCGGGCACCGGCACGGCGTCGCGCACCGTGCATTTCCCGCGCTCCTGCCTGCATTGCGAAACCCCGGCCTGCGTCACGGTCTGCCCGACCGGGGCGTCGTACAAGCGGGCCGAGGACGGCATCGTGCTGGTCGATCCGGATCGCTGCATCGGCTGCAAGCTGTGTTCCTGGGCCTGTCCCTATGGCGCGCGCGAATACGACGTGCAGGAGGGGGTGATGAAGAAATGCACCCTCTGCGTCGACCGCATCTATAACGAGGCATTGCCGGAAGCCGATCGCGTGCCGGCCTGCGTTTCCACCTGCCCCGCCCATGCCCGGCATTTCGGCGATCTGGGCGATCCTGACAGCGATGTCTCCAAACTGGTGGCGGAACGCGAGGGCTATGCGCTGATGCCCGAACTCGGCTACGCGCCGGTCAATCGCTATCTGCCGCCGCGGCCGCGCGCCGAGCCGCCCGCCCCGCCCGCGCCATCCGGCCCGCCCGATATCGCCGGCGCGCTGCTGCGCTGGGTCGATCGCGTGCTGTCGCGCTGAACGGGAGCGTTTGCGGTGAATCCTGCATTCTCGGTGATTTTCTTCACCACCGCCTCGGGCGCCGGCTACGGCATGCTGTTCTGGCTGGGGCTGATGGCGGCGATCGGCGCGGTCCCGGCAAGCGGCTGGTTCGGCGTGCCGGCCCTGGCGGTGGCGCTGGGCCTGTCCACGGCGGGGCTGCTTTCCTCCACCTTCCATCTCGGCCATCCCGAACGGGCCTGGCGCGCCTTGTCGCAATGGCGGAGTTCGTGGCTGTCGCGCGAAGGCGTGGCGGCGATCGTGACCTTCATCCCGGCGCTGGTGCTGGCGGTGGCCTGGATGGCCGGCGCCGTGCCGGGACGCGCGGGCACGGTCACCGGGCTGATCGCGGCGCTGCTGGCCATGCTGACGGTGGTCTGCACGGCGATGATCTACGCCTCGCTCCGCACCATCCGCCAATGGCACCAGCCTTTGGTGCTGCCGGTCTATCTGCTGTGCGCGGCCTTCAGCGGCGCGGTCTGCGCGGCGGCCTTCCTGTCCTGCTATCCGGCCGGCGATCCGCGTTTGCCGGCGCTGCTGGCGGTGGCGTTCGGCTTCGCGGTGCTGGCCGCCAAGCTTGCCTATTGGCGGCGCATCGACCGGCCGGTGGTGGCGCCCGACGCCACCGGGCTGGGGCGGTTCGGCACGGTGCGCCCGCTCGATCCGCCGCATACGGAGGAGAATTATCTGCTCAAGGAAATGGGCTTTCGCGTCGCCCGCCGCCATGCCGCGCGGCTGCGCCGGATCGCCCTGATGGTGGGCTGCGTGCTGCCGATCCTGCTGATGGTGCTGGCGCTGGCCGGGCTTGGCGCGCCGGCATTGCTGGCCGCCGTGCCCTGCATGCTGATCGGCCTGTTCGTGGAACGCTGGCTGTTCTTCGCCGAGGCGACCCATGTCGTCCGGCTTTATTACGGGCGGTAAGGCGCGCTGAGCCGGGGCGGATTTGCCGCCGCCCCGGCCCCGACGCATCATGCATCGAACCGGCCTGCAAGGCCGCCGGATGCAGGGAGCGTCGCGATGGACATACCACGCCTCAACGGGGTGATCCGCCAACTCGAACAGGGCGGCACGGCCTTCATACCGTTCAGCCCGGCGGAGTTCTCTGCCGCGCAATCCTTCGCCCGCGCCCCGTACGACGGCGTCGCCTTCGAGATGGAGCATGGCCCCTACGACATTCGCGCGCTGCGCGACTGCCTGTATGCCATCCAGGATCGTCGCCAGATCGTCGAAGCGGCCAGCCTCGCCCCGGCGGTCACCCCCTTCGTGCGCATTCCGCCGAATGGCGGGGAGATGAACCAATACCTCGCCAAGCAGGCTTTGGATGCCGGCGTCTATGGCGTGATCTGGCCGCATGTCAGCACGGTGGAGGAGGCGCGCAACGCGGTTGCCGCCTGCCGCTATCCCCGCCCGCCGGGTTCGCCGCGTTTCGAGCCGGCCGGGCTGCGCGGCGACGGGCCGGGGGCTGCGGCGCGCTATTGGGGCCTGACCGGGGCGGAATATTACGCCCGTTCGGATGTCTGGCCGCTCGACCCCCGGGGCGAGATCCTGGTCGTCATCATGTGCGAGGAGGCCAAGGCGATCCGCAGCCTGCCGCGCATGCTGGAAGAAGTGCCGGGCATCGGCGTGGTGCTGATCGGCGAGGGCGATTTGTCGCAGGATCTCGGCCATCCGCGCCAGTACGACCATCCGACGGTGGCGGCTGCGATCGAGGAAATTCTCTCCATCTGCAAGGCCCATGACGTGGTCTGCGGCCATCCGCATGTCGATGCGGACAATGTCGAAAGCCTGGTGGCGCGCGGCTTTCGCTGGCTGATGGCGCCGCCCGCGCTCGATTATTCCGCCTTGCGGAAAGGCCGCGCCGCCGTCGCGGCGAAGCGATAGGAGAGCGGCCATGATCGTCGATGTGCATGCCCATTACACCCAGGCCTCGGCCAAGCTCGACGCCTATCGCGGACGGCAGATTTCTTCGCTGAACAAGCCGAGCAAGGGATCGCTCGGCATCAGCGATGACGAGATCATTGCCTCGCTGCAAGGCAATATCCGCCAGATGAAGGATCGCGGCATCGACCGGCTGATGTTCTCCCCGCGCGCCGGCGGCATGGGCCATGAATTCGGCAATGCGCTGACCAGCCGCTACTGGACGGAGGTGAACAACGATCTGATCGGCCGGGTCTGCCGCCTGCTGCCGGCGCAATTCTCCCCGGTCGGGCAATTGCCGCAGAGCCCCGGCATCAGCCCGGAAAACTGCGCCGAGGAGATCGAGCGCTGCGTCGCCGAATGGGGCTTCGTCGGCTTCAACATCAACCCCGACGTCTCCGGCGGGGCGCAGCCCTTCACCCCCTCGCTGGGCGATGAATGGTGGTACCCGCTATGGGAGAGGATGGTGGCGCTCGATCTGGTGGGGATGATCCATGCCTCCGCCACGCTCAATCCTGCCCAGCACATGAACGGGGCGCATTACGTCAACTGGGACACGGCGGCGGTGATCGAGCTGTGCAATTCCCGCGTCTTCGACGATTTCCCGGGGCTGAAACTGATCGTCCCGCATGGCGGCGGTGCGATCCCGTTCCAGTGGCGCCGCCACAGCGCCCTGCACGCGCTGGAAAAGCGCCGCCCGTTCGAGGAGATGGTGAAGCATCTCTATTTCGATCTGGCGCTGTACGACCGCGATTCGATGGAACTCGCCATTCGCCGCATGGGGCCGGACAATCTCCTGTACGCCAGCGAGATGTTCGGCACCGCCAAGGCGGTCGATCCCACCACCGGGCGTTGCTACGACGACACCGTGCCCTTCCTGAAGGAGATCGACTGGTTGAGCGAGGCGGATAAGGAGAAGATCTTCTCCGGCAATGCCCGCCGGCTGTACTCTCGCGTCACCCAATGGTGATCACGACCGCGTGATGCCGCGTGGGTTTGCCGGGATGGCTGCGTAGTGTTGTTTCGGTGGCCGGTCGGGGGGCTGGCGCCGACATTCTAGACGGAGCAGCCTGCCCGCATGGCCCAGACCCTTTCCGAACCCAGCCCGCCCGCATCCCCCCGGCGCGGCCGCCGCCCCGTGCGCTTCGTTCTACTGCTGCTGCTGATCGCGCTGGCGGTGCTGGTCTGGTACCGCTGGCCCGCCGGTGGCGTGCGCGGCGGCGGCCAGCCGCCCCAGCCGGTGGGCGTCACTGCGGTGGTGACCGGCAGCATGCCGATCGTGATGAAGGGGCTGGGCACCGTCACCTCGCTCGCCAGCATCACGGTGCGCACCCAGATCAACGGGCAATTACTGTCGCTGGGCTTCAAGGAAGGCCAGATGGTCCGCAAGGGCGATGTGCTGGCCCAGATCGACCCGCGCCCCTATCAGGCGGCGCTGGCCCAGGCGGAGGGGCAGCTGGCGCGCGATCAGGCGCTGCAGGCCCAGGCCCGCTCGGACCTGCTGCGCTATCAGACGCTGGCCCGCCAGGATTCGATCTCACGCCAGCAGGTCGATGACCAGGCCTTTCTGGTCTCGCAATATGCCGGCGCGGTGGCGGTCGATCAGGGCCAGATCGCCGCCGACAAGCTCAACATCGCCTATTGCCGCATCACCGCCCCGGTCGATGGGCGGGTCGGGCTGCGCCAGGTCGATCCCGGCAATTACGTGCAGACCAGCGATACCAACGGCATCGTGTCGTTGACCCAGTTGACGCCGATCTCGGTGATTTTTTCGCTGCCCGAGGATGACCTGCCGCAGATCATGAAACGTCTGGGCAGCGGCGCTACCCTGCCGGTTTCCGCCTATGACCGGGCCGATGTGACGAAACTGGCCGAGGGCACGCTGCATGCGGTGGATAATCTGATCAGCACCACGACCGGCACGGTCAATCTGCGCGCCGATTTCCCCAATGCCGATGGCGCGCTGTTTCCCAACCAGTTCGTCAACGCCCATCTGCTGGTCGATACGCTGAAAAACGCCCTGCTGGTGCCCAATGCGGCGGTGCAGATCGGCGTGCCCGGCAGCTATGTCTATGTGGTCAATGCCGATAGCACGGTCTCGGTGGCGAAGGTCACGACCGGGCCTACCGACGGCATCGACACCGTGATCACCAAGGGCCTGACCGCCGGCCAGCGCGTGGTGACCGATGGCGCCGACCGGCTGAGCGAAGGCGCCAAAGTGGTCGTGGTGGCCGGCCCCGGCGCGGTGGCGGGCAAACCGGCCGTGGCGCCTGCCAAGCCCGCCGCGGCAACCGCCCCGCCATCCGGCCCCGCCTCGCCGGTGCATGCCAAGGGCAATAGGCAAGGCGGATGAACCCGTCCCGGCCTTTCATTCTCCGCCCGGTGGCGACCACGCTGCTGATGGCGGCGATCGTGCTGGTCGGTCTGGCGGCGCTGCGCTTCCTGCCGCTTTCGGCGCTGCCTTCGGTCGATTACCCGACCATCCAGGTGCAGACGCTCTATCCCGGCGCCAGCCCGGAAGTGACGACGACGGCGATCACCGCGCCGCTGGAACGCCAGTTCGGCCAGATGCCGGGCTTGCAGCAGATGCTGTCGGAAAGTTCCGCCGGCGCCTCGGTGATCACCCTGCAATTCGACCTCAGCCTCAGCCTGGACGTGGCGGAGCAGGAGGTGCAGGCGGCGATCAATGCCTCGGGCAATCTGTTGCCGTCGGATCTGCCGGCGCCGCCGATCTATGCCAAGGTCAATCCCGCCGATGCGCCGATCCTGACGCTGGCGGTGACCTCGCCCACTTTGCCGCTGACCCAGGTGGAAAATCTCGCCGACACGCTGATGGCGCAGAAAATCTCCCAGATCGCGGGCGTCGGGCTGGTGACGATCAGCGGCGGCGCGCGCCCGGCGGTGCGCATCCAGGCCAATCCGCGCGCGCTGGCGGCCTATGGGCTGAACCTCGATGATCTGCGCACCACGCTTGCCAATATCAACGTCAATACGCCGAAGGGCAGTTTCGACGGGCCGGCGCAATCGGTGACGATCAACGCCAATGACCAGCTGCAAAGCCCGGATTCCTACGCGCATCAGGTGATCGCCTATCGCAACGGCGCGCCGGTCCGCCTGTCCGATGTCGCCACCGTCACCGAAGGGGCGGAGAATGCGCAGCTCGGCGCCTGGATGAACAAGACGCCGGCGATCATCCTGGATATTCAGCGCCAGCCCGGCGCCAACGTGATCGCGGTTGCCGATGCGGTGAAGGCGCTGCTGCCCAGCCTGCGCGCGGCGATGCCGGCATCGGTCACGGTGACGGCGCTGACCGACCGGACGGTGACGATCCGCGCCTCGGTCGCCGATGTGGCCTTCGAGCTGGGCTTGTCGGTGCTGCTGGTGGTGGCGGTGATCTATCTGTTCCTGGGCACGCTGCCGGCGACGCTGATCCCCAGCCTGTCGGTGCCGATCTCGCTGATCGGCACGCTGGCGGTGATGTATCTGGTCGGATTCAGTCTGGATAATCTGTCGCTGATGGCGCTGACCGTCGCCACCGGCTTCGTCGTCGACGATGCCATCGTGATGATCGAGAACATCGCCCGCTATGTGGAGGCCGGCGATCCGCCGCTGGAAGCCGCGCTGAAAGGCGCGCAGCAGATCGGCTTCACCATCATCTCGCTCACCGTTTCGCTGATCGCGGTGCTGATCCCGCTGCTGTTCATGACCGAGGTGGTGGGCCGGCTGTTTCACGAATTCGCCATCACGCTGGCGGTGACCATCGTGATTTCGGCGATCGTCGCGCTGACGCTGGTGCCGATGATGTGCGCGCGGCTGCTGAAGAAGCCCGACGAGGCCCGCATGCCGCGTGTCGAGCGATGGAGCCGCGATGCCTTCGCGCGCGCCATCGCGGTCTATGACCGGGCGCTGAACTGGGTGCTGGATCGCAGCTTCGCCACGCTGATCGTGGCGCTGCTGACGCTGGCGGTGACGGTGGCGCTGTACGTGGTCATCCCCAAAGGCTTCTTTCCGGTCCAGGATACCGGGCTGATCCAGGGCACGTCGGAAGCCTCGCAGAGCATTTCCTACACAGCGATGGCCGGCCGCCAGCAGGCGCTGGCAGATGCCATCCTCAAGGACCCGGACGTGGTCAGCCTGTCCTCCTTCATCGGCGTGGACGGCACCAACACCACGCTGAATTCCGGGCGGTTTCTGATCAATCTGAAGCCGCGCGCGCAGCGCAGCCTGAATGCCAGCGCGATCATCCGGCGCATCCAGGGCGAAGTGGCGAAGGTTCCCGGCATCAAGCTTTATATGCAGCCGGTGCAGGACCTGACCATCGATACCAATGTCAGCGCGACCCAGTACCAGTTCGTGCTGGAGGATGCCGATCCCTCGGTCCTGTCGCAATGGACGCCGAAATTGCAGGCGGCGTTGAAGCAGGCCCCGGCGCTGACCGATCTGACCAATGATCTGCGCCAGAACGGGCTGGCGGTGATGCTGACCATCGACCGCAGCACGGCAGCGCGCTTCGGTATCACGCCGGCCACCGTGGACAGCGCGCTGTACGATGCCTTCGGCCAGCGCATCGTCTCCACCATCTTCACCCAGTCGGCCCAGTATCGGGTGATTCTGGAAGCCGATCCGAAACTGCAGAAGAATCTCGCCTCGTTGGGCTCGATCTATCTGCCATCCTCCACCGCGACCAACGGGGAGGTGCCGCTTTCGGCGATCGTGACGGAAACGGTGATGCAGGCGCCGTTGCAGATCACCCATCTGGGCCAGTTTCCCGCCACCGCCTTCTCCTTCAACCTGGCGCAGGGGGCATCGCTGGGGGCTGCGGTCGATCAGATCGAGAGCGTGGAAAAATCGCTGCATATGCCGGCCAGCCTGATCACCAGCTTCCAGGGCGCGGCGCTGGCCTTCCAATCCTCGCTGAGCAACGAGCTGTATCTGGTGCTGGCGGCGATCGCCACGATGTACATCGTGCTGGGGGTGCTGTACGAAAGCTTCATCCATCCGGTGACCATCCTGTCCACCCTGCCATCGGCCGGGCTGGGCGCGCTGCTGGCGCTGCTGGCGACCGGGGCGGGGCTGGACGTGATCGGCATCATCGGCATCGTGCTGCTGATCGGCATCGTCAAGAAGAATGCCATCATGATGATCGACTTCGCCCTGGCGGCGGAGCGCGGGGAGGGCAAATCCCCGCGCGAGGCGATCCATGAGGCCTGCCTGCTGCGCTTCCGCCCGATCCTGATGACTACCATGGCGGCCCTGCTGGGCGCCCTGCCGCTGATGCTGGCGACCGGCACCGGGGCGGAGCTGCGCCGGCCGCTGGGCATCGCCATCGTCGGCGGGCTGATCGTCAGCCAGGTGCTGACGCTGTTCACCACGCCGGTGATCTACCTCGCCTTCGACCGTCTGGCGCTGCGCTTCAGCCGCCGGCGGCGAGAGGGGGCGGCATGAATTTCATCCGCCTGTTCATTCTACGCCCCGTCGCCACCACGCTGCTGACCATCGGCATCGCGCTGGCCGGCATCTTCGCCTATGCCAAGCTGCCGGTCGCGCCGCTGCCGCAGGTCGATTTCCCGACCATCGCGGTGCGCGCCACCATGGCCGGGGCCAGCCCGCAGACCATGGCGGCAACCGTCGCCGCGCCGCTGGAACGCCATCTCGGCCAGATCGCCGACGTGACGCAGATGACCTCCACCTCCACCCCCGGTTCGACGCGCATCGTGCTGCAATTCGGGCTGAGCCGCGACATCAACGGCGCCGCCCGCGATGTGGAGGCGGCGATCCAGGCGGCGCGCGCCGATCTGCCGACCTCGCTGCGCTCCAACCCGACCTATAACAAGGTCAATCCCGCCGACGCGCCGATCATGGTGCTGGCCATGACCTCGACCACGCTGACGCGCGGGCAGGTCTACAACGCCGCCTCCAACGTGATCTCCCAGGCCTTGTCGCAGATCAACGGCATCGGCGAGGTCGATATCGGCGGCTCCTCGCTGCCCGCCGTGCGGGTGGAGCTCAATCCGCACGCGCTGTTCAAATACGGCGTCGGGCTGGAGGATGTGCGTGCCGCCCTGGCGGCCGCCAATGCCGACAGCCCCAAGGGACAGATCACGATCGGCGCGCAGCGCTACCAGATCTACACCAACGATCAGGCGACCCAGGCGGCGCAGTACCGCAATCTGGTGATCGCCTATCGCAACGGCGCGGCGGTGCATCTGTCCGATGTCGCGACCGTGGTCGATTCGGTGGAGGATCTGCACAATGCCGGCATGGCCGACGGCAAGCCGGCGGTGCTGGTGATCCTGTATCGTCAGCCGGGCGCGAATATCATCGGCACGGTCGATCGGGTGCGCGCGTTGCTGCCGCAATTGCAGGCCTCGCTGCCCGGCGGCGTGACGGTGACGCCGATGGTCGATCGCACCAGCACCATCCGCGCGTCCCTGGCCGAAACCCAGCGTGCTTTGCTGATCTCGGTCGGGCTGGTGATCCTGGTGGTGTTCGCCTTCCTGCGCGAGCCGCGCACCACGCTGATCCCCTGCATCGCGGTGCCGGTTTCCATCATCGGCACTTTCGCGGGCATGTGGCTGCTGGGCTACAGCCTGGATAATCTGTCGCTGATGGCGCTGACCATCTCCACCGGCTTCGTGGTGGACGATGCCATCGTCGTGCTGGAAAACATCGCCCGCCATCGCGAGGCCGGGCTGAGCCGGCGCGAAGCCGCGCTGCGCGGCGCGTCGGAGGTCGGCTTCACGGTGCTGTCGATCAGCGTGTCGCTGATCGCGGTGTTTCTGCCGATCCTGCTGATGGGCGGCATTGTCGGGCGGCTGTTTCGCGAATTCGCCATCACCCTGTCGATAGCGATCGTGGTGTCGCTGATCGTCTCGCTGACCATGGTGCCGATGCTGGCCTCGCTGATCCTGCCGAACGAGGCGGGGCACGCGCATGGCCGCCTGTGGCACTTCTTCGAGCGGGGCTTTCGCGCCATGCAGGATTTCTACGCCCGCACCCTGGCGGTGGCGCTGCGCTACGCGCCCTGGGTGGCGCTGACGCTGATCGCGACGGTGGCGCTGAATGTCGCGCTGTTCGTGGTGGTGCCGAAAGGCTTCTTCCCGTTGCAGGATACCGGGCGGATGATCGGCGGCATCCAGGCCGATCAGAGCATCTCGTTTCAGTCCATGCGCCAGAAGCTGAGCCAGTTCATGGGCATCATCCGCGCCGATCCGGCGGTGTCCGGCGCGGTCGGCTTCACCGGCGGGCGGCAGACCAATTCCGGCTTCGTCTTCATCGCGCTGAAACCCTTATCGCAGCGTCCGCCGATCCTGCAGGTGATGGCGCGGCTGCGCCAGAAACTGTCCCGCGTAGCCGGGGCGCGGCTGTTTCTGCTGCCGGTGCAGGATATCCAGGTCGGCGGACGGCAGAGCAATGCGCTCTATCAATACACGCTCCAGGCCGATGATCCGCAGACCCTGGATACATGGACGCCCAAACTTGCCGACGCGATGCGCAAGATCAAGCTGCTGACCGACGTCAATTCCGATCTCCAGCAAGGCGGGCTGGAGGCGATGGTGCATATCGATCGCGATGCCGCCGCGCGGTTCGGCCTGACGCCGGCGATGATCGACAACACGCTGTACGACGCTTTCGGCCAGCGTCAGGTTTCGGTGATCTACAACGCCCAGAACCAGTATCACGTGGTGATGGAGGTCGATCCGCGCTATCAGCAAAGCCCGCAGGCGCTGGGCCAGCTCTGGGTCAGCACCGCAGGCGGCAGCGCCAGCGGTTCGGCGCAGACCAATGCGCCGGCCGGCACCACCGGTAACACGACCAGCGCCTCGGCCATCGCCTCCGACAGTGCGCGCAATGCGGCGATCAATGCCATCACCGGACGCGCCGGCAGCTCCTCCGGCGCGGCGGTATCGACCAGCAAGGAGACGCTGATCCCGTTGGCGGCGGTGGCGAGTTTCGGGCCCGGCCGTACGCCGCTTTCGGTGAACCATCAGGGAGAGTTCGTGGCGACCACGATTTCCTTCAACCTTGCCCCCGGCGCGACATTGGGCCAGGCGGAAACGGCGATCAACCAGGCGATGCTCGATCTCGGCATGCCGGCCACGGTGCATGGCAGTTTCGCAGGCACGGCGGCAAGTTTTCAGGCGGCGCTGAACACCGAGCCGCTGCTGATCGCCGCCGCGTTGATCGCGGTCTATGTCGTGCTCGGCATTCTCTATGAAAGCTACATGCACCCGCTGACCATTCTTTCCACCCTGCCTTCGGCCGGGCTGGGCGCGGTGCTGGCGCTGCTGGTGTTTCACATCGAGTTCTCGATCATCGCGCTGATCGGCGTGATCCTGCTGATCGGCATCGTCAAGAAGAACGCGATCATGATGATCGACTTCGCCCTGATCGCCCAGCGCGAGCAGAATCTGTCGCCGCGCGATGCGATCTATCAGGCATCCCTGTTGCGTTTCCGCCCGATCATGATGACCACCAGTGCGGCGTTTCTCGGTGCCCTGCCGCTGGCCTTCGGCTCCGGCGAAGGCTCGGAGCTGCGCCAGCCCCTGGGCATCGCCATCATGGGCGGGCTGGTCGTCAGCCAGATCCTGACGCTGTACACGACGCCGGTCGTCTATCTCTATCTCGACCGGCTGCGCAGCGCGATCCGCCGGCGTCTTTCCCGCCCGCGGCGCGGCGCGGCGCCGGAGCCTCAGCCATGACCCAAGGCATCAAAGCCGCCCCGTTTCTGCTGGCCCTGGCACTGCTCGCCGGCTGCACGGTGGGGCCGGATTATGTCCGCCCCGCCGCCCCCGCGACCCCGTTCTTCAAGGAGGGGATCGGCTGGCACCCCGCCGATCCGCAGGATGCGATACCGCGCGGCGCGTGGTGGCGCATCTATCACGACCCGACGCTGGACGGGCTGGAAAAGCGGGTGGTGATCGACAACCAGAACGTCGCCCAGGCGGCGGCGAACTGGCGCGCGGCGGTGGCGCTGATCAAGGTCGCCCAGGCCGCCGCCCTGCCCAGCCTGTCGATCGGCCCCGGCGCCAGCCTGGCCCAAGGCGGCAGCAGCGGCGCGGGCAATGGCGGGGTGCGCACCAATTACAGCCTGGAGGCATCGGCAAGCTGGGATCTCGATGTCTGGGGTCGCATCCGCCGGGAGGTGGAGGCAAGCCGCGCCGCCGCTTCGATCAGCCAGGCCGATCTGGCCGCCGCCACCCTGTCGGCGCAGGCGGCGCTGGCCACGGCCTATTTCGAGCTGCGGGGATCGGACGCGCAGATCGCGCTGCTGAATCGCACCGTGATCGCCTATCAACGTTCGCTGACCATCACCCAGAACCAGTATCGCGCCGGCACGGTGGCGCAATCGGATGTGGCGGCGGCGGAAACGCAGCTGGCGACGGCACGCGCTTCGGCCATTGCGCTGGGGGTGGCGCGCGCGCAGTACGAACACGCCATCGCCGTGCTGGCCGGATTGCCGCCGGCCGAGCTTAGCCTGGCCAGCGGCACGCTGGCCCATGACGTGCCCGTGGTGCCGGCCGGCGTGCCGTCCGACCTGCTGCAGCGCCGCCCCGACATCGCCGCCGCCGAACGGCTGATGGCCGAGCAGAATGCCAATATCGGCGTCGCCATCGCCGCCTATTACCCCGATGTCACGCTGTCGGCGCTGTTCGGCTATGCCGGCAATCCGCTCGGTTCCTTGATCAGCACCGCCAATCGCGTCTGGTCGCTGGGCGCCGCGGCCAGCGAAACGGTGTTCGAGGGCGGCGCGCGCGCCGGCAATGTCGCCGCCGCACGGGCGGATTACGATGCCGCCGTCGCCGCCTATCGCCAGACCGTGCTGACCGCCTTTCAGCAGACCGAGGATGCGCTTTCCACCCTGCGGATCGAGCAGACCGAAGCCACAGCCCAGGCGGTGGCGGTGGCGGCGGCGGAGCGCACGCTCGCCATCGTGCTCAACGAGTACCGCGCCGGCACCGTCGCCTATACCGCCGTGGTGGTGGCCCAGGCGGCGGCTTTGTCGAGCGAGGAATCCGCCGTGTCTCTCCGCCAGGACCGGCTGGTGCAAAGCGTGGCGCTGGTTGCCGCGCTGGGCGGCGGCTGGCAGGCGCCGCCCCCTTGACCCGCCCCGCATCCGGTCGTTGATTCCCCCCAGGCGGCGGCCCGTCGGAAGCGGGAAGGCGCGCGAGCACAGGAAACCATGGCCGAGGATTACGCCAAGATCACGCGCGGCGTGCGCGTCAGCGTCCGCTCCTTCTATCTGGAGGACCAGTCCCAGCCGGAGGATGGCCGCTATGTCTGGGCCTATCGCGTGACGATCGAGAATCAGGGGCCGGAGGCGGTGCAATTGCTGCGCCGCACCTGGCAGATCACCGATGCGCGCGGGCGCACCCAGCATGTCCATGGCGCCGGCGTGGTCGGTGAGCAGCCGCTGCTGGAACCGGGGGAGGTGTTCGAATATACCTCCGGCACCCCGCTCGACACGCCATCCGGCTTCATGGTGGGCGCCTATCACATGATCGCGCCGGCTTCGGGCGAGAATTTCGACGTGGCGATCCCGGCCTTCAGCCTGGACAGCCCGCATCAGAGCGGCCGGGTGCATTAGAAAGCCGGCTTGTCACCCCGGGGTTTCCCCCCATATCCGCCCGGTCGGCAAGGCGCGCCCGTCCTGCTTGTTGCGCGCCAGGATTTCCCGGAAGGAACGTCGTGTGACGAAACTCTCCAAGCCCGCCCCGTCGCAGCCCGCGCTGCAATCGCCCGCCGCCCGGCCGAGCCGCGCGGAAGCGGAAGCGGCGGTGCGCGTGCTGCTGCGCTGGGCCGGCGACGATCCGACGCGGGAGGGGCTGCGCGATACCCCGGCGCGGGTGGTCCGCTCCTACGAGGAATTCTATGCCGGCTACGAAACTGACCCGGCGGAGATGCTGGCCCGCACCTTCGAGGAGATCGAGGGGTACGACGAGATCGTGCTGCTGCGCGATATCCGGGTGGAGAGCCATTGCGAGCATCACCTGGCGCCGATCATCGGGCGCGCCCATGTCGCCTATCTGCCGCATACCAGGGTGGTGGGCATCAGCAAGCTGGCGAGAGTCGTCGAGGCTTTTTCCAAGCGCCTGCAAATTCAGGAAAAACTGACCGCGCAGATCGCCAACACCATCCAGGAGGTGTTGCAGCCGCGCGGCGTGGCGGTGGTGATCGAGGCGGCGCATCAATGCATGACCACGCGCGGCGTCCATAAGACCGGCGTCGACATGGTGACCAGCCGCATGCTGGGGGCGTTCCGCGAAGATCCGGCGACCCGCAAGGAAGTGCTGGCGATGATCGGCCAGCGCGGTGGGCGGGTCTGCGAGTAGGCGCGCGCGCCTACTGCGCCACGGGCGGCGGCGAAGGCACCAGCCGGTAGGTCACGTTCGGCGCGGCGCCCGGCATGGTGGCGGGCATCGCGGCATTGGGCACGGCCGGGGCCGGAACCGGGGCGCCCGGCGCCGGTAGCGGCGATGCCGGCACGCCGCCGCCGGTCACAACCCCGGCGCCCGGCGCCAGGTTCTGTTGCAGCACCGGGGCTGGCGCGGCATCGGCGCTGACCAGCCAGTCATGCAGGGTGCGGCGGACCTGATATTCGAATTCCACGTTCATGTCGTTCATCAGCTGCTTTTCCAGCGCGTACAGCCGGTCGCGCAGGCTGCCATCGCCGCCGCTTTCGCTGCGCGCGACCCGCGCCTCGGCATAGGCGGCGCGCATGCCGGGGCTGGGATAGATGTTCAGCTCCACCCAGAAGGCGCCTTCCAGCGTATCGCCGCGGCGGATCAGCGACGCATCCTTGATCACGAATACCGCCTCGCCGGCCGCGCCCAGCGGCTTCAGCCGGTCGCGCGCCATGTCGGACAGGATGGTGACCGGGCTTTCCGGCGCGCGGGAGGAGACATCGGGGGGGATGCCGGCCGGAACATATTGGTCGTCGACGCGGATCGATGCGACATTCAGGCGCAGCGGCTCCAGATAGCCGTAGCGCAGCGGCGGGTAGACTTTCGGCGCGCCGCCACCGCAGGCGGCCAGCGCCAGCGGCAGGAACAGCACGGAACGGCGGGCGAGTTTGGCTTGCGGCATGAAACGAAGCTCCGTCACGGACTCACGGCGTCGGGGCAGGATCGGTGCCACGCATGGCGGCGCGCGGGAAGCGGAAATCGAAATTGCAGAACTCGCAGGTCATAACGATGTCGCCATCGACCGTCATGTGATCGAGATCGTCGGCGCTGAACCCGTCCAGAATGCCGGCAAGCCGCGCGCGCGAGCAGCGGCAGCCATAGGAAAGCGGCCGGGCGCGGTCGGCGGCGACGCCTTCGGCGCCGAACAGGCGGAACAGCAGTTCCTCCGGCGCGATGGCCTCATTCAGCAATTCCGCATCGCGCAGCGTGCCGGCCAGGGTGCGCGCGGTATGCCAGGCCTCGGTCTGGGCCGCCTCGTCGAGGTCGGGGCCGACGCCGCCGGCACCGGCGATCTTTTCCAGCACCAGCGCGGCGGCCTGCCAGCGCGGCCCCTCGGGCGTTGCCACCCTGGCGCAGGCGAGCTGGACGAAGCAGTCGAGCTGTTCGCTGGTGGCAAAATAATTCAGCGCCATATCGGCCAGCGCCGCCCCCTCGATGGCGACGATGCCCTGATGGCGCTCGGTATGCGGTCCCTGATCCACGGTGAAGGCGAGATAGCCCTGGCCGAGCAGGGCGGCGGCATCCGGCGCCGGGTCGCTGGCCAGCAGCGCCGCCAGACGGTCCGGATCGGCCTTGGCATAGCCGCGCAGTTCGCCGCGATCGGTGCAATCGGCCAGCAGCATGCCGACCGGCCCGTCGCCCTTGGCCTGCACGCTGAAGGAGCCGGTGAATTTCAGCGCCGTGGCCAGCGCGCCGGCCAGCGCCAGGGCCTGGCCGGTCAGGGCGATCACGGCGGGATGGGCGTCATGGCGGGTCAGCAGCGCCTCGGCGAGCGGGCCGAGCCGCACCAGCCGGCCACGCACCGGGCGATGCGGCAGGTAGAAGGGAAGGATCGCGCGCGCCACGGCAATGTCGGGGACGGCGGGGCGTTCGAGGATCGCGGCTTGGCTCGGGTCGGACATCGCCCCAACATAGGGAAGCCGCCGCGTTGGTGCTATGGGGGGCGGCGCCGCCAGGCAACCAGGACCCGCCGCGGCGGCGCGTGGAACCGAGGAAACGGAAACCCAATGGCTGTGCGGCGCTGGATCATTCTGCTGTCCCTGCTGCTCGCGCGGATCGGTTTCGGGCTGCAATACCAGACCGTGCCCAGCCTGGGGCCGCTGCTGATGGGCCGGTTCGGCATCGATTATGCCGGTCTCGGCAGTCTGATCGGCGCCTATATGATCGCCGGCGTGGTGGTGGCGCTGCCGATGGGGTTGCTGGGGCGGCGGCTTGGCGATCGGCGCGTGCTGGGCGGCGGGCTGGCGCTGATGGCGGCGGGCGGGGTGATCAGCGCGCTGGGCGGCGGGGCGGACGGTATCGCGGCGGGGCGCGCGGTGGCCGGGATCGGCGGCGTGGCGATGACCGTGCTGCAGGCCAAGGTGATCGCCGACTGGTTCCAGGGCCGGGCCTTCATGCCGGCGATCGGCGCCTCGGTCAGCGCCTATCCGGTGGGGATCGGCCTGGCGCAGATCGTGGTGCCGCCGATCGCGCGGGATTTCGGCTGGCCGGCTGCCTTCCTGGCCGGCGCGGCGCTGCTGGCGGCGGCGGCGCTGCTGTTCGTTCTCTCCTATCGCCCGGTGCCGCAAAGCCGGCCGGTTTCGACCCGCTTCTCCTTCCCCGGGGCGCGGGAAAGCCTGCTGCTGGTGATCGCCGGGCTGATCTGGACGGCCTATACCTCGGGCTATGCTGGCTATACCTCCTACATCCCCTCCTTCATGGCGGCGCGCGGGGCGGGGCTGGCGGCGACCGGGCTGGTGCTGACCATCGCCACCTGGGGCAACGTGCCGGCGATCCTGCTGGGTGGCGGTCTGGCCGCGCGTTTCGGGGCGCTGCGCATCTTCCTGTTCGGCACGGCGATGATGGTGGCGGGCATGGCGGGCACCGCGCTGGCCGGTGGCGGCATCGCCGTGCTGGTGGCGCTGGCCGGGGTGGTGGGGGTGGTCGGCTCCATCCATCCCGGGGTGATCATGGCGGTGGGCACGCTGTCGGCGCGGGCGGAGAACCGGGCGACCGGGATGGGGATTTTCTACACCACCTATTACGCTGGCGGATCGGTGGCGCCGGCACTGTGCGGGCGGGCGGCGGATTGGTATGGCGGGCCGGCCGGCGCGCTGCTGGCGGCGGCGGCGCTGTCGGCGCTGGCGGTGCCGATGTACCTGCTGCACCGGCGGATGGCCGGGCACCACACCATGCTGGCGCGGGCTTGACGCTGGCCGGACGAAGCGGATAACGCCGCGCGTGTGCCGGGCAAACGGCAGGGTTTCGCAAGGGAAGGATCGGCCATGAACGCCGAGGCACTGATCGCTGCGCTGACTGCCGAACTCGGCCCCGCCACGGTGCTGGCCGGCGGCGATATCCCGCCGCGCAACACCCATGACTGGTCGACCATGTCGTCCGAGATGCCGCTTTGCGTGGTGCGCCCCGCCGATACGGACGGGGTGGCGACCGCGATGCGGCTTTGCGCCGCGCATGGCGTGGCGGTGGTGCCGCAAGGCGGGCTGACCGGCCTGTGCGGTGGTGCCCGCCCGATCGCCGGCGCCGTCGCGCTGTCGCTGGAACGCATGGTGGGGGTGGAGGAGATCGATCCCGCCTCGGCCAGCATCACGGTGAAATCCGGCACGCCGCTGCAGACCATCCAGGAAGCGGCGGCGGCGGCGGGGTTCTTCATTCCGCTCGATCTCGGCTCGCGCGGGTCCTGCGCGATCGGCGGCAATCTTTCCACCAATGCCGGCGGCAACCGCGTCATCCGCTACGGCATGGCGCGCGAGATGGTGCTGGGCCTGGAAGTGGTGCTGGCCGACGGCACCATCCTGCGCAACCTCAACAAGATGCTGAAGAACAATGCCGGCTACGATCTCAAGCATCTGTTCATCGGCAGCGAGGGCACGCTGGGCATCATCACCCGCGCGGTGCTGCGCCTGTCGCCGCAGCCCGGCTGCACGCTGGCGGCGCTGTGCGGGGTGGAGGATTACGCCCATGTCGTCAAACTGCTGGGCGCGGCGCGGCGCGGGCTGGGGCCGCTGCTATCGGCGTTCGAGGTGATGTGGCCGGATTACTGGGACGTGGTCACCGCCATGCCGAGCGTGCGCAACCCGATCGCCGGCAAGCATGGCGCCTATGTGCTGATCGAGGCGCAGGGCACCGAGGAGGCGGTCGATGCGCCACGCTTTCAGGCCTGGCTGGAGCGTCAGGCCGAGGACGGGCTGATTGCCGATGCCGCCGTCGCCCAGTCGCTGGCCGATGTCCGCGCCTTCTGGGGCGTGCGCGATGCCTGCGCCGAATTCCCCCAGGTGCTGGGCCAGCACGAGCCCTTCGATATCGGCCTGCCGGTGGCCGCGATGGACGAGTACGTGCGCGCCTGCAAGGCCGATCTGGAGGCGCGGTTTCCCAAGGTGATCTCGCTGTTCTACGGCCATATCGGCGACGGCAATATCCATATCGTGGTCAACGTGCCGGGCGTGAACGAGCAGCCGACCAAGGCGATCGTCGAGACGGTCTACGATCAGGTGCGCCGTTTCGGCGGCACGGTTTCCGCCGAGCACGGCATCGGCCTGACCAAGAAACCCTATCTGTCCTATGTCCGCAGCGAGGCGGAAATGACGCTGATGCGCCGTGTGAAGGCGGCGCTCGATCCGCAGAACCTGCTCAATGCGGGGAAGGTGCTGTAGCGGCGCGACAGGCCCGCCCGAACCGCCCGCCGATGGGGCCTCCCCCGGGATAGGTCAACCCCGCTGCCCCGATCATATCATGCGAATACTGCATGACCATGATGACGTTCATGCCAATGCAACATGGCTTCCCCCGCCCCATCTACGCTGTCGACGGAGCGAACTGGACCGCCTGAACGAGACGGACACGCTCTCCGCCAAATCATTGGCCGATCGGCCCGCCAACACGACGGACCGGCACCGAT
>JAGWRU010000100.1 GCA_028869595.1 Rhodospirillales bacterium
ATGGTGAAATAATCGACGCCCTGCTCGGCCTGCTCGATCAGCGTGTCCTTGAAGACTTCCCAATCCAGCTTGTCGGGCTCGCCATTCACCTTCTCCAGCGCCTGATAGATCGGCACCGTGCCGATCGGCACCGGCGAATTGCGCATGATCCAGCCACGGATATTGTGGATATTCCGCCCGGTCGACAGGTCCATCACCGTATCGGCGCCCCAGCGAATCGCCCAGACCAGCTTTTCCACTTCCTCGGCAACGCCGGAGGTGACGGCGGAATTGCCGATATTGGCGTTGATCTTCACCAGGAAGTTGCGCCCGATGATGACCGGCTCCAGCTCGCGGTGATTGATGTTCGCCGGAATGATGGCGCGGCCCCGGGCGATCTCCTCACGGACGAATTCCGGGGTGACGAAAGCCGGCATGGCGGCGCCGAAATCCTCGCCATCGGCGCGCCGCGCCTCGGCCCCTTCCAGCATTTTCTGTCGGCCGAGATTTTCGCGATGCGCGACATAAATCATCTCCTCGGTGATGATCCCGGCGCGGGCGAATTCGTACTGGGTCACCGGCTGGCCGGCGCGCCCGCCATAGATGCGATGCTCCGCCGGGCAGGGCGGCGCCAGACGGTCGGCGCCGACATGGCCGTTATCTTCGGGCTTCACGTCGCGCGGGGTCAGCGTCTCGAAGCCGCGCCGGGCGATCCAGGCATCGCGCACCGGGGCGAGCCCGGCGGCGAGGTCCACCGTCACCGAGGGATCGGTGTAGATGCCCGAGGTGTCATAGGCGCGGAACGCCTCCTCCCGCGCGGAAGGATCGAGGGCGATCTCGCGGAACGGCACGCGGATATCGGGCCGCCCCTCCGGGCTGGTGTAGATTTTACGGGAGCCGGCGATCGGCCCCGTGGTCACGCTGTCGGGACGCGCGGCGGATTTCGACTGGACCGTCATGGACCTCTCCTCGGCGGCGGGCAGGGCGCGGTCGGAATACGGGCCTGGATGTCTGCTCCCGTCCCTCCGCCGGCATGACCCGGTTCAGGTTCAAGGGTCACTGCACCGCAGGCATCGCACCTGCCACCGCAGTCTCTCAGCCCCTCCGGCGGGGCTCCCCTCGGTGCGGCCAGGATGGGCAGGAACGGGCGGGGTGTCAAACGCGATGAACCGGGCCGCCGGCGCGCCGTCCCCAGCCGCTTGCCCAGCCGCTTGCCCAGCCGCTTGCCCAGCCGCTTGCCCAGCCGCTTGCCCAGCCGCTTGCCCAGCCTGGGCGGTTCTCATTATGGTGCGCGCGTGTTCAAGGGAAAACGCTCCGCCATGCCCGCATCCGCTGCCACCCGGCCCGCCACGCTGATCGCCAGCCTGTGGCCTGCCCGCCGCGAAACCGCGCTGCTGCGCGCCGCGGTGCTGGTCCTTACCGGCTCTGCCCTGCTGGCGCTGTCGGCGCATGTGCAGGTGCCGTTCTGGCCGGTGAAGCTTTCCATGCAAAGCTTCGTAGTGCTGGCGATCGGCCTGGCCTATGGCAGCCGCCTCGCCGGGGCGACCATCCTCGCTTATCTGGCGGAAGGCGCGTTCGGCCTGCCGGTCTTTCAGGGCGGCGCCGGGCTGGCCTATATGGCCGGTCCCACGGCGGGCTATCTGCTGGGCTTCCTGCTCGCCGCCCCGGCGATGGGCGCGCTGATGGAGCGTGGCGGCACCGACAGCCATCCCCGCACCCTGGCCGCGATCCTGCTGGGAGAGGCGCTGATCTACGCCCCCGGCATCGCCTGGCTGGCGGTGCTGTTCGGCACAGGAAAGGCGCTCGCCTACGGGCTGCTGCCCTTCCTGCCGGCCGAGGGGGCGAAGATGCTTCTGGCGGCGATGCTGATGCCGCGCGTGCGCCGCTGGGTCCGTTAGACCGGCTTCTCACCCGCCGGGCGGGGCGGCTCCGGCGCCGCCGGATCGGCGCCTGATTTTCCCCGCCCGCGCTTCCTGCGCTCCTGCTCCTCGGCGCGGCCGGTCTGATCGTCCTCGAAAAGCTGGGTCAGTTCCTCGGCGGCTTCCTTGACGCTCTGGATCATCTTTTTTTCGTCGCGATAGATGGCATGGGCGGCGCGCAGCTGTTTCTCGTCATGGGCGCGAAACAGCGCGACGGAACGCGCGGCGTCTTCCTCCGGCACGTCCAGCGCGCCCAGCACCTGCCGGGCCATGAACAGGGCGGAATGGAACGTGTCGCGCACCGGATCGGTGACGCCGCGATCCATCAGCCGATGCGCGTGGCGGCGGTTGCGCGCACGCACCAGCAGACGCAGCGCCGGGAAGGCGTGGCGCGCCACCTCCACCACTTTCAGCGTCGTCTCGGTATCGTCCAGCGCCACCACCAGCAGCGTCGCCTGCTCCGCCCCGGCGGCGCGCAGCACATCGGCGCGGGCCGGATCGCCGAAATAGACCTTGGCGCCGAAGCGGCGCACCACCTCCACCTGGCCGGGATCGCGCTCCAGCGCGGTGAAGGGAATGCCGTGCATGGTGAGCACCCGCCCGACAATCTGCCCGACGCGCCCGAAACCGCAGATGATCACCGGCGCCGGCGGGGCCGCGATCGGCTCGAATACCGGCGCTTCCTCCTCCCGCTCCAGATGCGGGATCAGCAGGCGCTCGGCGACGGCGAACAGGATCGGCGTGACCATCATCGAGGCGGCGATGGCCAGCGTCGCCAGCGCCGCCCGCCCGCCATCCAGCAGGCCGAGCGCGCTTGCGGTGGCGAACAGGATGAAGCTGAACTCGCTGCCCTGCGGCAGGGCGAGGGCGAAACGCACCGCATTGGCGCGATCCTGGCGCGCGATCAGCGCCAGCACGAAGGCGATGCCCGCCTTGACCGCCACCAGTACCGCCACCGCGGCGATCAGCTCCCGCGCATGCGCGGCGGCGAAATGCAGATTGGCCTGCATGCCGACCGAGATGAAGAAGAAGCCCAGCAGCAACCCCTCGAACGGCGCGATATCGGCCTGCAATTCGTGCCGGTACTCGCTGTTCGACAGCAGCACCCCGGCCATGAAGGCGCCCAGCGACATCGACAGCCCGGCGGCATGCGCCAAAGCGGCCGTGCCGGCGACGATCAGCAATGCCAGGGTGGTGAACAGCTCCGCCGTCTGCGCGCCGCCGATGGCGCGAAACATCGGTCGCACCAGATAGCGCCCGCCGATCAGAATGGCGATCACGGCGGCGGCGGCGCGTGCCACGTGCAGCCAGGGCAGTTGATCGGCGCTGTGCGGCAGGCTGGCACCGCTGGCCAGCAGCGGCACCGCGGCCACCAGCGGGATGAAGGCCAGGTCCTGAAACAGCAGCACCGCGAAGCCGTCGCGCCCGGCGCGGCTGGTCAGCAGGTCGCGCTCGGCCAGCATCGGCAGCACGATGGCGGTGGACGACATTGCCAGCCCCGCCCCCAGCACCGCCGCGCCCTGCCAGGACACGCCCGCGCGGTGCGCCAGCAGCGCCAGCGCCGCCCCGGTCAGCAGAAGTTGCGCAGCCCCCAGGCCGAACACCGCCCGGCGCATCACCCACAGGCGCTGCGGCCGCACCTCCAGCCCGATCAGGAACAGCAGCATCACCACGCCCAGCCCGGCGATGCCGGCGATCTGCCCGACATCGTGCACCACGCCCAGCCCGCCCGGGCCGATCGCAACACCGGCGACCAGATAGCCCAGCACGCTGCCGAACCCCGCCCGGCGCGACAGCGGCACGGCAACGACCGAGGCAGCAAGCAGGGCGACCAACGTAATCAGCATGATCCCTCGTGCGGCGTGGCGCTGCGTGATCTTCCCCCTTATGGTGCGCCGCGAAGGCGCCCCGCAACCCCGCGCCGATCCCGACCTGACCGACGGAGGCTGACATTTCCGGCATTACCGGCACACTCGGCGCATGGATCGTGGCGATCATCTCGGCCGGCGGCTATGGCGGCGTGGCGCTGCTGATGGCCATCGAATCCGCCTGCATCCCGCTGCCATCGGAACTCATCATGCCATTCGCCGGCTATCTGGTGGCGAGCGGGCGGTTCGACCTGATCGCGGTCGCCACGGCCGGCGCGATCGGCTGCAATCTGGGATCGATTCCGCCGTTCGAAATCGGCGCGCGCGGCGGACGCAAGGCGGTGGAGCGCTGGGGGCGGTATGTCCTGCTGTCGCACGACGATCTCGACCGTGCCGACCGTTTCTTCGCCCGCTTCGGGGCGATCACCGTGCTGGTCTGCCGCCTGCTGCCGGTGGTGCGCACCTTCATCGCCCTGCCCGCCGGCATCGCCCGCATGAACCGGCTGCGCTTTCACGCCTATACCTTCCTCGGCTCCTGGCCGTGGTGCTTCGCGCTGGCCTATGTCGGGATGAAGCTGGGGCGCGCCTGGGACCATGATCCGCGGCTGCAGGCGGTGATGCATCGGCTCGATCTGCTGGTACTGGCCGCGCTGGTGCTGGGCGTGGCATGGTTCCTCCGCCGGCACTGGCGCGCTCGCGCCCGACCATAACGACCGGCCTGGGGAGAGGGACACAAGCAATGAGCGGTCTGGGCAATACCGAAGGACCCCGCATCCGTCAGCAGGCCGCCAGCGTCGCCGAGTACCGCCGCATCCGCGTCACCAAACTGACCCCGGTGATCGGCGCGGAGATCGCCGGCGTCGATCTGCGCGAGACGCTGGACGAGGAGATGTTCGCCGAAATCTCCCGCGCGCTGGCCGAGCATCTGGTGATCTTCTTCCGCGATCAGGACATCACCCCCGCCCAGCATCTGGCCTTCGGGCGGCGCTTCGGCGCGCTGCACATCCACCCCGCCGCGCCGCATGCCGAAGGCGAACCGGCGCTGATGCGCATCCATGCCGATGCCAACAGCCCGCGCGCCAACGGCGAAGGCTGGCACAGCGATGTTTCCTGCGACGCCGTGCCGCCGATGGGCAGCATTCTGCATATCCGGCTTTGCCCGGAAACCGGCGGCGATACGCTGTTCGCCAATATGTATGCCGCGTACGAGGCATTATCGCCGCGCATGCAGGCCTATCTCGCCGGGATGAAGGCGGTGCATGACGGCGAGGATGCCTATCGCGGCACCTATGCCAATTACGGCGTCGCCGACCGGCCCAGCTATCCCCGCGCCGAGCATCCGGTGGTGCGCACCCATCCCGTCACCGGCAAGCGCGCGCTTTACGTCAATCGCGGTTTCACCACCCGCCTGCTGGGCGTGCCGCGCGACGAAAGCGACGGCATCCTGGCCTGGCTGTTCGCGCATATGGAAAACCCGCTGTTTCAGTGCCGCTTTCGCTGGCGGGAAAATTCCATCGCCTTCTGGGATAATCGCTGCACCCAGCACCGCGCGATGTGGGATTACTGGCCGGCGCCGCGTTCCGGCCATCGCGTGACGATCCTGGGCGAGGCACCGGTGTGATTTTCACCGCCGGGGCGCGATGACGCCCCCTTTTGCGCGCGATCGCGGCGATATCCAGACCGCCGTGGTCAATCTGGTCGCGCGGCTGGCCCCGCGCATCGATCTGCGCGACCAGCCCGCCTGGGTCGGGGTGCTGTTCGACCTCGGCAATCTCCAGCATGATCGCGCCCGCGCCATGCGGCTTTCCGCCATGCTTCCCGATGCCGCCATCGCCCGGCTGTCGGCGGTTCTGGCAGAGAGGCGCCGGGGCTGCATCCTGGCCTTGCCGCATGTCGGCAGCCTCGAATTATTCGCGGCATACCTGCATGATCGGGGTTTCGACCTCGGCTTCGTCTACACGATCGGACGCAGCCCGACGCCGACCGAGCAATGGATCCGAGCCGGGCGCAACGCCATTCTCGGCACCGGCATTCCCTTCGGGCGGCGCGATACCCGGGCGGCGATCGCGGAAATTCTGCGCCGCAACGGCGTCGTGATCGTGGTGGTGGATGTCTATCCCAGCGACCGCTATCGCGGCATCGGTGTCGCCATTCACGATGCAGTCTTCACCTACCCGCCGGGACCCGCCCGCTTCGCGCGCGCCGGCACGCCGGTGCTGGGGGTGCTGTCCGATCGCTTCGGCCGCCGCCCGGTGCTGCTGCTTTCCCTGGCGGGATCGGTGATCGATTATCTGATCATGGGTTTCAGCCCGCATCTGTGGCTGCTTTTCCTCGGCCGCGCGATTGCCGGCGTGACGGCGGCCCATGGCGCCGTCGCCACCGCCTTTCTCACCGATGTCACGCCGGAGGACAGGCGAGCGCGTCGCTTCGGCTGGGGAAGCGCCGAAATCGGCCTCAACGGCCTGGTCGCGATCATCGGACCGCTTCTGTTCAGCGGCCTCTATGCCGTGTCGCGGGGGCGCTGGAACGGCGCGGTGTGGCTGGCCGGCCTCGCCATCCTGGCCGTTGCCGCCCCGGTCGTGCTGGGGCTGCGCGCCAGACCGGGCTGAGGCCCGCGCCGGCGTTTCGGCCCGCTATGCCCCCACCACGACGATGAATACCCCCGTCACCACCAGCACCAGCCCGGCAAGATCCGCCTTGTGCAGCGTCTCGCGCAGATAGAAGCGGCTGAGCACCAGGGTGAACACCACCTCCACCTGCCCGACCGCGCGCACCAGCGCGACGGCGGCCAGGGTGAAGGCGAGAAACCAGCAGGCCGAGCCCGCCGCCGAGGCCGCGCCGACCAGCGAGGCGGCCCGCCATTCGCGAAACGCCGCGCGCAATTCCTGCGGCCGGCGCCAGGCCATGTAGCCGCCCTGCATCGCGGTTTGCAGCAAGGTCGTGACGCTCAGCATGAAAAAGGCGCGCACTAGATACGGCCCGACCCCGCCATCCCCCACCGGAATGGCATGGCTTGCCGCCTTGATCGAGATCGCCGTCAGGGAAAAGGCGAAGCCCGCGCCCAGCCCGCACAGCGCCGCCGGCTGCACCGCGCCGGCCAGCAGATCGCGCGCGCGCAGATTGCGCCCGACCAGCGACAACATCATCACCCCGACCAGACCGATCGCGATGCCCAGCCAGACGAAGGGCGGCGGACGCTCGCCCAGGATCGGCCAGGCGAGCAGCGCCGCCTGCATCGCCTCGGTCTTCGCGAAGGCCGTGCCTACCGCGAAATTGCGAAAGCCGAAGGCCATGATCAGCAGGTTGGTGGCGAAGATCTGAAACAGCCCGCCCAGCGCGCACAGCGCGTAGAAGCGCGGCGCCGGATGCGGCAGCGCCTGGCCGCTGGCCAGCATCGCCGCCACCAGCACCGCCGCCGCCACCGGCAGCCCATAGGCGAAGCGGACGAAGCCTGCCGCGTTGACCGAGACGCGGGCCCGCATCTTCTGCTGCATCGCCGTGCGCAGCGCCTGAAACAGCGCCGCCGACAGCGTGATCGGCACCCAGATTTCCATCCTGCATCCCCGCGCGCGGCCCGCCACACGGGGGCAACGCGGGAATGCTACCGGCAGATTGCCACGCCGGCCAATCCGGGATGGGCCAATCCGCGATCAGGCATGCAGCGCCGCCGGGCGATGCAGCGCGGGCAGCACGAAGCCGCAGGCCAGCGCGCCGTCGATGCGCAGCGTCTCGCCCTCGGCCCGGCCAGCCAGGCCGCTGGCCAGCCAGCCATCGCGCAACACCGCCGCGCTTGCCGCTCGATCGCGCCAATAGCCGGAAAACACCATATCGCCGCGCAGCAGCACTTCTCGCGCCTCGCCCAGCCGCGCCTCGGCATGG
>JAGWRU010000101.1 GCA_028869595.1 Rhodospirillales bacterium
CAATTCGCGCCGCACTGGTTCCTCGGCGGCTCCTTCGCCTATGGCCAGGACTGGCTTACCAGCAGCGACGGCGCCACCAGCGGCTCCGGGCAGAATGTCGAGGCCGGCTTCAGCCTGAAGCACGAAGTGGGCGACTGGCTGTTCGCCCTGGCGGGCTTCGCCGGGCATCAGGATTTCCGCACCGCCCGGCTGATCGCCCTGCCCGGCGCGTTCAGCGTGGCCGATGCCAAGCCGCTGACCAATGGCGGCGGGCTGCGCCTGCGCATCGCGCGCACCTTCGGATCGGCGCATGCCTATCTGCGCCCCTTCCTCGATCTCGACGGCGTCTATGCCGCCGCCCCGGGCTATACCGAAACCGGTGCCGGCGCGCTCGATCTGCAAGTCTCGGGACATCGCCAATTGCTCGGCGTGGCAACGCCGATGCTGGAAATCGGCGGGCGCACCGATCTGCCCGACGGTGCGGTGCTGCGCAGCTATCTGCAGGGCGGCGTCAGCTTCCTGTCACAAGGAAGCTGGCAGACCAGCGCCCGCTTCATCGGCGCGCCCGATCGGGTCGGCGGCTTCGCCAGCACCATGCCGATGGATCGGGTGCAGGGGCGCATCGGCGCCGGGCTGCAATTGCTGACGCGCGGGCATTTCGATCTCCGCCTGCAATATGACGGAACCTTCTCCCAGAACCTCACCAGCCATGGCGGAACGCTGATCGCCGCGTGGCGGTTCTGAGCGCCCGGCCTACCCGGCCGCGGGCTCAACCATCGGCGCGCTTCACCCAGGGGATGGCGGTGAAGGGAATACCGTCCTCGTGCAGCGCCTCGGCCTGCTCGGGCGTGGTCTCGCCATAGATGGCGCGGGGATCGGCCTCGCCTTGGTGAATGCGCCGCGCCTCGGTCGCGAAATCGGCGCCGACATAGTCGCAATGGCGTTCGATCTCGGCGCGCAGGCGCTGCAACTGCGCCCGCAGCTGATCGGGCAGCGCGGCGCCCGCTTGCACCGTGCCCGTCTGCACCGCAGCCGGCTTGGGCGCCGCCGGCGCGGTTGCGGCGGCCGGCGGCGCATCGGCCTTGCGGCTGGCGATGGCCGGCGCCATCAGGGCGCGCGCCACCTTGGTATCGGCGCAATCCGGGCAGGCGATCAGGCCGCGCTTGGCCTGCCGCTCGAACCCGGCACTGTCCTTGAACCAGCCATCGAACCCATGGCCCTGGCTGCACTGCAATTGGTAGTGGATCATCCCCGACCCGATGCGGTTGACATGCGCGCTTGATCTATCTCGCCCCGGCGCCGGCCGTCGCAATAGCGCACCGATCACCCCGCCGCCAGCAAGGGGTCGAGCCGCCCGGCCCGATCCAGCGCCATCAGATCGTCGCAGCCGCCGATATGCCGCCCGTCGATGAAGATCTGCGGCACCGTGCCGCGCCCGCCGGAGCGCTCCATCGCCGCGCGCCGCGCCGCGCTGCCATGCGGCGCGTCGATCTCCTCCACCTCCGCGCCTTTGGCGGCGAACAGGGCCAGGGCGCGGGAGCAGTAAGGGCAGAACATCTGCGTATAGACTTCGATCTTGGGCATCGTCACCTCAACTCCATTCTGCAAAATAAGCGGGGCGGGCGGCTAATCAAGCCAATCCTGCCCGTCGCGCGCCGCCGCCCGGCGCGGGTCGGGCACCCGCGCGGCGGCCAGCACATCGACGCCGCCCGCTCCGGCGGCCAGCAGCACGCCGGCACAGGCATTGGCCGTCGCGCCGGAGGTCAGCACATCGTCGATCATCAGCACGCGCCGCCCGGCGATGCGGCTCTGGCGGGCCGGATGGACGCGAAACGCCCCGGCCAGGGCGGCGGCGCGGCCTGGCGCGTCCAGCCCGCCCAGCGACGGCGTCGGCAGGGTCCGCAGCAAGGCATCGAGCGCAACCGCCCGCCCGGCCCGCCGGCCCAGATGCCGGGCCAGCAGCGCCGCCTGGTTATAGCCGCGCTGGCGCAGCCGGGCGCGATGCAGCGGCACCGGCACCAGAAGATCGGCGCGGGCGAGCAAGCCCGCCCCGGCGCGGGCCATCTGGATGGCCAGCAGGCAGGCAAGCTCGCTCCGCCCGCCATGCTTGAACGGCAGCAGCAGGCGCCGCGCGGCGGCATCGTAGCGCAGCGCGGCACGCGCCTCGGCGAAGACCGGCGGGGCGACAGCGCAGGCGGCGCACAGCATCGCCGCGTCCCATTCTTCCAGCAGCGTGCCGCAGCAGCGGCATAGCGGGCCGGCCAGCAGCGTCAGATCGGCGAAACAGGCCGCGCAGAGCAGCGGCGCCTGCGCCACCGGCGCATCGCAAAGCGGGCAGGCAGGCGGCAGCAGCCAATCGAGCGCCAGCCTGCCCGCCGCCAGGGGCCAGTTACGAATGCGCGGCCTCGATCAGCGCCGGGCCGAAATGCACCGTGCCGTCGCGGGCGATTTCGTGCACCAGATCGATTTCCCAGGACAGATAGGCGGCCATCGCCTCCTCGATCCCGGTATTGCGGTCATAGGGGCGCAGGTAGAAATCGATGCAGTCCTGATCGGGCGGATCGGTGCGGTCGCGGTTCAGCGGCCGGCCGAAATCGTGCCAGGCGGCGGTGCCGCCTTCCAGCACCCGGACCCGCGCCTTGGTCAGGGCGGCGATTTCCGGCACGGCATAGCGCGCCGCCATGCCGTCGGGGGAGGTGATCACCACCTCCTCCGCCCCGGCCAGCGCCGGGGCCAGACGCGCCAGACGGCTGCGCACCCCCCAGACCGCGCCCGGAATATGCCCGTCGCGAAAGACGATGGAGCGGGCCAGATCGACGATGGCGGTGGCAATGCCGCTATCGAGCAGATGCGCCAGGCCCAGCACGTCGATGCCGGCCGCATCCGGCGGCGCCGGCCTGGCCGGGGCTTCGCCGCCGGCGATCAGGCCGGGCACGACGAAGACGTCGCGATGGCCCATCTGGCGCAGCCAGGCAGCCGCCATGCGCGCGCGCACGCCGGTATCGTCGGTCAGCACGATGCGCGCGCCGCGTACCGCGACCCATTGATCGGTCGCCTGCACCAACTGCCCGCCCGGCGCGTTGACCGCGCGGGCGTGATGGCCGGCGCGATATTCCGCCGGGTCGCGGACATCCAGCAGATAGAGCGTGCGCGCCGGATCGGCCGCCAGGGCGGCGCATTGCGCGGCATCGATCACCCGCACCCCGGCCGCCGTGGCAAACCGCTCCGCCCGTTCCCTGGCCAGCGTCAGGCTTGCCGGCCTGGTCGGGGTGAAGCGCTCCAGCCGGCCGCGATCGCAGCGAAACCCGGCCAGTTCCCAGCCCATCGTGCCGTTGCGCAGCGCCACCACCTTGTTCGGAATGCCGGCGCGGCGCAGGCTTTCCGCGCCCATGATGCTGCGCGTCCGCCCGGCGCAGTTCACCACCACCAGGGTTGCCGGATCGGGGGCGAGATCGCCGATGCGATAGGCGAGTTCGCCGCCCGGCACGCTGATGCCGGTGGGGATCGACATGCGGTGGAATTCCTCCGCCGTGCGGCTGTCCAGCACCACCATGTCGCGCCCGGCCTCGATCCAGGATTTCAGCTCCGGCGCATCGACGCTTTCCGTGCCGTACTGGTGTTCGACCCATTCGCCGAACGCCTTGGAGGGCACGTTGACGCCGCTGAACAGGACATATCCCGCCGCAGCCCAGGCCGGCGTGCCGCCCTCCAGCACCGCGACATCGGTGTAGCCCTGGCCCAGCAGGAAGGCCGCCAGACGCTCCGCCAGGCCGCGCCCGTCATCGACGCAGACGATGCGCGCGGCCTTTCCCGGCAGCAGCGCCGGGGCCCGCCATTCGCATTGCGACAGCGGACAGGGCACCGCCCAGAACAGATGGGCGGTGCCGAACTCCCCCTCCTCGCGCGCGTCGAGGATGGCGAGTTCCGCGCCCTCCTGGCGGGCCGGCGCTTCGATCAGGGCGTGCAGCGCGGCGGGGCTGATGCGGGCGAGGGTCATGGGCGTCTCCTGCGGATGCGACAGGATAGGCCGGCACCGCACGCGGCGAAACCGGGTTGGCAAGCCGGGCCGCATCGGCCACATGCTGGGGCATGAGCGACACCATGCTGGTTTTCGACCGCGCCGCCGTGCGCCGCCACCGCGACCGCGCGGCCGCCACGCTGGAGCCGGTGCGCCCGATCCTGGAGGAAGCCGCCGAGCGGCTGATCGAAAGGCTGGACGACACCACGCGGCGCTTCTCGCGCGCCCTCGATCTCGGCGGGCGCGGGGTGGTGGCGCCGATGCTGCGCGCGCGCGGCATCGCCACTGTCAGCGCCGATCTGTCGGCGGCAATGGCGGCGCGCAACCCCGCCCCTTCGGTGGTGGCGGATGAGGAATTCCTGCCCTTCGCGCCGGCCAGCTTCGACCTGATCGTGGCCAGCCTGTCGCTGCATTGGGTCAATGACCTGCCCGGCGCGCTGCTGCAACTGCGCCGCGCCCTGGCGCCGGAGGGGCTGCTGCTGGCCAGCCTGCCCACGCTCGGCACGCTGGATACGCTGCGCGGCGCGCTGATGGAGGCCGAGATGGCGCTGAGCGGCGGCGCCTCGCCGCGCATCTCTCCGTTTCCGGAATTGCGCGACTGCGCGGCATTGCTGCAACGCGCGGGCTTCGCCCTGCCGGTCGCCGATGTCGAGGAGATCCGGCTCGCCTATGCCGATCCGCTGGCCCTGCTGCGCGATCTGCGCGCCGGCGGAGAGGCGAATGCGGTGCGCCTGCGCGACAAGCGCATCCCGCCTTTGGCGCTGTTTCCCACCGCGCTCGCCGCCCTGCCGCGCGAGGCGGGGCGCATCGCCATCCGCCTGCGCATGGCGATGCTGACCGGCTGGGCGGTGGAAAAACCCTGAGCCGCTATTTTCCCCCCATCGCCGCCGCATACTGCGCGCCGGCCTGGATCAGCATCGGCTGTTTCTGCCCGGCCAGCAGATAGCCGCCGGCAACCAGCCGGTCGATCGCCTGGGCATAGTCATTCAGGAACCCCGCCGCGCCGGCGTAGCGATGGATGAGCGCCGCCTTGGTCAAGGGCTGCCATTCGCCGATATTGCCGCACACGCCGGTAATCGCCGAGGTGATCACCGGCGGCAGCGAAACCGGGCTGGGCCGGCCGAGCGGCGCCACCACTTCGGGGAAACGCACGCCGCCCAGCGGCTGCGCCTCCGCGCCGGTCAGCGGCACTTCCAGCGCGGCGCCGGGCAGCGGGTTGAAATGCGCCGTGCTGGCGGGGGCCGGGCCGAGGCGGAACAGCGTGCTCGGCGGCAGGGACGGCGCCTGCGCCGCCTCCGGCGCGCCGAGCTGATGGGCGAGTTCCACCACCAGCGTGCGCAGGAACGGATTATAGGAAGTCGGGTTGACCGGCACCGCCACGCCATCGTTGCACGGCCCACCCGGGCGGCCCGGCGCGAAGGTCGCGCGCGCATCGGCGGCGGTGGTGACCGGGTGATGCGGGCTCGGCCAGTCATAGCGGCGCATGGTTGCCGGCAGCGCGGCGGTATCGGTCAGGCTGGCATGGACGCGATAGAAATCGGTGTAGTTGGCGACATCGATATAGAAAGGATCGCTGGCCGGGCGGTGCAGCAATTGGGCGGCGGAAAGCGGGCGCGCGTTCGGGGCGAAATAGGGCGCCTGGGTCGCGTGCGCGGCGGCGGCCAGGCGGTTCAGCGCCAGCCAGTTGCCGGTGCCGTCGATCGCGATGGCGCCTTGAAATACCGGCTTGCCGCTGGTCGGATCGGCGTTGAAACCCTCGGCGATGAAGGTGTTGACGAACCAGGCGCTCTGGCTGATGCCGCCCAGCATGCGGAAGCGATAGGTGCCGAAATCCGCAGCTCCCTTCGCCAGATTCTCCCGATCGCCGCCCAGCAGCCGAGCGAAGTCGCGCAATATGACCTCGCCCACGCCTTGCGCGGATTTCGGCACGCCGGGGGAAATTCCGGTCTGCCAGGCAACCCGGGCATAGGCGATGCCGGCATCCTGAAGAAACCCGTTGCCCAGCCCCTGCGGATAGGCCGCCTTGGCCGGCACGCCGGCGACATGGAAATGATCGAGATCGCCGGGCATCAGCGGATTGCCGCGATTTTCCACCTCCACCAGCACGGTGGCGCTTTGTCCGTGCCGCACCGGGGCGATGATCTCGAAAGCCGAGCGATAGGGGTAATCGCCGGCCGCGTTCTTCGGCAGCGCAGCGAGCCCTTCGACTTTTTCCCCAGGCGCGACGACGCCCGCGACATCGCCCCAGACCCGCGCATAGGCGACGCCGTTGAAACTGCCCAATGGCTGCTGGCCGGCAATGGTGATGGCGGTGATGCCCGAACCCGCCGCCCGCGCGGCGGACGGCACCAGCAGGGCGACAAGCGCCATGCCGCACAGAAGCTGTTTCCTCATGGCGTCGTTTCCCCCGATGCGGCGCTTCTGGGCGGCGCCGGGAAAATCCTAGGCCGCGATCGCGAACAGCGGCAAGCCGCGCCGATACCAAGGCTCGCTGATCGCGCGCCCTGGTATTAGTCTTTCTTCGGCGCGCCGCCGCCCGCCAACCCGGCGCGGATTGTATTTGTCTGACGCGCCGCCGCCCGCCAACCCGGCGCGCATTGTCGAAAGAACGCCGATGAGCCCGCTGCGCAGCCTGTACCCGCCGATCGAACCCTATGAAACCGGCCTGCTCGATGTCGGCGACGGGCACCGGATTTCCTACGAACGCTGCGGCACGCCGGGCGCCACGCCGGCGCTGTTCCTGCATGGCGGACCGGGCGGCGGCATCGCGCCCGCGCATCGCCGCCTGTTCGATCCGGCGCGCTACGATCTGCTGCTGTTCGATCAGCGCGGCTGCGGCAAGTCCACCCCGCACGCGGCGATCGAGGCCAATACCACCTGGCACCTGGTCGCCGATATCGAGCGGCTGCGCGAGAAGATCGGCGTCGAGTCCTGGGTGGTGCTGGGCGGTTCCTGGGGCTCGACGCTGGCGCTCGCCTATGCCGAAACCCATCCGGCGCGCGTCGCCGCGCTGATCCTGCGCGGCGTCTATACCGTCACGAAGGCGGAGCTGCGCTGGTACTATCAGTTCGGCGTGTCGGAGATGTTTCCCGACAAGTGGGAACGCTTCCAGGCGCCGATCCCCGAAGCCGAGCGGGGCGACATGATCGGCGCCTATCGCAAGCGCCTGACCGGCCCC
>JAGWRU010000102.1 GCA_028869595.1 Rhodospirillales bacterium
CGAACAGGGCGCCTTGCAGGTCGAACGTCTGTCGCGCGGCTGCGCCTGGCTCGATGCCGGCACGCCGGACAGCCTGATCCAGGCGGCGACCTTCGTGCAGACCATCCAGTCGCGCACCGGCATGCTGGTCGGCTGTCCGGAGGAGGTCGCCTTCCGCATGGGCTTCATCGATGCCGCGATGCTGGCCGATCAGGCCGCGCGTCTCGGCAAGACCGAACTCGGCCGCGTGCTGCGCGAACTGGCCGAGGGAGAGGCGGCGTGAAGGTCGAAACGCTGGCGATCCCGGAGGTCAAGCTGCTGACCCCGGCCCGCTTCGCCGATAGCCGGGGCTGGTTCTCCGAAACCTGGAACCAGGACCGTGCCGCTGCGGCCGGTATTCCCGGCCCGTTCATCCAGGATAATCACAGCTACTCCGCGCTTCAGGGCACGGTGCGCGGGCTGCATCTGCAGATCGCCCCTGCCGTGCAGGGCAAGCTGGTGCGCTGCGTGCGCGGCGCGATCTGGGATGTCGCGGTCGATCTGCGGCTGGGCTCGCCGAGCTACGGGCGCTACGCGGCGGCCGAGCTGACGGCGGAAAATGGCTGCCAGCTTTGGATCCCCGGCGGCTTTCTACACGGCTTCTGCACGCTTCAGCCCGATACCGAGGTGATCTACAAGGTCACCGCCCCCTATCTGCGCGAGGCCGAGCGCGGGGTGATCTGGAACGATCCGGATCTCGCGCTGCCCTGGCCGGTCGCGCCGGAGGCGGCGGTGCTGTCGGACAAGGACCGGATCATGCCGCGCCTTGCCGCCTGCGAGCCGTGGTTTCACGCCTGACATGGCCGCGATCCTGATCACCGGCGGGGCCGGGCAGGTGGCCAGCGCGCTCGCCGGCCAGGCGGCGGCGCAGGGCCTCGCTTTCCGCCATGTCGGGCGCCCGGAATTCGATTTCGACGCCCCCGCCAGTATCGACGCGGCCTTCGCCGCCGCGTCGCCCGCTTTGGTGGTCAATGCCGCCGCCTATACCGGCGTCGATGCCGCCGAGAGCGATGCCGAGGCCGCCTATCGCGCCAATCGCGACGGCCCGGCCCGGCTTGCCGCGCTATGTGCCGCCGCTCGCGTGCCGCTGATCCATATTTCCACGGATTACGTCTTCGACGGCAACAAGGGCGCGCCCTATGTCGAGACCGATCCGACCGCACCGAGCGGCGTCTACGGGGCGAGCAAGCTGGCCGGCGAGCAGGCGGTGCAGGCCAGCGGCGCGCCGGCCATCATCCTGCGCACCGCCTGGGTGGTCTCGCCGACCGGGCGGAATTTCGTCCGCACCATGCTGAATGCCGCGCGCCGCACCGATCATCTGCGCGTGGTGGGCGATCAGCGTGGCTGCCCCACGGTTGCCGGCGACCTGGCCGCGGCGATCCTGGCGATCGCCGGGCGGATCGCGCGCGAGGGCTGGCAGGATCGCTTTGCCGGCGTGTTCCATGCCGCCGGCGGCGGCGAGACAAGCTGGCATGGCCTGGCCGAGGCGGTGTTCGACGCGGCGGCGCCGCTGGGGCTGCGCCGGCCCGACGTCGCGGCCATTGCCACCGCCGACTGGCCGACCCCGGTACGACGCCCGCCGGATTCGCGTCTGGATTGTACGCGGCTGGCGCAGGTATTCGGGTTGCGTCTGCCGCCCTGGCAGCAAAGTGTCGCTGCCTGTGTCGCCGCGATTCTGGCTGCCGAGCCGCCCGCCGCGCCTGGTTGATCCGGATGGCCGATCCGCGCATCGCCATCCTGCTTTCCACCTATGATGGAGAGCGTTTCCTCGAAGCCCAGCTCGAGAGTTTTCTGGCCCAGTGCGATGCGGCGGGAAACCCGGTCGACTGGGTGCTGTTCTGGCGCGATGACGGCTCCCGCGATGGCACGGTCGCGCTGATGCACAGCTTCCTGGCCCGGCTGGGGCCGGCGCGTGCCGTCACCCTGCGCGCCGATCGCAGGCTGGGTGTGGCCGGCAGCTATCTCGCCTTGCTGCGCGCCGCGGTAGCGGCGGGATTCGCGATCCTGGCCTTCGCCGATCAGGATGATGTCTGGTTGCCGGCCAAGCTGGAACGCGGGCGCGCGGCCCTGGCCCGCCAGCCGCCGGGCCCGGCGCTTTATTGCGCGCGCCAGATGCTGGTCGATGCCGATCTGCGCCGGATCGGCCCGTCTTTCCTGGTGCGCGGACCGCTGGGTTTTGCCGGGGCGCTGACGCAGAACGTGGCGACGGGCTGCACGCTGATGCTGAATGGCGCCGCGGCGGCGAGGGTGGCCGGCGCGCGCGAGCCGGCGGCGACATTGCATGATTGGTGGTGTTACCTGCTGGTCACCGCCGCCGGCGGGGCCGTGATCTTCGACCCGGAGCCGGTGGTGCTGTATCGCCAGCATGCGGGGAATCTGGTGGGCGCGCCGGCCTCGCTGCTGCGCCGGGGATGGGCGGCGATGCGGCGCGGGCCGCGCATCTATATGCGGGTGCTGCGTCAGAATGTCGCGGCGCTGACGGCCCAGCCGGCGCTGCTGTCGCCCACCGCCCAGGCGGAGCTGGCGATCGTCGCCGCCGCCCTGGCCGCGCGCCTGCCGGCCTGGCCCTGGACGCGATTGCGGGCCCTGGCCCTGCCCGGGCTGGTGCGCCAGAGCTGGGCGGAAACCCTGGTGTTCCGGCTGTGGTTTCTGTTCGGCTGACGCGGGTGGTTGCCGAGGCTTCGGGGGCATGCTATCTCGCCCGCCCGCACCCCTGCTGGGGGATAGTTTAGCGGTAGAACTCCCGGCTCTGACCCGGGCAGCCTTGGTTCGAATCCAGGTCCCCCAGCCATCGTGTCAGGCATGCTCCACTTCTTTCCGACCTTTTCCCGCGACGCGGAGCATTCCCCGCTGGGCGATGCGGTGCGGCGTGCGGGCATTGCCCACCGCTTTTTCCCCGGTGCCGTCAGCATGGCGTATCGCAGCCGCTGGGAACTGGTGTTTCTGCGCCTTCCCGCCCTCGGTTGGTATGCGTGGCGAACCGCCTTCGCCTCGCTGGTGCTGAGCCGCCCGGCGCCGAGCGCGGTGCTGGTCGGCTCGGATGTGCATGTCCTGGTCTTTGGCGTGTTGCGCTGGCTGTTGCGGCGGCGGACACGGATCGTACTGACCAGCTTCATCTACACCTCCCGTCCGCAGCGCTGGCGTAACGCGCTGCGTCGGCGGATGTTTCGCCGCGTGCTGTCCTTCGCCGATCTGGTGATCGTTCATTCGCGGCTGGAGGTCGACACCTATCCGGCCATGTTCGGCCTGCCGCAGGCGCGCTTCTGCTTCATTCCCTGGGGCACCACCATTGCCGGGCGGGAGGAGATGCGGCAACGGATCGCAGCCCTGCCGCCGCGGCAGGGGCCTCCGGTCGTGGTGTCCGCCGGGCGTTCGGGGCGCGATTATCCGACGCTGTTCGCGGCGGTTGAGGGTATGGCGGTGAATCTGCGGGTGATCTGCGATTTCCGCGCGGCGGTGCGCAGCGCACCCTTGCCGGAAAATGTCGCGATTTTGGAAAGCTGTTACGGGCAGGCCTATATCGCCGAACTGGCCGGCGCGGACATCGTCGCGGTGCCGCTGCGGGTGGAGGATATCTCCGCCGGGCAGATGGTGGTGGTGCAGGCGATGGCGCTGGGTAAGGCGATCGTCGTGACGCGCACCCCGACCATGAGCGATTACGTCATCGACGGGCAGGAGGCACTGACGGTGGAGCGCGGCGATGCCGCAGCGATGCGCGCCGCGCTTGCCCGGCTGGCGGGCGATGACGGGTTGCGCGCCAGGCTCGGCGCGGCCGCGATGGGGCGCTATGAGCGCAGCCTGACCACCGAGGCGCATATGCAGGAGCTGATCGCGGCGGTGTGCGCGCTGGAGGAGGACCGCACGTCGTAAGCTTCACCGATATGGCCGAGAGGACATGGGGGAGGGGGCGATGACGCGGGCCGAAACGATGCGCTGGGCGGGGGAGGGGATCGCGCTCGCCTGGGCGTTCTGGCTGCTGGGCTGGGCGCTGGCCGGGCTCCGCACCAAGCCGGTGCTGCGCCGCGAAAGCCATGCCTCCACCCTGATCCATGCCGCCCCGCTGCTGCTCGGCATGGCGCTGCTGCTGGTCGATGGTAACTCCCGGCCGGGGCGGGTGCTGGCGGCTTGGCCCGCCACGGCCTGGTTGTTTCACCGCTTCATCGCGCCCTGGCCGGGCCTCGTGCTGATCGGTGCGCCGCTGGTGCTGGCCGGGCTTGCGGTCACGCTCTGGGCGCGGCTGCATCTGGGCGGCAACTGGAGCGGCTCGGTGACGCTGAAGCAATCCCATTCGCTGATCCGCAGCGGGCCGTACCGGCTCGCCCGCCATCCGATCTATACCGGGCTGCTGATCGCCATTGCCGGCACCGGCTTTGCCACCGGGGAAGGGCGCGGCGTGGCGGGCTTCGCCCTGATCCTGCTGGCTTTCCGCATCAAGAGCCGGATCGAGGAACGGGTGATGCTGGCGCATTTCGGCGAGGCCTATCGGCGCTATCAGGCCGAGGTGAAGGCGCTGGTGCCGTTTCTATTCTGAGCCCGATCGGCGCACGAAGCGACCACGCAGCATCGTGGGTTGCGATCAGCGAGCGACGGGATCCGCCGGTCGTTCCGGACTAATTCACGACATCGCTGACCAGCCGCGCCCGCATGATGGCTTCCACCCGGTTGCGCGCGCCCAGCAACTGATAGGCACGCGACAGATGCGCCTTCACAGTGCCGATCGCGATCTTCAATTCACGCGCGATCTCCTTCACCGAAAGCCCTTCGGCGGTCAGACGTATGATATCGAGCTGGCGTCTGGTCAGCAGCGTCGCGGCGGCGCGTGCCAGCGCCGGGTCCGCCTCCGCCGCAAGGTGGGGCGCATTTAGCACGATGTCATCCGCCCGCTCGGTCACATCGATCACGGCCAGCGAGATGGCGACGACATGCTCATCCTCGTCGCGTACCGGATAGTACGAAATGACGAATTGCCGCACCTGTCCGGGCCGGCTGGCAGGCGCCCAGCGGACGCGCACATTGGTGACTGCCTCGCCGCGCAGTGCCCGGCGCAGATTAGGCTCGACCGCGGTGAACAGATCGGAGCCGATCTCGGCCAGGCTGCGCCCGATATGCGCGGCGACCGGCAGGTCGTGGATATCGGCCAGGCGCTGGTTCAGGCTGAGATAGCGGAACTGCGTGTCGAGCAACGCGAGTCCCATCGGCGCGCCGTCATAGAGCGCTTGCAACTGCCCCAGGCGCTGGGTAGGCGAGGCTTCCAGCCGCAGCGCGATGTCGGAGGCGGCATTCGCCGTCGCTTCCAGCGGCGGACGGTTCCAGCGTCCGTCGGCGATACCGCCGCCGACTTCGCTTGCCGGCACGGGATGGCCGAACCACCAGCCCTGGCCTAGATCGCATCCCATGGCAGCCAGCATATCGGCCTGCTGCGAGGTTTCCACGCCTTCGGCCACCGTCGACAATCCCAGGCTGATGCCCAGCCCGATGATCGCGGCGATGATCTTTCGGCTGTTGCGCTGCTGCGTCATGGTCCGAACGAAGCTGGCATCGATTTTCAGCTTGTCGAAAGGCAATGCCTGAAGTTGGCGGAGGCTTGAATATCCGGTGCCGAAATCGTCCTGGGCAAATTGCGCCCCCATCGCTTTCAGTTCGGCGATCACGCCATGGGCGGTCTCGGTAAAGTCGATCAGGGCGCTTTCCGTCACCTCGAAAATCATACGCGACAGCGGAAATCCGGATTGCCGGATAATTTCCCCCACACGTTCGGCCAGCGTATGGTCGCGCAGGAGAAGCGGCGAGAGATTGACCGACAGGCGCAGATCGTCCGGCCATGCGGCGGCAGTCAGGGTGGCGCCACGCAGGATCTGCATGGTCAGAAGATCGATCAGCCCGGCTTGCTCGGCCAGCGGGATGAAGATGGCCGGCGGGGTCATCGTGCCATCGCTGCGCGGCCAGCGGGCCAGTACCTCAAAGCCTGCCAATTCCCCGGATCGCATCGCCACCAGCGGTTGGAAATAGGGAATGACCTCACCGCGTTGCAGCGCGTCGCGCAAGGCGGCCGCTTCGGAGGTTTTCTGGGACCGTGGCATCTGCGTTCACCTTAGAGGATTGTCCGGCCATGCGCGTCGTTCCGCGCGGCCGGTCCAGGTCTTCGAACCGCAGCCTGCGGCCCGTGAGCTTTCTCGGGAGAGCGATTAGAATACTATAAGAAGGTAGCGCAATTGGCCGTTCGTCGAGAAGCCTAATACAATTGCAAGACTTTCATATACATTCGTATATAAATAATAAGAATCATCTTATGATTTTGGCGCAATATTGTCTCCCCGTCCTCTCGATTCGACCGGCACGGCCGCGCGGGCGAAGCCGGGCTCAGACCGCACGCTCGATGATGGTGTCCAGGCAGAGCTGCAATTCCTCGCTACGAAACGGCTTGCCGAGAAATCCGCATGCGCCGGCTGCAAGGGCACGTGCGCGCAGAGCGGCATTCGTGTCGGAGGTAATAAAAATGATCGGCGTCCAGATGCCCCAGGCGATCAAGTGATGCTGTAGCGTGATGCCATCCATGCGGGGCATGTGCACATCCACGATCAGGCAGCGTAGCTGCGTCAGCATTGCGTCGTTCAGCAGGGTGCAGGCCGAAGCGAATAGAAATGGTTGATAGCCAAAGGCTTCGACCAGATCGCCCAACGCCTCGCGAACAGGCGCGTCGTCGTCGATTATCCCGATGCGGAACGGCGTGCTGCGCATTCCGGCAGAAGAGCGCGTCCTTGCCGCGATCGCCAGCTTCTCTTCGGGGCGTTTCTCTGATGAGAAGGTGTAGGCGATCCACTACCAAGGTATAGGGTGGTTACAGATCCCGCAGCCGTTCGGCGATGCGCACCAGATCGGCGAGAGAAGCCGCCTTCATCTTGCGCATGACGTTGCCGCGATGGACTTTCACGGTGATTTCGCTGACCCCGACGGCCGCAGCGATCTGCTTGTTGAGCTTGCCCTCGACCACGTGCGCCATCACCTCCTTTTCGCGCGGTGTCAGCGTGTCAAACAGCCGGCGCAGCGCTTGAGTGGCTTGTTCCCGCTCCAGCCGTGCCCGGTCGCGCTGCAGCGCAAGTTGAACGGCATCCAGCAGATCCTGGTCGCGGAACGGCTTGGGCAGGAACTCCACCGCGCCCGCCTTCATCGCCCGCACCGACATCGGGATATCGCCATGTCCGGTGATGAAGATGATCGGCGTGCCGTCTTTCCGGCGGAGCAGCTCTTCCTGCATGTCGAGGCCGCTCTTGCCGGGCAGTCGCACATCCAGCACCAGGCAACGCGGCCCTTCCGGCAGACGCAGCGCGTGCAGCTCGGCGGCACAGCCGCAGGTGATGACCGATAATCCGACGGATTTGAAAAGGCTTTCCAGGGCTTCGCGCATGCCAGGATCGTCGTCGACGACAAGCACCCAGCCCGTTTGTGTGCTCATGCGGATCCCTCTGTGGCTGCAGGCAGGCTGAATTGGAAAATTGCTCCGCGCAAAGCCGGGGCGGGTTCGGCCCAGATGCGTCCGCCATGATGCTCGATGATGCTGCGCGCAATGGCGAGGCCAAGCCCCGTGCCGCCGAGTTTGGTGGTAAAGAAGCGTCCGAAGAGCTGCTCGGCTGCGGCGGCATCGAAACCGGTGCCCGAATCCTCGATCAGCACCCGCACACCGCCGGGTGGGACCGGGCAGGATGGGTCCTGTGCCGTTGCGATGCGCATCACCCGCGGCCGATCGGTGACCGGGCGCATCGCCTCGATCGCATTGATCACCAGATTGAGGAGTACTTGCTGCAACTGAATGCGATCGCCGCGGATGGCCGGCAGGTCCGGTGCCAAGTCGGTGTGCAGCGTCACGGTATCATTGCGCAAATCGTGCTCCACGAATTCCACGATCTCGCCGACCATCTGGTTCAGATCGAGACGCGTATCGGCGGGGGCGGCACGGGTGACGAAGCCGCGCATGCGCTGGATGATGTCGCTGGCGCGGTGTGCCTCCCATTCGATGCGCGTGATGCAGTCTCGCGCCTTGTCTCCATGCGGCGGTACGGCGGCAAGCCATCTCGTCGCGGCGGCGCCGTTGGTTGCGATGGCCGCCAGAGGCTGATTGATTTCGTGTGCGACCGAAGCGGCGAATTCGCCGAGCAGGGAGATACGTGCCATCCGGGCCAGCTCAGCCTGGGCGGCACGGCTGGCATCCTCGGCCGCCTGGCGTGCCTGCTCGGATTGCTTGCGCGCTGTGATATCGATCCCGACCCCAACCAGGCATCTGCGCCCGGCGATATCGGCGCGTGTGCCGGTGAAGTAATAAGGGGTCAGTGTGCCGTCCTTGGCGCGGAAATTTGCCTCCACCGTGGCAAATCCAAGCTGGAACACGTCGGTAATCCGATCGAGCACGGCTTTGCGTTCGCTCGGATCGAAGAAATCGGCTGGGTGCATGACACTTATTTCTTCGCCACTGAAGCCGCTGACTTGCTCGAAATTCCGGTTCCAGCGCAGGAATTTGCCGCTTTCCTCGTACGCGTAGAACACGCCCGGCAAGCTGTCGATCAGTGCCGCGCTGAAATTGCGCTCATTCTGCACCGCCTGCTCGGCGACCAGTCGGTGCGTCTCGATGGCAAAATGATCGAGCGCGAAGGAAATATCACTCGCTGCCTCGCGCAGCAGGATTTCTTCCTTGTCGCGGAAAAAGCCCACCTCCTGGGCATACACGGTCAGGACGCCTTGGGCGGTTCCGGCCACACGGATCGGCAGCGCGGCCGATGCCCGCCAGCCGCTTGCCAGAATGGCTGCGCGCCAGGGGGCGGTGGAGGGCTCCGCCAGCAGGTCGTTGCAGATAAGCGGGCGGTCAGTGCGAAATGCCGTGCCGGTGGGACCGCGCGCTTCCGCCCGGTCATCCGTGTAGATCGCAACCTGTTCGAGGTAGCGCGTGATCCGTTCCTGCGAGCCGCCGGGCAGGCCGTAATACGCCGATGGGACCAGCCTGTGCGCGGCAGGATCATGCCAGCCGATCCAGGCCGCGACGAAGCCGCCCTGATCGACCAGAAGCCGGCAGATTCGTTCGAATAATTGCGGGCGCGAGGCGGTTTTGACGATGGCCTGGTTGATTTCGCTCAGTGCCGCGTAAAGCCGTGACAGCCGCGCGATTTCCCGCTCGCGGCTTCGGATTTCGGTGATGTCGCGGGCGATGATGGAAATGCCGATGACCTGTCCGTTGCGATCGCGGATCGGGGCGAGTTGCGCCGAAACCTGCAAGGATCGACCGTCGCTTGTCTGCTGCGTGGTCTCGATCGTCTCTGCGGGAGCGCCGGCGAGAATGCGGGCCAGAATCGCCTCCTCCTCCTTGCGCCGGCCGGCAGGGAATAAGCGAAATCCCGAGACGCCGATCATCGCGCCAGCCGGATAGCCGAAGATCCGCTCGGCGTCCGCGTTCCAGCTGGTGATGCGTCCGTGCAGATCGCGCGTGATGACAGCGTTGTTCGGGGCGGCGATCGCGACCGCCGGGACAGTGTCGATCCGATCGGGCACGGTGCGGCCGAGCTGGGGCAGGCCAGGGCCTTCGGATGCGGGACGTTCGGATGAATGCGCCATGGATCGTTCCCCCAGGACCATGCTCGTCAGATGCAGACGTGTCGAACGTTAGAATGTATGCCGGTCACCGCGCGCGAGATGCCATCCTGTCAAAAAGCCTGGCAGGGGCAGGCATGACGGAAAATTATTCCCGCACTCCGCACACAAAACAATCGTGCAATCACATCAATAAAATTGGGTTTTCATTCAGCATTTTTATATTATTGCATGCGAATGCCTTTTATATCAAGGGTCATCTTAATCTGCCCAATATTAAATGGATATTATGATGGTCCTCGGTCGCCCGAGAGCGGCCGCGGCATGCAAGACCGGCGGCGATCGCGGCGGCGCGGCGCCCGTGTCCAGTATCGGGCTGGCGGATATCGCGCCACGCCGGCGCAGAGGACCGCTTCCATCGTGGAGATGAATCTTCTATGGTCCCGCCGCATAACCGTCATGCGCCAACCGCCGATGTCGTGCGGGTGAAGCGGTGACTTGGGTCCGGTCCATTTCGCGCGGCAGTCCCGCGCCTGCAAAGGTTTCTCGCCATGCTCGATCGCCGCACGCTGCTGTCCGGCACTGCCGCCATTCCTTTCCTCGCGGCGCTCGATCTGCCGGCGGCCTGGGCCGCGACGCCCAAGGGTATCGTGGTGATGGCCAAGCAGATCGACGATATCGTCAGCTTCGATCCCGGTGAGGCGTACGAGTTTTCCGACAACGAGGTCGATAATAACTGCTACCGCAAGCTGGTGCGCCCGAACGGCGACACGCTGGCCGGCGACCTCGCGGAGAAATGGGAGGTCAGCAAGGACGGTCTGACCTTCACCTTCCATCTCCGCCCCGACGCGCATTTCGCCTCCGGCAAGGCGGTGACGGCGGAGGATGCGGCCTTCTCTTTCCATCGCACCGTCATCATGGACAAGACGCCGGCTTTCATCATCAGCCAGTTCGGCTTCACCAAGGATAATGTGGAGAAGCTGATCCGCGCCACCGATCCGCACACGCTGGTGTTTGAGCTGCCGGAAGTGGCGGCCACCAGCTTCGTGCTGTACTGCCTTTCGGCCAATGTCGGCTGCATCGTCGAGAAGGCGACCGCCATGGCCAACGCCAAGGACGGCGATTACGGCAATGGCTGGCTGAAGACCCATACCGCCGGGGCGGGGGCGTATCAGCTGGTTTCCTGGAAGGCGTCCGACCACGTCATCCTGCAGGCCAATCCGCATTTCGGTGCGCCGGTGCATGAGAAGCGCGTCGTCATCCGCCATGTCGGCGATCCGGCGGAGCAGCTGCTGCTGCTCAAGAAGGGCGATGTGGATATTGCCCGCGACCTGCAGGCCGATCAGCTGAAGACGATTGCCGCCAACAAGGATTTCCACTCGGTCGCTGCCGGCCAGGCGACGTCGATGTATATCTGCATGAACCAGAACGTGGCGGAACTGCAGAAGCCCGAGGTGCATCAGGCGATCAAATGGGCGATCGATTATCAGGCGATCGCCAAGAACATCACGCCCGGCACCTGGAGCGTGGATCAATCCTTCCTGCCCGCCGGCCTGCCCGGCGCGCTGACCAAGGAGCCGTTCCGCAAGGATACCGCCAAGGCCAAGAAGCTGCTGGCCGCGGCCGGCTATCCGAACGGCTTCAAGGTGACGATGGATTACATCTCCATCTCCCCCTATGCCGAGGTGGCGCAGGCCATTCAGCAGGATCTGGCCGAGATCGGCATCACCGTCACGCTGCAGCCGGGCACCCAGAAGCAGGTCATCACCAAGACCCGCGCGCGCACCCATCAGATGGCGGTGCTGGTCTGGGGCTCCGATTATTTCGATCCCAACTCCAACGCGCAGGCCTTCTGCGCCAATCCCGATGACAGCGACAATTCCAAGCTGAAGATCATCGCCTGGCGCAATCACTTCGTGAACAAGACGCTGACCGACCAGGCGCTGGCGGCGGCGAAGGAGCTGGACGCGAAGAAGCGCATCGCCATCTACCACGCGATGCAGGAGGAGTTCTGGAAGAGCGCGCCCATGGCCTTCCTGCTGCAGAAGAATGCCGTCGCGACGATGCGCAAGGGCGTGTCGGGCATCGTGATCGGGCCGTTGCCCGATTACACGCGCTACGCTGCGATCACCAAGGCCTGATCGGCGGGATCGCGTTCGATGAAGCGGGTCCGCACGCTTGCCGGGGCTTTGGCAAGCGTGCCGATCACCCTGTTCGGGCTGGTGCTGATCACCTTCGTGATCGGGCGCGTGGTGCCGATCGACCCGGTCGTGGCGATCGTCGGCGATCACGCCCCGCCGGAGGTGATCGCGCGGGTGCGCGCCGAGCTCGGCCTCGATCGGCCCCTGCCGGTGCAATTCCTGATCTATGTGAAGAATTTGCTGCACGGCGATCTCGGCCGTTCGGTGATGACCTCGCATCGCGTCACCACTGATATCGCGCAGTATTTTCCGGCCACCATCGAACTGGCTACGGCGGCGATCATCCTGGCATTGCTGGTCGGCATTCCCGCCGGTGTCCTCGCGGCTTCCCGCCAGGGATCGCGGCTCGATCATATCGTGCGGGTGCTCAGCATCGGCGGGCAGTCCGTGCCGGTCTTCGTGCTGGGTATGATCTTTCTGCTGATCTTCTACGTGAAGCTGGGGATCGCGCCGGGCACCGGGCAGCAGAACGTGCTGTATGAAGGCATGGTGCCGCATATCACCGGCATGCATGTGATCGATGCGGCACTGACCGGGCAATGGGATGCGTTCTGGGATGGGCTCGCCCATCTCGCTTTGCCGGCCCTGGTACTGGCCTATTTCAGCCTGGGCTACATCACGCGCATGACCCGCGCCTATATGATCGATGCGCTGAAGGGCGAATACATCATCACCGCGCGGGCCAAAGGCCTGTCTGGAGCCCGCATCCTGTGGCGCCACGCCTTCGGCAATATCTCGGTCGGGCTGATCACGGTGATCGCGCTGGCCTATGCCAATCTGTTGAGCGGCGCGGTGCTGACCGAGACGGTGTTTTCCTGGCCGGGGCTTGGTCTCTACCTCACGGTCTCGCTGTTGAACGCCGACATGAACGCGGTTCTGGGGGCGACGCTGGTGGTCGGGCTGGTCTATATCGGCCTCAATCTCATTGCCGATCTGGCCTATCGGCTGTTCGATCCGCGGGTGCGATGAGCGATCTTTCCACCCCTCTTTCGGGAAATGCGGCAGGGCTGCGCGCCTGGCTGCTGAGCGAGACCCCCGATTCGCGCCGGCAGGCGGCCTGGGGGCGGAGCTATCGCGGCTGGCTGAATTTCCGGCGCAACCCGCTCGGCATGGCCGGCCTGATCATCGTGCTGGCGCTGCTGGTGCTGTCGCTCGCCGCGCCGCTGCTGACGTGGCAGAGCCCCGATGTGCAGCATCTGGCGCAGCGTCTTGCCCCGCCATCCGCCGCGCATTGGCTGGGCACCGACGAACTCGGGCGCGATCTCTATACGCGGCTGCTGTTCGGCGGGCGGATCACGCTGGGCATGGTGGTCGCGGTGGTGGTGCTGGTGGCGCCGCTCGGCCTCGTGGTGGGCGCGGTGTCGGGCTATCTCGGCGGCATGACCGACCGGATCATGATGCGGGTGACCGATATCTTCCTGTCGATTCCGCAGCTGATCCTGGCGCTGGCCTTCGTCGCCGCGCTGAAGCCGGGCATCAGCAGCGCGGTGATCGCCATCGCCCTGACCTCCTGGCCGCCGATCGCGCGGCTGGCGCGTGCCGATGCGCTGACGGTGCGGGCGAATGACTATATCGCGGCGGTGAAACTCGCCGGTGCGTCGCCGGCGCGCATCATCTTCCGCCATATCCTGCCGCTTTGCCTGCCCAGTGTCATCGTGCGCATCACCCTCGACATGAGCGGGATCATCCTGACCGCCGCCGGGCTGGGCTTTCTCGGCATGGGCGCGCAGCCGCCAATGCCGGAATGGGGCACCATGATCGCCTCCACCCGCGGCTATATTCTGGAGCAATGGTGGGTGCCGACCATTCCCGGTCTTGCCATTCTGATCGCCTCGCTGGCCTTCAACCTGCTGGGCGACGGGCTGCGCGACGTGCTGGACCCGAAGCAATCATGAGCGCGCATGGGATCATGCGCGCTCAGCGCGCCGGGTTGGTGGGCGGCGGCGCGCTGAATCAAAACTCATGCTGGCGGATGCCAGCATGAGCGCGCATGTCGAGATGCGCGATCTGCGTGTCGCCTTTCCCTCGCCGCGCGGACCGGTGGAGGTGGTGCATGGCGTCTCCTTCACGCTGGGGGCGGAAAAGCTTGGCATTGTCGGCGAATCCGGCTCCGGCAAATCGGTCACGGCGCGGGCGATCCTGAAACTTCTGCCGCGCGCGGCGACGATCTCGGCGACGCGTCTGACCTTCGACGGCATCGACGTGCTGGGCGCGAGCGAGCGGCAGATGCGCGCGATCCGCGGCAAGCGCGCCGGGCTGATCCTGCAGGATCCGAAATATGCGCTGAACCCGGTGATGACGGCGGGCGCGCAGATCGCCGAGGCCTGGCGGGTGCATCATCGCGGCAGCGCGCGCCAGGCCCGCGCGGCCGCGATCGATCTGCTGGCGCAAGTGCGCATCCGCGATCCCGGCCGTGTCGCGGCGCTTTACCCGCATGAATTATCGGGCGGCATGGGCCAGCGTGTGATGATCGCGATGATGCTGGCCCCCGATCCGGAATTGCTGATCGCCGATGAACCGACCAGCGCGCTCGATGCCACCGTGCAGGCCGAAATTCTCCGCCTGATCGAGGATCTGGTGGCACGGCGCGGCATGGGGCTGATCCTGATCAGCCATGACCTGCCGCTGGTCTCGCATTTCTGCGACCGGGTGATGGTGATGTATGCCGGGCGGGTGATGGAGGAGTTGCGCGCCGCCAACCTGTCTGCGGCGCAGCATCCCTACACGCGTGGTCTGCTTGATTGCCTGCCCTCGCTCATCCATCCCAAGGATCGCTTATCGGTGTTGAAGCGCGATCCGGCATGGGAGGGCTGAGATGGCAGCCCCGATGATTGCCATAGACGGGCTGCGGGTGCGCTTCGGTGCGCGCGAGGTCGTGCACGGCGTCTCCTTCAGCGTGGCGCGTGGCGCGAGTTTCGGCATGGTGGGCGAGAGCGGTTCGGGCAAATCGACCATTCTGCGTGCCTTTGCCGGCCTCGCCCCGGATTGGAGCGGGGCGATGGCGCTGGATGGCCAGGCGCTGGGACGGCGGCGCGCGCGCGATTTCTTCCGCCGCTGCCAGATGGTGTTTCAGGACCCGTATGGCTCGCTGCATCCGCGCCAGACCATCGACCGCCAGCTTGCCGAGCCACTGCAGATCCAGGCGATGGACGGGATCGATGCGCGCATCCGCCGCGCGCTGGAGGAGGTGGGGCTGCCGGCCAGCGCGCGCTTCCGCTATCCCCACCAGCTATCGGGCGGGCAGCGCCAGCGTGTCGCGATCGCGCGCGCGCTGATCACCGGGCCGGAAGTGCTGCTACTGGACGAGCCGACTTCGGCGCTTGATGTTTCAGTACAGGCGGAGGTGCTCAATCTGCTCGCCGATCTGCAGGCGGCGCGCGGCCTGACCTATCTGATGGTGACCCATAATCTGGCCGTGGTCGCCCATCTCTGCCCATGGATCGGCGTGATGCAGGGCGGCGAGATGGTCGAGCAGCTCAGTGCCGCCGATCTGCGCGCCGGGCGCGTCGCGCATCCGCATACGGCGGAACTGCGTGCGCTGAGCACCGAGCTGGAGGAGGCGGGCTGATCGGGCGGCCTCAGTAGCGGCGCAGCAATCCGACCAGCCGGCCCTGTACCTTCACCCGCTCGCCCGGGAAAATCCGCGTCTCGTGGCGGATATTGGCCGGTTCCAGCGCAATCGTGTTGCCCCGCCGGCGCAGGCGCTTGAGCGTCACCTCCATCTCGTCGATCAGCGCGACGACGATCTGGCCGTTCTCCGCGCCCTCGCCACGGCGGATGATGACGGTATCGCCGTCCAGGATCCCGGCCTCCACCATCGAATCGCCGGCGACTTCCAGCGCGTAGTGATCGCCGCCACCGAGCATCGCGAGCGGCACTTCGATTTCCGCGCCGGTATCGCGCAATGCCTCGATCGGCAGGCCGGCGGCGATGCGGCCATAGAGCGGCAGGGCGATGGCGCCGGCATCGCTGGCCGCGCGCACACCGGATAGGCGGGGGGAGAAATCGCCGCGGATGACGTTGGGGGCAAAAGCCGCGTCTCCCGGCTGGGGGCTGGCGGAATCGGATACCAAAACCGGCGAGAGGAGCGGCGGCGTGGCATCGCCGGGCAGGCGGACCACTTCCAGCGCGCGGGCGCGGTGGTGGCGGCGGGCGAGAAAGCCGCGCTCCTCCAGCGCCGAGATCAGGCGGTGGATGCCGGATTTGCTCTTGAGATCGAGCGCCTCCTTCATCTCCTCGAAACTCGGCGAGAAGCCGGTCTCGCGCAGATGCTTGTCGATGAACAGAAGCAGTTCGTGCTGCTTGCGCGTCAGCATCCGGAACCATCCTTTCCTGCCGCGCCGTCATGCGCGGCATGATGGGGGCTATGCGGAACAAATCGGCAACCTTCAGGCGTTCTATATTGGTTCCGCCGCGTCGGTCAAACGATTCGCGCACGGGCCGGTCCCGGCTTGACCCCCCCCGCAGTTTCCGCCACTAAACCCGCCAGATTCTTCCTCCCTCCAATCGCCTTCCCAACCGAACGAGAGTGCCGATGCGCGACAAGGGCGAATTTCTGTTCACCTCGGAATCGGTGTCCGAAGGCCATCCCGACAAGGTCGCCGACCGGTTGAGCGATACGGTGCTGGACGCGTATCTGGCCGCCGATCCCTATGCGCGCGTCGCCTGCGAGACGCTGGTGACCACCAACCGCGTCGTGCTGGCCGGCGAAACCCGCGGGCCGGACAGTATCTCGCACGAATATCTGGCGCATCTCGCACGCATGGCGATCCAGGATATCGGCTATGATCAGGCCGGCTTCTCCTGGCGCAACGCGGAGATCGCGGTGCATCTGCACTCGCAATCCTCCGATATCGCGGTGGGCGTCGATGCCGAGGGCAACAAGGACGAAGGTGCCGGCGATCAGGGCATCATGTTCGGCTATGCCTGCCGCGAAACGCCGGAGCTGATGCCGGCGCCGCTGTTTTACTCGCACGCCATTTTGCGCCGCATCAGCGAGTTGCGGCGTTCCGGTGATGCGCGTGTCGCCGGGCTGCTGCCGGATGCGAAAAGCCAGGTCACGCTGCGCTATGTCGACGGCAAGCCGGTGGGGGCGACCAGCGTCGTCCTTTCCACCCAGCATGTCGAAGGCATGGAGCAGGCGGAGATCAAGCGCCGCCTGACGCCGCTGGTGGCCGAGGTGCTGCCCGATGGCTGGATGCCGACGGAGCAGGAATTCTATGTGAACCCGACCGGCAATTTCGTGATTGGCGGGCCGGATGGCGATTGCGGCCTGACCGGGCGCAAGATCATCGTCGACACCTATGGCGGGGCCGCGCCGCATGGCGGCGGCGCCTTCTCGGGCAAGGACCCGACCAAGGTCGATCGCTCGGCCGCCTATGTCTGCCGCTATCTGGCCAAGAACGTCGTCGCGGCGGGGCTGGCCGATCGCTGCACGCTGCAGATCAGCTACGCGATCGGCGTGTCGCATCCGCTGTCGGTCTATGTCGATCTGCACGGCACCGGCAAGGATGTGGATGAGGCGCGGCTGGAACGGGCGCTGCGCGAACTGGTCGATCTGACGCCGCGCGGCATTCGTGAGCATCTGAAGCTCAACCGCCCGATCTATGTGCCGACTTCCGCCTATGGGCATTTCGGCCGTATCCCCGACGAGCAGAAGGGCACCTTCACTTGGGAGCGCACCGATCTGGTTCCGGGGCTGAAGGCGGCGTTGGGCCGCTGATCGGCGCCGTGGCCATCGATCCGGGCGCGGTCAAACCGCCGCCCGACCGGCTGTACGGGCGCGCCAGCCTGCACCGGCTGCGCGCCCGCCAGCAGCGCCTGCTCGATGTCACGCTGCCACGCCTGGCCTTTCCGCCCGATGCGGCAGCGCAGCCGGCGCAGGCTTTCTCCCCGCCCGTCGCTGCCGTGTGGCTGGAGGTGGGCTTCGGCGGCGGCGAGCATGCCGAGGCGTTCGCCGCCGCGCATCCCGACCGCGCCCTGATCGCGGCGGAGGTGTTTCTGAACGGCGTCTGCTCGCTGCTGTCGCGCCTGGTGCCCGAGGGCGGCGAGGCGGATGCGCCGCTGCCGGCCAATCTGCGCCTGTGGATCGAGGATGCGCGGCTGTTGCTGCGCGCCTTGCCCGATCGGGCGCTGTCCGGGCTGGTGCTGAATTTCCCCGATCCCTGGCCCAAGGCCCGCCATGCCAAGCGGCGCTTCGTGCATCCCGCCATGCTGGGCGAACTCGCCCGGGTGCTGGCTCCGGGCGCGGAATGGCGGGTGGCGAGCGATGATCCGACCTATCAGGCCTGGGTTGGCGCGGTGATGGGCGCGCAGGATCGTTTCGATGCGCCGCCGCCCTCGGCGCAGCGGCCCGCGGGCTGGGCGCCGACGCGCTACGAGGCCAAGGCGATCGCCGCCGGCCGCCAGCCTTTATACTGGCGCTTCATCCGCCGGCCGGATCGGCCGACATAGCCGCTGGGCGCCGGCGCGGCGCGGCCTGGATCGGCGCCTCCACCCCGCGATGCAGCACCCAGGCGAGCGCCACCGGCACGGTAATGCCAAGCGGCAGCCAGAACGCCGTGAAGATCGCCCCGTTTCCCGCCGCCAGCCGCGCCAGCGCCAGCCCGAGCAGTTTCTGCGCCGGCTCGTTCACCAGATAGAGCGGGTAGGAGATCGCCCCCAGCCACTGCGCCGCGCGGCTGCGCAGAATCCGGCGCAGCGGCGCCAGAATTGCCGCGCCCGGCACGGCTTCCAGGGCGAGGGCGAGCGTCCAGACCAGCGGCGCGGCAAGCCCCGCCCCGCCCTGATGCGCCCAGCACAGCGCCGATGCTGCGGCCAGCACCGCCGCGTAGCGCCGCCACCCCCCATCGGCCGCGAGCAGCGCGGCGCCGGCCAGACCGAGGGCGAAATATTGCGCCCGCTCGGGCAGAAAAGCGCGGCTGAACTGCCAGCCGGGCGGCGCGGCATGGCGCCAGAGCAGGGCGGCAAGAGCGAGGGCCAGCAGCGCATGGGCGGCGGGCGGGGCGCGGTGGCGGCGGCTCAGGCAGATGGCGAGGAGGTAGAATTGCGCCTCCGCGCTCAGGCTCCAGGCCGCGCCCAGCAGGGCGACCCAGCGATCCGGGCCGAGCGCGGCTGGGACCAGCCCATGCGCCAGGCACAGATGCAGCGCGACGTCGATCCAGGCGCCATCGGCCCAGCCGCCCGACCAGATGCTGTACGCCGCGCTCCCCGGGGCGATCCAGGGCATGCGCGCAAAGCCCGTGGCGAGCGGCTGGATCGCGACCGCCAACGCCAGCACCGGCAGATAGGCGGGGTAGAGCCGGCGGATGCGCGCGGCGAGGAAGGGCAGGGCGCGATAGTCGAACCGCGCCAGAGAACGGGCGATGACCAGGCCGGACAGGGCGAAGAAGACATCGACCGCCGCCCCGCCATGGGAGAAGGCGCGGACCAGCGGGGCGAGCGGCGCGGGCAGGGCGGCGAAGGGCAGCAGATGCGAGGCGAGCACATAGACCGCGAGCAGACCGCGCAATCCGTCGAGCGTGGCAAGCCGGGAGGAAGGGGACATGGCGGCACTCTGGCGCGTCCGGGTTAACGCGCGGCGAAGCCTGCGGCTTGCAAATCGGTGCGCCGGGGTCTACATGAGCAGCTTCTCGTTACATTCTCCGCCGGTTTGGGGGGTGGCCTTAACCGGCCGCCTTTTTTGTTTGCTTCCGTCGCCGAACCCGGCGGACGCACAAAAGGCCGGGCCGAAGCGGAACAGGAATGCGTCATTGACCGAAGACCGTGCCCCCACTGATGCCGCGATTCAACGCACCGGGCTGGAAGCGATGCTGGCCACGATGATCGTGCCGACGCTGACCGCCATGGGCTATGAGCTGGTGCGCGTGCAGATCCTCGGGCGCGAGCGGCCCACGGTGCAGGTGATGGCCGACCGCGCCGACGGCACGCTGATCGGGGTGGAGGATTGCGAGGCGATCAGTCATGCGATCAGCGCCGTGCTGGATGTCGAGGACCCGATTCCCGGCGCCTGGACGCTGGAAGTCAGCTCCGCCGGGATCGATCGTCCGCTGACCCGGGTGAAGGATTGGAACCGCTTCGCCGGCCATCGCGCCAAGGTCGAGCTCGCCGATCTGCTCGACGGGCGCAAGCGGTTTGCCGGGATGGTGCTGGGCGCGGGAGAGGATGCCGCGCGGCTGCGCCTCGACGATGGCACGGAGGTGGCACTGCCGCTCGGCATGATCCGCCGTGCCCAGCTTGTGCTGACCGATGATTTGATCGCGGCCACCGCCGCCCCGCCGCCCCACCAGACCCACTGAGAGGCCGCCATGGATACCGCTGTCGCCCGCCCCGAATTGCTGCTGGTCGCCGACGCCGTCGCGCGCGAGAAGAATATCGACCGCGAGGAAGTGCTGGAGGCGATGGAGCAGGCCATCCAGAAGGCCGGCCGCGCCAAATACGGCCATGAGAAGGACATCCGCGCCACCATCGACCGCAAGAGCGGCGATGTCCGCCTGTCGCGCTGGACGGAAATCGTCGAGGCGGTGGAGAACGAGGAAACCCAGATGCCCGCCGCCGTGGCGCGCAAGCTGTTCCCGGAAAAGGCGATCGGCGATTTCATCGTCGATCCGCTGCCGCCGATCGATTTCGGCCGCATCGCCGCGCAGACCGCCAAGCAGGTGATCGTGCAGCGCGTGCGCGAATACGAGCGCAAGCGGCAATATGACGAATTCAAGGACC
>JAGWRU010000103.1 GCA_028869595.1 Rhodospirillales bacterium
TCGGCGTCGTGCCGCGCGCCAGCCCGCGCCAGTCGGACGTGATGATCGTCGCCGGGACTTTGACAAACAAGATGGCGCCGGCATTGCGCAAGGTCTACGACCAGATGGCCGAGCCGCGCTACGTGATCTCGATGGGCAGCTGCGCCAATGGCGGCGGCTACTATCATTATTCCTATTCCGTGGTGCGCGGCTGCGACCGCGTGGTGCCGGTGGATATCTACGTCCCTGGCTGCCCGCCCACGGCGGAGGCGCTGGTGTACGGGATCATGCAGTTGCAGAAGAAGATCCGCCGCACGGGGACCATCCTCCGTGGCTGAACAGGCAGAAACCCTCGGCAAGGCTGAGATGCTCGTCGCCGCCCTGGCGGATGTCGCCGGGCTTTCGGCGATCCGCATCGAAAAGGGCGAGGTGGTGGCCGAAGCGGCGCGCGATACGCTGGTGGCCACCATGACCACGCTGCGCGACGATCCGCGCTTCGCGTTTCAGCAGATGATGGATCTGTGCGGTGTCGACTGGCCGCAGCGCGTGCCGCGTTTCGATGTGGTGTACAACCTGCTGTCGGTGACGCATAATCAGCGTCTTCGGGTGATCGTGGCAACCGATGCGGCAACGCCGGTTCCCTCCACCCATACGGTCTGGCCCGCCTGCACCTGGTGGGAGCGCGAGGCGTGGGATTTGTTCGGCATCGTGTTTTCCGGCCAGCCCGATCTGCGTCGTATCCTGACCGATTACGGCTTCGAGGGGCATCCGCTGCGCAAGGATTTCCCGCTGAGCGGCTATGTCGAGCTGCGCTATGACGAGGAGCGCAAATCGGTGGTCTATGACGAAGTGAAGCTGACCCAGGATTTCCGCCGCTTCGACTTCGAAAGCCCATGGGAAGCGATGACCACCCTGCCGGGCGATGAGAAAGTCTACCAGGAACGTGCCGCCGAGATGGCGCGCAGGCTGGCGGATGAAGGGAAGGGCGCATGAGCGATCCGGCAGTGATGCCCGCAGCGACGGGCAAGCGCACCATCGAGATCGACAGCCACGCGCTGAATTTCGGTCCGCAGCATCCGGCCGCGCATGGCGTGCTGCGCCTGGTGCTGGAAATGGATGGCGAGGTGATCGAGCGCGCCGATCCGCATATCGGCCTGCTGCATCGCGGCACCGAGAAGCTGATCGAATACAAGACCTATATGCAGGCGCTGCCCTATTTCGACCGGCTCGATTACGTCTCGCCGATGTGCGAGGAGCACGCCTTCGCGCTGGCCACGGAAAAGCTGCTGGGCATCATCGTGCCGGAGCGCGGGCAGTGGATCCGCACGCTGTTCGCCGAGATCACCCGCATCCTCAATCACCTGCTCAACGTGACGACCTATGCGCTGGATGTCGGCGCCATCACGCCCAGCCTGTGGGGCTTCGAGGAGCGTGAGAAGCTGATGGAATTCCATGAGGCCGCCTCGGGGGCGCGGCTGCATGCGAATTATTTCCGCCCCGGTGGGGTGGCGAAGGATCTGCCGGCCGGCCTGACCGACAAGATCGCCGCCTGGGCCGAGACATTTCCCAAATTCCTGACCGATCTGGAAACCCTGCTGACCTCCAACCGCATCTGGAAGCAGCGCACCGTCGATATCGGCATTATCTCGCCCGAGGATGCGCTGGGCTATGGCTTCTCCGGCCCGGCGCTGCGCGCCAGCGGCGTTGCCTGGGATCTGCGCCGCTCGCAGCCCTATGACAAATACGCCGAGGTCGATTTCGACGTTGCGGTGGGGCGCAACGGGGATTGCTACGACCGCTATCTGGTGCGCCTGGCGGAGATGCGGGAAAGCCTGCGGATCATCCATCAATGCCTGGCCAAGATGAAGCCCGGGCCGGTGAAAGTGCAGGATCGGAAATTCTCCCCGCCCTCGCGCGCCGACATGAAGCGGTCGATGGAAGCTCTGATCCATCACTTCAAGCTTTACACCGAGGGCTATCACGTGCCGGCGGGCGCCACCTACACGGCGGTGGAGAGCCCGAAAGGGGAATTCGGCGTCTATCTGGTCGCCGATGGCAGCAGCCGCCCCTATCGCTGCAAGATCCGCTCGACCGGCTTTGCCTTCCTGCAAGCGGTGGAGATGATGTCGAAACGGCACATGCTGGCCGATTGCGTGGCGGTCATCGGATCGCTCGACGTCGTGTTCGGCGAGATCGATCGATGAGCACGGCCCCCAGCATGACCGCTTCCACGATGACCGAACCCACTGAATTCGCCTTCGACGCGGAAAGCGATGCGCTGATCGCCAAGGTGCTGGCGCGCTATCCCGAAAGCCGCAAAGCCAGTGGCACCATCCCGCTGCTGGATATCGCCCAGCGCCAGATGAAGCGCACCACCGGCAGCGCCTGGGTGCCGCGTGTGGCGATGGATGTGATCGCCAATCGGTTGGAGATCGCGCCGATCCGCGTCTACGAGGTCGCGACCTTCTATCTGATGTTCAACACCAAGCCGGTCGGCACATGGCATCTGCAGGTCTGCACCACGACGCCGTGCTGGCTGCGCGGCTCGGACGAGGTGACGGCGGCCTGTCGCAAATTCACCGGCATCAAGGGCTGGGGCGAAACCAGCGAGGACGGGCAGTTCACCATGACCGAGGTGGAATGCGTCGGTGCCTGCGTGAATGCGCCGGTGCTGCAGGTGAACGATGATTTCTACGAAGACCTGGACGCGGAGCGTACCGTGGCACTGCTGGAAGCGCTGCAGCGCGGCGCGCCGCCGCCGGCGGGCAGCACCACGGGGCGGCAGACTTCCGCGCCCGAGGGTGGGCCGATGACCTTGCTCGAACTGCCGGTGCCACCGGGAAGCGGGGAATAGCGCGATGCTCAGCGACAAGGACCGCATCTTCACCAATCTCTACGGCATCCATGACTGGTCGCTGAAAGGCGCGCAAGCGCGCGGTGACTGGGACGGCACCAAGGCGATCCTGGCACGCGGCCGCGAGGCGATCATCGAGGAGATGAAAGCCTCCGGTCTGCGCGGGCGCGGCGGGGCGGGGTTTCCGACCGGGCTGAAATGGTCCTTCATGCCGAAGGAAAGCGATGGCCGGCCGGCCTATCTGGTGGTCAACGCCGATGAGAGCGAGCCGGGCACCTGCAAGGATCGCGACATCATCCGCCACGACCCGCACAAGCTGATCGAGGGTTGCCTGATCGCGTCCTTCGCCATGGGCGCGCATGCCGCCTACATCTATATCCGCGGCGAATTCTATAACGAGGCCGTGGTGTTGCAGGCGGCCATCGACCAGGCCTACGAGGCCGGGCTGATCGGGCGCAATGCCTGCGGGTCGGGCTGGGATTTCGACTGCTACGTCCATCGCGGCGCCGGCGCCTATATCTGCGGCGAGGAAACCGCGCTGCTGGAAAGTCTGGAAGGCAAGAAGGGCATGCCGCGCCTGAAGCCGCCCTTTCCCGCCGGCGTCGGGCTGTACGGCTGCCCGACCACGGTGAACAATGTCGAAAGCATCGCGGTGGCGCCGACCATTCTGCGCCGTGGCGCGAGCTGGTTCTCGGCCATCGGCCGGCCGAAGAATGCCGGGCCCAAGGTGTTCTGCATTTCCGGCCATGTGAACAAGCCCTGCAATGTCGAGGAGGAACTCGGCATTCCGCTGCGCGAGCTGATCGAGAAGCATGCCGGCGGCGTGCGTGGCGGCTGGGATAATCTTCTGGCGGTGATTCCCGGCGGAGCCAGCGTGCCGCTGCTGCCCAAATCCATCTGCGACGACGTGCTGATGGATTTCGACAGTCTGCGCGAAGTACGCAGCGGGCTCGGCACGGCGGCGGTGATGGTGATGGATAAATCCACCGACGTCATCCGCGCCATCGCGCGGCTCAGCCAGTTCTACAAGCATGAAAGCTGCGGCCAGTGCACGCCCTGCCGCGAAGGCACGGGCTGGATGATGCGGGTGATGAACCGCATGGTGCAGGGCCGGGCGGAGCTTTCCGAAATCGACACGCTGGAACAGGTGACGAAGCAGGTGGAAGGCCACACGATCTGCGCCCTGGGCGATGCGGCGGCCTGGCCGATCCAGGGGCTGATCCGCCATTTCCGCCCGGTGATGGAAGAGCGTATCGCCGCTTACAAGGCTGCCCATGCAGCGCCCGCCGTACCGGCAATGGCGGCGGAGTAGAGCCATGGCAAAAGTCACGATCGACGGGATCGAGGTCGAGGTCCCGAACGGTTCCAATGTGCTGCAGGCCTGCGAGGCGGCGGGCAAGGAAGTGCCGCGCTTCTGCTACCACGAACGGCTTTCGGTGGCAGGCAATTGCCGCATGTGCCTGGTCGAGATCGAGAAGGCGCCGCCCAAGCCCTTCGCCTCCTGCGCCTATCCGGTGGCGGATGGCATGGTGGTGCATACCGACAGCCCGATGGTGCGCGCCGCGCGCCGGGGCGTGATGGAATTCCTGCTGATCAACCATCCGCTCGATTGCCCGATCTGCGATCAGGGCGGCGAATGCGATCTGCAGGATCAGGCGATGGGCTATGGCTCCGATCACTCGCGCTACGAGGAGAATAAGCGCGCGGTGAACGACAAGGATCTCGGCCCGCTGGTGAAGACGGTGATGACGCGCTGCATCCATTGCACGCGCTGCATCCGCTTCATCACCGAAGTGGCCGGCGTGCCCGATCTCGGCGCCACCGCGCGCGGCGAGAACATGGAGGTCGGCACCTATGTCGAAAAGGCGCTGGGCTCCGAACTTTCGGGCAACATCATCGATCTCTGCCCGGTCGGCGCGCTGACCTCCAAGCCTTATGCCTTTGTCGCGCGGCCTTGGGAGCTGACCAAGACCGACAGCATCGATGTGCTGGATGCGGTTGGCACCAATATCCGCGTCGATGCGCGCGGGCCGGAAGTGCTGCGCATCCTGCCGCGCCTGAACGAGGATGTGAACGAGGAATGGCTGGGCGATAAATCGCGCTTCGCACTCGACGGGCTGAAGCGCCGCCGGCTCGACCGGCCCTGGCTGCGCGAGAACGGCAAGCTCCGTCCGGCGAGCTGGGAGGAGGCGTTCGGCGCCATCGCCCGGCGCATGCATGGCGTGGCGGGGGCGAAGATCGGCGCGATCGCCGGCGATCTCTGCGATGCCGAAAGCATGCTGGCGCTGAAGGATCTGATGGGCGCGCTGGGCTCGGCCAATCTGGATTGCCGCCAGGACGGGGCGAAGCTGGATATCGGCCGGCGGGATTTCTATTGCTTTAACTCCTCGATCGCCGGGATCGAGGAGGCGGACGCGATCCTGCTGATCGGCACCAATCCGCGGCGCGAGGCGCCGGTGCTGAATGCGCGCATCCGCAAGCGCTTCCTGATGGGCGGGCTGCAGGTGGGCGTGATCGGCGCGCCGGTCGATCTGACCTATAAGGTGGCGCGGCTCGGCGAAGGGCCGCAGGCGATTGCCGCGCTCGGCCAGGGCGGCGAGGGATTCGCTGGTGTGCTCGCCGCGGCGAAGAAGCCGATGATCATTCTCGGCCAGGCGGCGCTGGCGCGGGCCGATGGCGCGGCGGTGCTGGCCGCGGCCTGGCAATTGGCCGTTTCGGTCGGCGCGCTGGCCTCTGACTGGCACGGCTTCAATGTGCTGCATCATGCGGCGGCGCGGGTCGGCGGTCTTGATCTCGGCTTCGTGCCGGGGCCGGGCGGGCGCGATGTGGCCGCCATGCTGGACGGTTCGATGGAGGTGCTGTGGCTGCTCGGCGCCGATGAGATCGAAGCCGCCCGCATCCCGGCTTCCACCTTCGTGGTCTATCAGGGCCATCATGGCGATCGCGGCGCGGCGCGGGCGGATGTGATCCTGCCGGGCGCTGCCTATACCGAAAAGAACGGCACCTATGTGAACACCGAGGGCCGGGTGCAGCGCGGCTTCATGGCGGTATTCCCGCCCGGCGAGGCGCGGCCCGACTGGAAGATCCTGCGCGCCTTCAGCGAAGTGATCGGCAAGACCTTGCCCTATGACGATCTGGAGGCGCTGCGCGCGCGGCTTGCGCAGGTCAACCCGGTATTCTCCCGGGTCGGATTCCTGCCGCGCTTCGGCTGCTCCGATCATACCGGGCCCCGCGGCGATGCCGGCGCGGTCGGCGCGGCTGCGTTCGGCGAGGCGATCGGGAATTACTACCAGACCGACCCGATCAGCCGGGCGAGTGCCACCATGGCAGCCTGCACGCAGGAAATCGCGAGCCCCGCATTGCTCGCCCAACCCCGCGCGGCGGCGGAGTAGACGATGCCCGCATTCTTCCTCACCCCTGCCGGCCAGGTCATCCTGACCTTTGCCGAGGCGCTGGCTTTGCTGGTGCCGCTGCTGATCCTGGTCGCTTATCTGACCTATGCCGAGCGCAAGGTGCTGGCGGCGATTCAGATGCGCAAAGGCCCCAACGTGGTCGGCCCGTTCGGCCTGTTCCAGCCTTTCGCCGATGCGTTGAAGATGATCACCAAGGAGACGGTGATCCCGACCGGGGCCAATCGCGTCCTGTTCCTGCTGGCGCCGATGCTGACCTTCGCCCTCGCCATGCTCGCCTGGGCGGTGATCCCGGTGAACGATGGCTGGGCGATCGCCAAGATCAATGTCGGCATCCTGTATCTGTTTGCGATCTCCTCGCTCGGCGTCTACGGCATCATCATCGCCGGCTGGGCGAGCAATTCGAAATACGCCTTCATGGGGGCGATGCGCAGTGCGGCGCAGATGGTCTCCTACGAAGTGTCGATGGGCTTCGTATTGGTGACGGTGCTGCTCTGCGTCGGCAGTCTGAACCTGAACGACATCGTGCTGGCGCAGAAGCATATCTGGTTCTGCCTGCCGCTGTTTCCGATGTTCATCATCTTCTTCATCTCGACGCTGGCCGAGACCAACCGGTCGCCCTTCGATCTGCCGGAAGGCGAAAGCGAGATCGTGGCCGGCTTCTTCGTCGAATACAGCTCAATGTCCTTCGCCCTGTTCTTCCTGGGCGAATACGCGAACATGATCCTCATGAGCGCGATGACCACCATCCTGTTTCTGGGCGGCTGGCTGGCGCCGTTCGGGCTGGCGCCTTTCACCTGGGTGCCGGGGCCGATCTGGTTCATCCTGAAGGTGATGGTGGTGCTGTTCGGCTTCCTGTGGGTGCGCGCCACCTTCCCGCGCTACCGCTATGACCAGTTGATGCGGCTGGGCTGGAAAGTGTTCCTACCGCTATCGCTGGGCTGGCTGGTGCTGACCGCCGGTGCGCTGATGGCATTCGGATGGCTGCCGCATCATGTCTGAGCTGTTTCTCCCCTCCGATCGACCGGCCCGTCCGGCCCACACCGCGCCGCGAAAAGGAGCCTGAGGCATGGCGTTCCTGGACCGCTCCGCGCGCAGCCTGCTGCTTGGCGAGCTTGTCGCCGGCATGGCGCTGACGCTGCGGTATTTCTTCAAGCCCAAGGTGACGATCAACTACCCGTACGAGAAAGGGCCGATCAGCCCGCGCTTCAAGGGCGAGCACGCGCTGCGCCGCTATCCGAACGGCGAGGAGCGCTGCATCGCCTGCAAGCTGTGCGAGGCGATCTGCCCGGCGCAGGCGATCACCATCGAAGCCGAACCGCGTAACGACGGCAGCCGCCGCACCACGCGCTATGACATCGACA
>JAGWRU010000006.1 GCA_028869595.1 Rhodospirillales bacterium
ACGCCCAACCCGACCAGCACGGTGACACGCTCCGGCCCCACCAGCACGGCGCTCTCTCCCGCCGCGCCGGTGCAGCGCGCGGCGCGAGCCGCCGCTGCCAGCTCGGCCGGGATCGCGCCCGGCCGAACCGCCAAGGCCAAGGCCGCGCCCGGTGGCGGCGCGGTGCCGAGCGAGAGCGCCGCCACGGCGCGCTCAGCTTTCGAAATGGCGCGCGACCAGCCGATCCAGCAGGCGCACCCCGAAAGCGGTGGCGCCCTTGGGCACGGTGGGGGTGTCCTTGCCGCTCCAGGCGGTGCCGGCGATATCGAGATGCGCCCAGGGACGGCCGGCGACGAAGCGCTGGATGAACTGCGCGGCGGTGATCGAGCCGCCCGGGCGGCCACCGACATTCTTCATGTCGGCAATGTCGGAGCGCAGCTGGCGGTCATAGGCCTCGTCCAGCGGCATGCGCCACAGCTTCTCGCCGCTTTCCGTGCCGGCTTCCAGAAGCTGCGCGGCCAGGGTGTCGTCATTGCTGAACAGGCCGGCATGTTCATGGCCCAGCGCGATGATGATCGCCCCGGTCAGGGTCGCCAGATCGACCATGAAGCGCGGATCGTATTTCTTGATGCAGTAGGTGATGACATCGGCCAGCACCAGCCGGCCCTCGGCGTCGGTGTTGATAACCTCCACGGTCTGGCCGGAATAGGATTTCACGACATCGCCCGGACGCTGGGCATTGCCGGAGGGCATGTTCTCGACCAGCCCGACCAGCCCGACCGCATCCAGTTTCGCCTTGCGCCCGGCAAGGGCGGCCATCAGCCCGATCACCGTGCCGGCGCCGGCCATGTCCCATTTCATGTCCTCCATCCCGCCGGCCGGCTTGATGCTGATGCCGCCCGTGTCGAAGGTCACGCCCTTGCCGATGAAGGCCAAAGGCTGGCTGGTCTTGGCGCGCTTGCCGCTGCCCGCCTTGGCGGGCTTGGGCGCGCCGTGCCACTGCATCACCACCATGCGCGGCTCGTTCACGCTGCCCTGCGCGACGCCCAGCAGCGCGCCGAAGCCGAGCTTGCCCATCTCCTTCGGGCCGAGCACCTCCACCGACAGGCCGAGCGCGGTGAGTTTGCGACAGCGATCGGCCATCTCCGCCGGGTTCAGCACGTTGGGCGGCTCGCTCGCCAGATCGCGGCTGAGGAACACGCCCTCGGCCACGGCCTGGGCCGCACCCCAGGCGGCACGGGCGCGGGCGGGATCGCCGGTCAGCACGGTGAGCTTATGCAGCTTGGGCTTGTCCTCCGGCTTTTCGGTGGTGCGGTAGCGATCGAAGCGATAGCTGCGCAGCACCGCCCCGAGCGCGACCGAGACCGCCTGCTCGGCGGTCATGCCGGCCGCATCGATGGCCGCCTGGCTTTCACCGGCGAGGGCGGCCGCCGCAGTGCCGCCCGCCCGCTCCAGCACCAGGGCCGACAGATCGGAAGCCTTGCCAAGCCCGACCGCGACGATGCGCGAGAGGCCCGCGCCGGGTGCCAGCAGCGTGCAGGTCTTGCCGCGCCCGGCGGTGAAATGCGCCACCTCCAGCCCCCGCGTCAGGGCACCGCCGGTCGCCGCATCGGCTTCCTCGGCAAGGTCGGCGCGCGGCTCGTTCTCGGCCAGCAGCAGCGCGAGCGCGCCCTGGCGGGGCAGGCCGGATTTGGCGAACACGATGTCGAGCATGGCGGGCAGCACTCCCAAAGCGGATTGGTCGCCGAGTGTAGCAGCCCGGCCCCGCTTTGCCATGGAGCGGGAGAGAAGGCGCGGCGGCACCGGGCTTGCTTTCCCATCCCGGATCGCCGCGCTATCACCGCTTCATGCCGATCGCCACCGAATATCTGCTGGATACGCCCGCCGGACGGGCCCGTGCCGCCGCCCTGCTGGGCAGCGGCCGGCTGGTCGCCTTCGCCACGGAGACCGTCTATGGCCTGGGCGCCGATGCCACCGATGCGCGCGCCGTGGCGGGCATTTTCGCCGCCAAGGGCCGCCCGCGCTTCAATCCGCTGATCGCGCATTACCCCGACGCCGCCGCCGCCTTCGCCCATGTCGCCGCCGATGCGCGGGCGCGCAGCCTGGCCGCCGCCTTCTGGCCCGGCGCGCTGACGCTGGTACTGCCGCGCGCCGCAGCGTGCCCGGTCGCCGAGATCGCTGGCGCCGGCCTGCCGTCGCTCGCCGTGCGGGTGCCCTCCCATGACGGGGCGCGGGCCTTGCTGCGCGCCATCGGCCGCCCGGTTGCCGCGCCTTCGGCCAATCCTTCCGGCCGCGTCTCGCCGACGACCGCCGCGCATGTGCTGGAAGGGCTGTACGGACGGATCGACGCGGTGCTGGAAGGCGGCGCCTGCCCGGTCGGGGTGGAATCGACGGTGCTCGACCTGACCGGCGCCGCGCCGCGCCTGCTGCGCCCCGGCGGCATCCCGCGTGAGGCGATCGAGGCGGCGATCGGCCCGCTCGCGATCGCCAACACGTCCGATGACAATGCCCCGCGCGCGCCGGGCATGCTGTCCTCGCATTACGCACCGTCGCTGCCGCTCCGCCTGGATGCGCGCGCGGTCGGCTCGGATGAGGCGCTGCTGGCCTTCGGCCCGCCCTTGCCGGGCGCGCGCATGGTGTTCAATCTGAGCCCCGAGGGCGACCTGACCGAGGCGGCGGCGCGGCTTTTCGCGGGGCTGCGCAGCCTCGATCGCGCGGCACTTCAGGCCGGCTGCACCGCCATCGCCGCTATGGCAGTGCCGGGGCGCGGCCTGGGATTGGCCATCAATGACAGGCTGGCGCGCGCGGCAGCGCCGCGACCGGCCGGCACGGAAGGAACGCATCCATCATGATCGAAGCGCCCAAAGCCCAGATCCCCGGCATTTACCGCCGCCGCATCGGCGATATCGTCGTCACCGCCTTGAGCGACGGCTTTCTCGACGGTGCGCTCGACGTGCTGCGCAACATCACGCCGGAGGAGACCGGGCGCATCCTGGCGGATAATTTCCGCCCCGGCCGGCGCACCTCGGTCAACGGCTTCGCCATTCATTCCGCCGGGCGGCTGGCGCTGATCGAGACCGGCTGCGGCACCTATATGACGCCGACTTCCGGCTTCCTGCGCCGCAACCTGCTGGCCGCCGGCATCGATCCGCATGATGTGGAAGCGGTGCTGCTGACGCATATGCATCCCGATCATTCGGCCGGCCTGTCGGATACGCGCAGCTTCGCGCCCTTCTTTCCCAATGCCGAGCTGGTGGTGCATGAAGCCGAGCCGCGCCACTGGCTGGACGATGCCGCGATGGCGCGCGCGACGGAGCGCGAGAAGAAGCTCTATTTCCAATGCGCGCGCGAGCAGATCGCGCCGTATCGCGCCCGCATGCGCAGCTTCGCCAAGGAGACGGAGGTGTTTCCCGGCGTCACCGCGATTCCGATGCCTGGCCATACGCCCGGGCACAGCGCCTATCTGATCGCCTCCGGCAAGGAACAATTGCTGATCTGGGGCGACACGGTGCATGTGCCGGAAATCCAGATCCCGCGCCCGGAAGTGACCATCGCCTTCGATACCGACCCGGATGCGGCGGCAACCACCCGTAAGCGCGTCTTCGACCGCGTGGCGAGCGACCGGCTGCTGGTCGCCGGGATGCATCTGCACTTCCCCGGCTTCGCCCATCTGGTGCGCGGCCCGGCCGGCTATGCGCTGCTGCCCGAACCTTGGGTGCAGTTTCTCGATCGATGAAGGCGCGGGGATAGGCGGGATGCATCCGGTCCACCCCGCTGTCGCGTAATCCCTGCATGCGCCCCGGCGTCAGCCTTGCGGCGGCGCGCGGCGGCAAAGCATGCAGGGAAGAATGCGATGGCGATGCGGATTGCGGCGCCGGCGGCGGCGATTCTGTTCGGCCTGGCCGGCTGCGCGAATAACCGCGTGGCACATTTCGCCCAGGGCAGCCCATCCATGGCGCCGCCGGACTGGATGGTGGGCACGGTCGACGGATACGGCATCGTGGTCGACCGTTTCGGACATATCGCAACGCAGTTCCGGGCCCATGAAGTCGGGCATTGGGACAGCGCACGCCGCACGCTGACCCTTGTCGAGCACATCACCTACCCGCAGGGCGACGGCAAGCCGCAGGACCGCATCTGGCATTTCGTCGAACATGGCAAGGGAGAGTGGACCGGCACCGCGAATGACGTGCTCGGCACCGCCCATGCCGAGCAGGCCGGCAATGCCTGGCATCTGCAATTCGATCAGATGCTGCCGGTCGGCGGCAGCCGGATCGCGGTTGCGGTCGATGACTGGCGCCTGCGCGAGGCGGGCGATGTGGCGGTGGATTACTCCACCCTCAGCAAGCTGGGGGTGACGCTGGCGACGGCGGAGATCGCCTTCGTCAAGCGGGCGAAGAAATAGCCGCGCCGGCCCAGGCTTGCCTACCCCGCCGCCGGAATCCAGTTGTACAGCGCGAGCCCGCCATCCACCGCCACCGTGGTGCCGGTCACGTACCCGCTGAAGCGGTCGCAGAGCAGCGCCACCGCCATGCCGGCGATATCCGCCGCCGTGCCGGGCCGACGCATCGGAATGATGCGCGAGAATGCCTCCACATCCGCCGCGAAGCCGCCGCCGGGAATGGCTCCCGGGGCGATCGCGTTCACCCGGATACCGTCCGGGGCAAGCGCGCGGGCAAGCTCGCGGGTCAGCATGGTCAGCCCCGCCTTGGCGGCGCTGTAATGCGGCAGGTTGCGCGGCGTTTCGGCGTGCAGGGAGGTGACGAACAGCATTTTTCCGCCCTTCCCGGCGGCGCGCATCGCCCGCCCCGCCGCCCGGCCCAGCACGAAGCCGGCACGCAGATTGATGTCGATCATCGCATCCCACTCGGCCTCGGTCACGGCGAGCGCGGTCTGGCTTTCCGCCCGGCGCGGCGCGGCGGAATGGACCAGAATGCTCACCCCGCCCAGCGCGGCCTCGGCGGCGGCGAACAAGGCCCCCGGCGCGGCCCGATCGGCGAGGTCGGCGGGCAGAAACACAGCCCCCGGCACGGCAGCCAGGGCGGCCTCGCGCAAAGCGGGCAGATCGCTGATCGCAACCGCCGCCCCCTCCGCCGCCAGGGCGGCGGCGATGCCCCGCCCGATCCCCGATCCCGCCCCGGTCACCAAAGCCCGCTCGCCCGCCAGCAATCCGTCCGCCATCGCCGATCCCCCTCCCACATGCCGCCGGGCGCTTGTCTCGCGCCGGCCGGCGTCGGATATCTTGCCCGGGGAAGAAGGATGCCGCCATGCCTGCCTGCTGCTAGTATGCAACGTTAGGCCAGGATCCGAACATCAGGAGGGTGGAGCATGCCGGCCAATCCGCGACCCCGCCCGGCAAGCGGCGAGCGCCGTGCGATTGCCGCGTTCCTGAACCGGCTGCGCGGCACCTATGACGTATCCGGGTCGATCCTGTTCGGATCGCGGGCGCGCGGCGAGCACCGGGCAGATAGCGACCTCGACCTCGCCGTCCTCCTCCGCGGCCAGCGCGGAGATCTCGTCGAGGCGAAGCTCGACATGGCCGGGCTGGCATTCGACGTACTGCTGGAGACCGGGATCCTGGTCCAGGCACTGCCGCTGTGGGAGGAAGATCTCGCGCATCCGGAACGGTTTTCCAACCCGGCGCTGCTGCGCAGGATCGAACGCGAAGGCATTCGCCTCGGATGAGGCCGGACCTCATGAACAAGGCGCGGACCGCGCTCGCCTCGGCCCGCATCCTGCTGGAAGCGGGCGATACGGATGGTGCCACGAACCGCGCCTATTATGCGATGTTCGATGCGGCCATCGCGGCCCTGGCCTGGGCCGACCCCGATATCGGGCACGATCCTCCCAGGACGCATGGCGGGCTGATCGCGCGCTTTGGTCGGAGGCTGGTGCAGACCGGGGTGCTCTCTGCCGCATATGGGCGCGCCTTCAATCGTGTGCAGGAGCTTCGCCTGACAGCCGATTATCTGGCCGCGCCCGTGACATCGGAAAAAGCCGCATGGGCCATCGGCGAGGCGGAAAATTTCGTCGCGGCGATCGCGCTCGCGCAGTCCGGTCCTTCGCCGCCAACCGGCTGAGCCTGCTTGCCGCCCCCGCCCGCGCCGCCGCGCGGCGCGCAACTCCGGGACCGCCGGGCGCTTGTCTCGCGCCGGCCGGCGTCGGATATCTTGCCCGGGGAAGAAGGATGCCGCCATGCCTGCCGCCGAAATGTCCGAACTGCTTGCCGCCATCGCCCAGCGGGTCGGCCCCGCCGGGCTGCTGACCGATCCGGCCGATACCGCCGCCTATGCCGAGGATTGGCGGCGCCTTTATCAGGGCCGCACGCAGGCCGTGGTGCGCCCGGCAAACACCGCCGAACTGGCCCAGGTGATGGCGCTGGCAGCCAAGGCGCGGATCGCCATCGTGCCGCAGGGCGGCAATACCTCGATGGTGGGCGGGGCGGTGCCGGCCGAGGATGGCAGCCAGATCGTGCTCAGCCTGGCCCGCATGCGCACCATTCGCGCCGTTGATCCGGTGGACATGACCATGACCCTCGATGCCGGGGTCACGCTGAAAGCCGCGCAGGACGCGGCGGCCGCAGCGGGCTGCATGCTGCCGCTCTCGATCTCCTCGGAGGGTACGGCGCAGATCGGCGGCGTGCTGGCCACCAATGCCGGGGGCAACAACACGGTGCGCTACGGCAATGCCCGTGATCTGGTGCTGGGGCTGGAGGTGGTGCTGGCCGACGGGGCGGTGTGGAACGGGCTGCGCCGGCTGCGCAAGGACAATACCGGCTACTGCCTGCGTCAGTTGTTCGTCGGCGCCGAAGGCACGCTCGGCATCATCACCGCCGCCGTGCTGAAGCTGGTGCCGCGCCCGCGCGAGGTGGCCGTCGCCCTTTGCGCGGTTGCCTCGGTGGAGGCAGCGCTGGCCCTGTTCGCGCGGTTTCAGGCGCATGATCCGGCGGCGATCCAGGCCTTCGAATACATGTCCGGCCCCGGCATGGGCTTCGTGCTGCGCCATATTCCCGGCGCCAGCCTGCCGCTGGCCGCGCCCGCCGATCACTATGTGCTGATCGAACTCGCCACCCCGCGCCCGGAAGCGGGGCTGCGCGCCAGCCTGGAGGCGGTGCTCGGCCAGGCGATGGAGGATGGGCTGGTCGCCGATGCGGCGCTCGCCGAAAGCGAGGCCCAGCGCGCCGCCATCTGGCGCCTGCGCGAGGAGCATTCGGAGGCGCAGAAGCGCGAAGGCGCCTCGATCAAGAACGACGTCTCGGTGCCGGTCTCGCGCGTGCCGGAGCTGATCGCGCGGGCCTCGGCGGCCTGTCTGGCGCTGCTGCCGGGCGTCCGCCCGGTGCCGTTCGGCCATATGGGCGACGGCAATATCCACTTCAACCTGGAACAGCCGCCGGATATGGACGGCGCCGCCTTCCTGGCCTGCGATCATGAGATCATGGATGCGGTCAACGCGGTGGTGCGCGACCTCGACGGCTCCTTCTCGGCCGAGCACGGGGTCGGGCGCCTGAAACCTTATATGATGGCGGAATGGCGCGGCGGGGCGGAACTGGCCATGATGCAGCGGATCAAGGCCGCCCTCGATCCTGCCGGGCTGCTCAACCCGGGCAAGGTGCTGCCCTGAACCGGGCGGGATACCGACTGTAACAAACCCGGTCTGCCGGCGTGCTTGACAAGCGCTGGCGAAGGAAGCCACCTGCCGCCATGCGCCTCGGCATTTCGATCACGCGGATCGACCGGTACCTGTTCCGCCAGCTTCTGCTTGCCCTGGTCGCGGTGACGCTGGGGCTGACCGCCTTTGTCTGGCTGACGCAAAGCCTGCGTTTCGTGCAGCTGGTGGTCGATCACGGCCTGTCGATCGGCGTGTTTCTGGAGCTGACCGGATTGCTGGTGCCCAGCTTCGTTGCCGTGATCCTGCCGATCACCACCTATGTGGTGATCCAGTTCATCTATCAGCGCCTGGCCGGCGACCGGGAATTGATGGTGATGCGCGCCGCCGGCCTGTCCTCCTTCACCCTGGCGCGCCCGGCGCTGACGGTCGCGGTGCTGGCGACGATCGCCTGCTACATCCTCAATCTCTGGGTGGTGCCGGCGAGCTTCGCGCATTTCCGCACGTTTCAGTGGGAGATCCGCAACCGGGTCGCCGCCTTCCTGCTGCAGGAAGGGGTCTTCACCCCGGTTTCGGACAAGCTGACCGTCTATGTCCGCTCCCGCGAGCCGAATGGCACGCTGCACGGCATCCTGATCGACGATGCCCGCGATCCGAACGCGCATGCCACCATCCTGGCCGAAAGCGGGCGGCTGATCAGCGGCGCCAACGGGCCGCAAGTGCTGCTGGAAAACGGCTCCCGCCAGGAGCTGGACCGCCGCACCGGGCGGCTCGACGTGCTGACCTTCAAGGAAAACACGCTCGATCTCTCGGATGTGAACAAGGATACCGGGGTGCGCCCGCCGGAGATGAACGAGCAATCGCTTTATTCCCTGCTGCACACCAAAACGCCCAACCCCGCCGATACGCCGAAATGGCGGGCCGAGGCCCATAAACGGCTGGCGGGGCCGCTGGCCTGCCTCAGCTACGCCATGGTGGCCCTGGTCGCGGTGCTGAGCGGGCAGTTCCAGCGCCACGGCAATCTGCTGCGTCCGCTCGGCTCGGTCGGCATCGTGGTCGCGCTGCTGGCGACCGGGCTGGCGGCGGATAATCTGGCGGCACGCAGCAATGCGCTGCTCTGGCTGATCTGGGTGCAGGCGGTGCTGCCCGGGCTGATCGCCGCCTGGATGCTGTTCGGGCCGGAGCTGCGCGCACCGGCGCTGCGGCGGACGCGCGTGCCGGCATGAATTTCGCCCTGACGCTCGGATGGTATATCGCCCGGCAGTTCAGCGCCTGGGTGCTGGCCATGCTGGTATCCCTGTCGGGGCTGGTGGCGCTGTTCGACTTCATCGAGCTGCTGCGCCGCTCGGCTTCCAAGCCGGCCGCGACCTTCGGCGTCGTGACCGAGATCGCGGCGCTGCGCCTGCCTTATATCGCCATGCAGGTGCTGCCTTTCGCGGTGCTGGTGGGCGGCGTCCTGGCCTTCTGGCGGCTGACCCGCTCGTCAGAGCTGATCGTCGCCCGCGCGGCCGGGGTTTCGGCCTGGGAATTCCTGACCGCGCCGGTGCTGTGCGCGGCCCTGCTGGGGGTGGCCGCCACGGCGCTGGGCAGCCCGATCTCCTCGGTCATGCTGGCCCGGGCGGAACAGATGGAAAATGCCTATCTCAGCGTCGGCGGCGGTCCGCTCGATCTCGAGGATGGCCAGCTCTGGCTGCGCCAGGCCGATCACGAACTGACGCCCAACGGCGTCGCGATCCTGCACGCGCATGGCGTACGCATGAAGAACAAGACCTTGACGGCACAGGAAGTGAGCGTTTTTCGCCTGGACGGGCAGGATCGCTTCCTGGAGCGCATCCAGGCGCAGAACGCGGTGCTGAGCCCGCATCGCTGGCTGCTGCATGATGCCGAGGTGATCCGCCCCGACCGCAACCCGATGCCGGCCGGCACGCTCGATCTGCCCACCGATCTGACCGTCAAGCGGGTGCAGGAGAGTTTCGCCCTGCCCGATACGCTATCGGTCTGGGCGCTGCCTGGGTTCATCGCGCTGCTGAACCGTTCCGGCTTCTCCTCCATCCGCCACCGGCTGCATTTCCAGGCGTTGCTGGCATTGCCGCTGCTGGCGGCGACCATGGCGCTGGTCTCGGCCGGGTTTTCGATGCGCCCGACACGGCGCGGCGGGGTGGCACAGATGCTGGGCGGCGGTGTTGCCGCCGGCTTCGCGCTGTTCATGATCTCCAAGATCGCCGAGGAATTCGGCCAATCGGGCGCCCTGCCGGTGGCGCTGGCCGCCTGGGCGCCAGCCGCGGCCGGGCTGATGCTGGCCATCGCCTTGTTGCTGCATATGGAAGACGGCTGAGCATGGCGCCGTTCCGCATCGCAGGCCGCCCAGCGCGGACGCGCCCGCCCCGCAGGTCGATGCCCGTGGGGTGGATTCTGGCGATATTGCTGCTTGCCGCCCCCCTGCCTGGCGCGGCAGCGCGCGCGGCGGGTGCGGCATCGGCGGCGCCGGACGCATCCGCCATCGCCGCTTCCACCCTGGCCACCCCGCCCCCGCCCGGCAACGCGCGCAAGAGCCCGGGCACCGCGTCCGGCAAACCGGCCGGCCCCAACGCCGTCACCAGCCCGGTGAAAGGCAGCCAGGGTCCGGTTACCTTCACCGCCGACCGCGTCGAATACGATCAGGCGCACAGCCTGGTGACCGCTTCGGGCCATGTCGAGGCATGGCAGAACGGGCGCGTGCTGCATGCCGATACGATCACCTTCGACCGCACCACCGGCGTGGTCGCGGCCCATGGCCATGTCGTGCTGCAGGACCCGGACGGGGAGGTGATGTTCGCCGATTACGCCGAGCTCGATCAGGGCATGAAGGATGGCGTGCTCAGCGGCATGCGCGCCCTGCTCGCCCAGAATGGCCGGCTGGCCGCCAACGGGGCGCGGCGCGAGGCGGGCAAGCTGAACGAGCTCAGCAAGGTCGTCTATTCCACCTGCAATATCTGCGCGAAGCACCCCAACCGTCCGCCGCTATGGGAATTGCGCGCCGCTTCCGCCGTGCAGGATCTGGAACACAAGAAGATCGAATACACCGACGCGACGATGGATATTCTCGGCGTGCCGGTCGCCTATTTCCCCTATTTCTGGCACGTCGATCCGTCGGTGAAGCGGGCTTCGGGCCTGCTGATCCCGTCCTTCGGCTATTCCTCCCATATCGGCGCCTTCTTCGCGCAGCCTTATTACTGGGTGATCAACGACCAGTCGGACGCCACCTTCACGCCGATGATCACCTCGCGCGCCGGGCCCAATCTGGATGTGCGCTATCGCCGGCGCTTCAATAACGGCTACCTGACCGCCGATGGCTCGCTGGGCTATCTGGACAATTCCCCGCAGGGCACGCTGTACCTGAACGGGCAATTCGACTACGACCAGAACTGGCGCTGGGGCTTCAACATCAACCGCGCCTCCTCCTCCACCTACATCAACGATTTTCACCTCAGCCACGATCTCGGCAGCGACATCAACCTGCTGACCAGCCAGATCTACGTGGAAGGCTTCGGCCAGGGTGCCTATACGCGCCTCGATACGCGCTTCTATCAGGGCATCAACTCGACCATCGTCGACAGTGAGCTGCCGGTGGTGCTGCCGCGCTATCAATACAGCTTCTTCGGCACTCCCGATTTCCTGGGCGGGCGCACCAGCCTCGATGTCGGCGCCTTCAACGTGCTGCGCACCGTCGGCACCAATACCCGCCGCGCCAACCTGACCTGGGAATGGGACCGGCCCTTCACCGGCCGGCTGGGCGATCTGTGGACGGCCAAGCTCCATCTCGATGCCGCCGGCTATGATGCCAGCCATTTCAACGAACAGCCGAATTACGGCCCGACCGACACGGTGAATACCGCGCGCGCCCTGCCGCAGGCAGCGCTGGACTGGCGCTGGCCCTTCATGCGCAACAGCGGTAGTTGGGGCACCCAGATCATCGAGCCGATGGCCGAGCTGATCGTCGCCCCGCAGGCCGGCGACAGCCAGAACCAGCTTTATCCGAACGAGGACAGCCTCGATCTGGAATTCACCGATGCCAATCTGTTCGGCTTCAACCGCTTCACCGGCATCGACCGGCTGGAGGGGGGCTCGCGCGCCAATCTGGCGCTGCACGGGGCGTGGTATCTCGATGGCACCGCGCTCGACGGGCTGATCGGCCAGTCTTATCAGCCGACGCCGAACAATGTCATGCCGGTCGGCTCGGGGCTGCACGGCACGGTATCGGATGTGGTGGGCCGGCTCAGCTTCACGCCGACGCCCTGGCTCGATCTGACCTACCGCACCCGGCTTGACCACAAGAGCCTCGCCACCCGCTTCGCCGATGCGACGGCGGCGGTGGGCAACAGCCGGTTTCAGGTGACAGGCGGATACATCTATACCACGACGAATCCGTTCAGCCTGTACGATCAGGCCTACCCGCCGCCGGTCGGCAGTGCCTATTACTTCCCCCGCAACGAGGCCTCGCTCGGCTTTTCCACCCGCTTCGGGCAGTATCGCTTCAATGCCTATGCACGGCGCGATCTGGCCACCAACAAGATGGTCGCGATCGGCGGCGACGCCGTCTACGAGAATGAATGCCTGATCGTCGACCTGCACCTGTACCGCCGCTATACCTCCTTCGATGGCGATAACGGCTCGACCACCGTTCTGCTGCAACTGACCTTCAAGACGGTCGGCCAGCTTGGCTTCAATGCGCTGTGAGGACCGGAGACCAGCCCATGCCGCCGCTGTTTTCATCTCTCCGTCGGGGCAGGCCGGCGCTGACCGCGCTGCTGCTTGCCGCCGCCATCGCCCTGCCCGGCACCGGCTTCGCCGCCCCCGCCCATCGGACACCGGCACCGCAATCGGTTCCCGGCGCGACGATGCGCATCGTCGCCGTGGTGAACGGCGACGTCATCACCAATCGCGACGTCGATAATCGCGCCCGGCTATTCGCGCTGTCGGCCAATCTGCCGCTTTCGCCCGATACGCTGAACCGCTTGAAGCCGCAGATCCTGCGCCAGCTGATCGACGAGAAGCTGCGCATGCAGGCGGTGCAGAAGGCGCGCATCGTGGTGCACGACGCGCAGATCGCCGACGCGATCCATCAGATCGAGGCGCGCAACGGCATGCCGGCCGGCGCCCTGCGCGCCAAATTCGCCGCCGACGGGGTCAGCCTGGAAACGCTGATCGATCAGATCCGCACCCAGATCGGCTGGAACGAGTATCTGCGCGAAAAGCTGGGCGATCGCATCAAGGTCAGCCCCGCCGACATCGCCCAGCAGAAAGCCGTGCTGCAGGCACAGAGCGGCCAGACGGAATTCCGCATCGGCGAGATCTTCATCCCGATCGAAACCGCCGCCAGCGCCGCCGATACCCAGCGCTTCGCCCAGACCGTCATCACCGAGCTGCGCAACGGCGCGCCCTTCTCGGTCGTGGCGGCCGAGTTCAGCCAGGACCAATCGGCGCTGCAGGGCGGCGATCTGGGCTGGGTGACGCTCAATCAGCTCGACCCGGAAGTGGCCAAGGTGGTGCAGGAAATGCCCGCCGGGGCGATCAGCAACCCGATCGAGGTGCCGGGCGGCCTGTCCATCGTCACCCTGGCCGGCAAGCGGGTGATCGGCCAGGAGATCGGCACCGTGGTGTCGCTGCGCCAGGTGTTTCTGCCCTTCACCAGCCGGCTTGATCCCAATAACCCGACGGCGCAGCAGCGCGCGACGCTGGACAAGGCACGCCAGATCGGCGCCACTGTGCATAGCTGCGATCAGATGACGCAGATCGCTTCCACGATGCACTCCCCGCGCCCCGCCGATCCCGGGCCGGTGCCGCTGGCGGCAATCAATCCGCCGGCATTCCGCCAGGAAATCGCCACCATCCCCTATGACCACACGACCCAGCCGCTGGTTTCGCCGGACGGGATCGCGGTGGTGATCGTCTGCTCGCGCGAGCAGAAGAATCTCGCCCAGGAAAACGACCAGCAGATCACCAACCAGATCATCGACCAGCGGGCCGAGCTTCTGTCGCGCCAGTTGCAGCGCGCGCTGCGCCGCGAAGCCACCGTGCAGCGTTTCCCCGGCGCCGCCTGATCGGATGGCGGGGTTGCCGCCTCTGCGCGAGGTCATTGCCCGCCACGGCCTGGATGCGCGCCGCGCCCTCGGCCAGCATTTCCTGCTGGACGGCAATCTGACCGATCGCATCGTGCGCCTGGCCGGCCCGCTTGCCGGGGCACAGGTGCTGGAGATCGGGCCCGGCCCGGGCGGGCTGACGCGTTCCCTGCTGGCCAGCGATGCGGCCGCCATCACCGCGATCGAGGTCGATCCGCGCGCCGTGGCGGCGATGCACGAGCTGGCGGGCAGTGCCGAAGGACGGCTGCGGGTGATCGCCGGCGACGCGCTGGCTATCGATCTTGCCGCGCTCTGCCCACCGCCGCGCCACATCATCGCCAACCTGCCCTATAACATCGCCACGCCTTTGCTGATCGGCTGGTTGCGTCAGGGGGTGGAACAACCCGGCACGTTCGCGGCGATGATGCTGATGTTTCAGCAGGAAGTGGCCGAGCGCATCTGCGCCCCACCGGGCGGCAGCGCCTATGGCAGGCTGGCCGTGCTGACCCAGTGGCTGTGCCGGGCGGAGATCGCGCTGCGCATCCCGGCCAGCGCCTTCGTGCCGCCGCCGCGGGTGATGTCCGCCGTGGTGTCGCTGCTGCCGCATCCGCAGCAGCCGGCGCCGGCTTTGTTCGCGACGATGGAGAAGCTGACGGCAGCCGCGTTCGGCCAGCGGCGCAAGATGCTGCGCGGTGCCCTGTCGGCGCTGGGCGGCGCGGCCTTGCTGGAACGCGCCGGCATCGACCCGATGCGCCGGGCCGAGACGCTGTCGATCGCCGAATTCGATCTTCTGGCGCGGCTGCTGGCGGGGTAGCCGCGCCTACTCTCCCGCCTCGCGAGCAAGGCGTCGCTCGGCGATGGCATCGCGCCAGGCATCGAGCGACCGCCGCAGGCGCAGCGTGTAGACGCCAGCCAGCGCGGCTTCGTCGCGGGCAGCCAGCGCGGCCAGGATCGCCCCATTCTCGGTCAGCGAATCGTCCACCCGGTGACGCATCACCTCGAACACCGCGGTCGAGGAATATTGCCAGACCTGGTCCCACAGAACCTGGATGTGCTCGCGCAGAAACAGATTGGAGCAAGGTTCATAGACGGCCCTGGCGAAGGCGCGATTGCCGAGAGCGAACTGCACCAGATCGCCCGCGTCCTTGCGCATCGCCTCCAGCGCCGTCGCCACCGCGCGCAGGGATGCCGCGTCGTGATGGCCGAGGGCTGCCAGGGCGGCGGCATGTTCCAGCGTCATGCGCGCCTCGGTGATTTCAAGCGCGCGCGCGAAAGCGAGCGAGGCGACCTGCGCGCCGCGATGGAGATGGATGCGCACGAGGCCATCCTTCTCCAGCAGGCGCAGCGCTTCTCGCACCGGCATCTCGCTCAGTGCGAGACGCGCGGCGATCCGCGACATGCGCAGCCATTCGCCGGGACGATGCACACCGTCGAGGATTTCGCCCCGCAGCACCGCATAGGCGTGCTGCACCTTGGAGAAGCCGCCGGCGGGCGCCTCGGCGCTGCGATCGAGGATCACGCTCATGCGCGCGGCGGCGGGCCGGCGCGGCTGGCGGGGGCGCCGTGGCGGGACGGATGCGGGATCGGTCGACAAAGACACCTCCGGACGGCGGGCGGCGGCAGGGCGGCAATCGGCAGGACGCGAGCATAGCGCCGCGCGGGCGGGAAAATAGGATTGACCCCGTCGCGATGGCACGATCATATATCATATCAGATTTGCAGACCAGAACGGCGCAAGCGGGGACCGGAGGGGCCAATCAGTGAAAAAGCCATGGGATGGGATCATCTCGGCCGAGGAACAGCGCGCCTATGGGGCTGCCGGTTTCGGCCGTCCGACCGGTCTGGGCCGCCGCCCGGCGATGCTGATCATCGATGTGCAGTACCGCACCGTCGGCACGACGCCCAAGCCGTTCTGGCAGGCGATCGAGGAATTTCCCACCTCCTGCGGTGAAATCGGCTGGCAGGCCGTCGGCAATATCCGCAAGCTGCTCGACCTGTTCCGCGCCCGCGGTTGGCCGGTGCTCTATCCGCATGTCGCGCCCAAGGAATCCTTCGATCACGGCCGGCTGTCGGACAAGGTGCCGGCGATCATGGGGGTGGCGGCGCGCGGCTATGATTTCGTCGCCGAGGTGGCGCCCGCGCCGGGCGATATTCTGCTGCCGAAAAAACATCCCAGCGCCTTCTTCGGCACGCCCCTTGCCAGCTACCTGATCAATTGCGGCGCCGACAGCCTGATCGTGACCGGCTGCACCACCAGCGGCTGCGTGCGCGGCAGCGTGGTCGATGCCTTCGCCTATAATTTCCGTGTGCTGGTGCCGCAGGATGCGGTCTATGACCGCAGCGCCACCTCCCACGCCGTCAATCTGTTCGATATGGCGTCAAAATATGCCGACGTGATGCCGACGGAAGACGCGATTGGCGTGCTGAACGCCATCGGCTGATTACCCCCCATCAACAGGCGAGGTTTTTTTCATGCAGACCGATCGGACTTCCCTTCCGCTGTCGCGCCGTACGCTGCTGGGCGGGCTTGGCGCCGCCGGCGTTGCGCTGCGCATCGGCGCGCCGGGCATTGCCCGCGCCGCCGACAAGCTCAGCTTCGGTCTGGCGATGCCGCTGACCGGCAGTCAGGCGACCTATGGCCAGGATCAGGTGCGCGCCACGCGCTGGGCGATCGAGGCGATCAACAAGGCGGGCGGCGTCGACGGACGCCCTCTGGAGGCGATCATCCTGGATACCCAGGCCGATCCGCAGGTCGGCATCCAGGCGGTGAACCGTCTGATTTCCGTCGATCACGTGCCGATCTTCGTCACTGCCTGGTCCGAAGTGGTGAAGGCCGTCGCGCCGATCGCCAATGACAGCAAGACGCTGGAATTGTCGGTCGGCGCCAACGCCCCGGCAGTCGCGAAGCTGGGCGAGTATGTCTACACCACCTTCCCGCTGGCCGATGTGGATGTCGCCGCCGTCGCGCGCTACGCCGCCACCACGCTGCATAAGAAGCGCGCGGCGGTGCTGTTCATCAACAACGAAACCGGCATCGGCAGCGCCCAGGTATATCGTAAATCCTTCACCGGTGCCGGCGGCACGGTGGTGGGCTACGAGGCCTATGATCCGAAGGCGACCGACTGGACCGGCCAGATCCTGAAGCTGCGCGGCGCCAATCCCGATGTCGTGCACATCCAGGGGCTGGTGGCCGACACGCCGCAGATCATCGCCCAGATGCGCCAGCTCGGGATGAACCAGACCATCTCGTCCTATTCGGCGATCTATAATCCCGGGCTGATCCAGAAGCTGGGTGCGGCGGCGAACGGCGTTATCGCCACCTCTCTGGCGCCCGGTGCCTCGGACAGCCCGGCGGTGAAAGCCTATGTCGAGCGCTGGGTGAAGGAAGTGGGCCGTCAGCCCAACGGTCTGCCGTACACGCAATATCTGCACGACACGCCCTATCTGGTCGCCGATATCTACAAGGGCATGCTGGCCAAGAAGATGGCGATGACCGGCGCCAATGCCCGCACCGAGATGCTGGCGATCGGCACCTTCCAGCTGCCGCTAACGGGCAAGCTGGTCATCAACCCGAACCACACCGTCGATAAGCCGGTCTATCTGATGGAAGTGGTGAACGGCGCATGGAAACAGATCGCCGTGGTCGGCTGAGCAATACGGCTGGTTGCCGGCGCAAGCCGGCAACCACGCCCGGAGCGGTGCATGTTCTCCCTCGTCAATCTCCTGCAGATCGGCTGGACCTCGCTTGCGACGTCGAGCTACCTGGTCCTGTTCACGCTGGCGTTCGCGCTGGTGCTGAAGGTCAACCGGGTGTTCAATTTCACCCAGGCGGCGGTGATGACGGTCGCCTTCTACGCCGCCTATACGCTGGTCAGCCTGCTGCACCTGCCGGGGGCAGCAGGTCTGCTGGGCGCCTTCGCGGCGACGCTGATTCTGTCGGCACTTCTTGAAATCGGCGGGTTCCGCACGCTGCGCCGCCGCCGGGCTTCGCCGATCTTTCTGTTTATCTTCACGCTGATCGTTTCCGAACTCGTTTCCTACCTCGCGATGATGGTCTATGGGACCTGGCCCACGACCATCTTCCCCTCGCTGTTCTGGCCGGTGCGGATCATTGCCGGCGTCGCCGTCAGCCAATGGGACGTGCCGGCGATCGGCGCGACCATCGCAACCGTCGCCGCGCTGTTCGCCTTCCTGCGCTTCACGCGGATCGGACGCTCGATGGTGGCGGTCGCCGATAATCCCGATCTCGCCGAATTCTACGGTATCGCCAAGGATCGCGTGTATCTGGTCACGCTGCTGGCGGCCGGGCTGATCTCGGCGGTGGCGATGTTCCTGTACGGCACGCGTGCGCAGGTGGAGCCGACCACCGCGCTGAACCTGCTGCTGTTCGCCATCGCCGCCACCATCATCGGCGGCATCGGCAATCTGGGCGGGGCGGTGGCCACGGCGGTGGCGCTGGGGCTGCTGCAGAATGGCAGCATCCTGTTCATCCCCTCCTCCTGGCAGGGGTTTCTGCTCTACGCCTTCCTGTTCCTGGCGATCGTCTGCTTTCCGCGCGGCATCCGCCTGCCGCGCCGCCGGCTGGTGCGCAATACCCCCACTCCCGATCTCGATGACGGTAAGGCGGAGAAGGCCTGAGCGATGGAGTATCTGTACACGATCATCGTGATGATGGCGCTCTATGTCATCCTGGCATCGAGCTTCGATTTCGTGATCGGCCATGGCGGGCTGATCTCCATCGCCCATCCGATCTTTTATGCGCTCGGCGCCTATGCCTCGGCACTGCTGGCCAAGGATCTGCACTGGCCGATCGTGCTGGCGATCCCGGCCGGCGCGGTGGTGGCGATGGTCGCCTCGGTCCTGGTGGCGCTGCCGGCGCTACGCGTGTCCGGCGATTACCTGCTGATCGCCAGTATCGGATTTCAGCTCGGCGTGATCGAGGCGATCAAGAATCTCGACTGGACCGGCGGTGCCGGCGGCTTGAGCAATATCCCAGGCGTATCCATCACCCAGGGTCACGGCCCGTACGTGATCGCCGTGGTGCTGATCGCCATCGCCACGGTGGCGCTGCTGCGCTTCGTGGCACACAGCCCCTATGGGCGGGCGATCAGCGCGCTGCGCGATGACGAGCCGGCCTTCATCGCGCTGGGACGCAATGCGATGCACATGAAAATCGGCATCTTCGCGCTCGGTTCGGCCATCGCCGGTCTGGCCGGCGGGCTCTATGCGCATTACTTCCGCTTCCTCAGTGCCGATCAGTTCGGGATCATGCAGTCAGCGGCATTGCTGACCATGGTGGTGGTCGGCGGCATGCGCAGCATCTGGGGCCCGGTGCTGGGCGCCATCGTGCTGGAAGCGCTGCCCCAGGCGCTGACCTTCCTCAATCTGCCGCCCTCCATTCTGGGGCCGCTGCAGGGGATATTGTTCACCGGGCTGGTGCTGATCTTCATGTTCTTCCGCCCGCAGGGGCTGATTGTCGCCGGCGATGTCTGGACCGGACGCCGCAACGCGAAGGAGGCCGCGCATGTCCGCCGGGCTTGAGGCGACGGGCCTGGAAGTTACCGGCCTGTGCAAGCGATTCGGCGGCATCGTCGTCGCCGACGCGATCGATCTGGCCATTCCGCCGGGACGCGTGGTCGGGCTGATCGGACCGAACGGCGCGGGCAAGACCTCGTTCTTCAATCTGGTGGCGGGGATGGTGCGCGCCGATGCCGGCCGGGTGCGGCTGGATGGCACCGATCTGACCCGTCTGCCCGGATATTCCCGCGCCCGGCTGGGCCTGGCGCGCACCTGGCAGAATTTACGGCTGTTCCCCTCGCTTTCCGTGCTCGACAATCTGCTGATCGCGCCGCGCCGGTATCCCGGTGAAAGCCTGGCCGCGCTGCTGCGTCCGGCCCGGTTGCGCAGCGCCGAATATCAGGCGCGCGAGCGCGCCGCCTCGGTGCTGGAACGTACCGGACTTGCCGCCATCGCCCATCACCCGGTCGCCGATGTCCCGTTCGGCCAGCAGAAGCTGATCGGTGTGGCACGCGCGCTGATGAACGATCCGCGCTGTCTGTTGCTGGACGAACCGATGGCCGGGGTAGAGGGGGCGGCCTATGGCGCCATCCAGCGCGTGGTGCGCGATCTGGCCGCCGCCGGCATCGCCATCTGCGTGGTGGAGCACAACGTCGCCTTCATCCGCGACCTGTGCGACGAGGGTGTGTTCATGTTCGCAGGCCGCGTCCTGGCACGCGGCGAGGTCGGCACGCTGATCGCCGATCCGCGCCTGACCGAACTCTATTTCGGGACGTAAGCGATGCTGCGGATCGAAAACCTCACCGCCTGCCATGGCTCGCTGACCGCCTTGTCGGAAATCGGCTTCACCGCCGCGCCAGGCAGCCGCATCGGCGTGTTCGGCCATAACGGCGCCGGCAAGACCACGCTGCTGCGCTGCCTGATCGGCGCGCATCCGCAGGCCCAGGGGCGCGTTACCTTCAACGACCTGCCGGTGCCGCCCGGGCGCGTGGCGGAAACCGTGCGCCGTGGCATCGCCTTCGTGCCGCAGGGCCATAATGTCTTTCCGACCTTGTCGGTGCAGCAGAATCTGCAGGTCGCCGGACTGCATTTCGATCTGCGCTTCCTGTCGGAGGTACTGCGCCTGTTTCCCGTGCTGCAGGAACGGCGCGGGCAGATGGCAGGTTCGATGTCGGGCGGCGAACAGCAGATGCTCGCGCTGGGCATGGCGCTGATGACGCAGCCGAAATGGCTGCTGCTGGACGAGCCCTCGACCGGCCTTGCGCCGGTGATCGTGCGCAACGTGATGCGTCAGCTGGCCGAGGTGAACGCCTCGCTCGGCACCGGGATCATCGTGGTGGAGCAGAACGTCCCGGCGACGCTGAAGCTGGTGGAACGCGCGCTGATCCTGAAATCCGGCCGGCTGGTCTTCGACGGCAGCGCCGAACAGCTCGCCGCCGATCCTGATCTATGGAAGTGGTTCTGAGCCATGACGGATGCCGATCCCGCACGACGCCGTTCGACGGCCATCGCGATGCGCAGCCTCGCCCATTGGGCCGCCGATCCGGCGAGCCGCGTGCTGCCCGAGGCGATCCGCAGCCGCGCCGCGCTGATCCTGATGGATGATCTCGGCGCCATGGTGGCCGGTTTCGGCGAACCGCAGCTGCGTGCCGCCACCGCCCAGTTCGTGCGCGGCGCGGGCATCGCCGAGGCCAGTGTCTTCGCACCGGGCACGCCGCGCCTGGATCGCGCCAGCGCCGCCGCTGCCAATGGCATGGCCGCCGCCTGGTGCGAGCTGGATGAGGGGTTTCGCGACGCGCCCTGCCATGCCGGCGCCTATATCCTGCCGGCGCTGCTGGCCGAAGCCGAAGCCGGCGGCGCGACCACCGCCGAGATGCTGTCCGCCCTGGCGCTCGCTTATGAGATCACGGTCAGGCTGGCGCTGGCCTTTCCCTTCCCGGCCATGACCGTGCACCCGCACGCCGCCTTCGCCCCGATCGGCGCTGCGGCCGGCATCGGGCTGCTCCGCCGTCAGGATGGCGACACGCTGCTCGGCGCCATCGCCGGGGCGGCCAGCATGGCCTTCGCCGGCCCTTTCCAGCACGCGATGGATGGCGCGCTGGTGCGCAATGCCTGGACCTCGGCCGGCGCCTGGATCGGCATCAAGGCGGCGGATTGGGCAGAGATCGGCATCGCCGGCCTGCCCGAAACCGCGTTCGACGTCTTCGCGGTTTCCTTCGCCACCGGCTGCCGTCCGGAAATCCTGACCGCCGATCTGGGCACGTCCTGGGCGATGCAGGCCGGCTATCACAAGATTTTCGCCTGCTGCCAGTATGCCCATTCGACGGTCGAAGCGAGTCTGGCTTTGCACGCGCGGCTGCGAGCGGCGGAAAATGCGGCGCAGAATCCCGCCGCGATCGAGGAGATCGTGGTGCACACCCATCCCCGCGCCATGGCGCTGACGGCGGTGGAACCGGCCAGCGTGCTGGCGGCGAAATTCTCCATCCCCCATGCCGCCGCCGCCAGCGCGGTGTTCGGCACCGGCAGCGCGCGCGCCTTCTCGGCCGATGCGATGGAGGATCCGGCCGTCGCGGCGCTGCGACGCAAAGTCCGCCTTGCGCCGTTCACGCCCCTTACCGCGCCGCCGCATGACCGCCCGGCGCGCGTCGAGTGGCGCTTCGCCGACGGCACGACATGGAGCGAGACCTGCCTGACCGCGCAGGGCGGCGCCGACCGGCCTTTCGAGACGGCGGCGCTCGACGCCAAATTCGCCGAGATCGCGGCACCGGTGTTTCCCGCCATGCAGCCGGTGCTGCACGCCATTCGCGCTGGCGAGCGCTCGGCCATGGCGCGGCCCTGGGCCAAGGCGGTGGCCATGATGACGCAAGGAGCGCGCGCATGAGCGACGCCGATCTCGATCTTCTGGTGATCGGTGCCGGGGCATGCGGACTGGCCGGTGCGATCGCGGCGCACGATGCCGGGCTGTCGGTTGCGATCGTTGAAAAACTCGATCGCCCGGGCGGGAATTCGGCGCTCTCCACCGGTTCCGTCCCCGGCGCCGGCAGTCGCTTTCAGCGCGCTGCGGGGATCGAGGACGATGCCGCGCGGATGCTGCGCGATCTCCACGCCATTGCCGGGGAAACCGATGATCGGGCGCTGGTGGCGCGCATGGCGGAAGTATCCGCGGCGACCGTGGAATGGCTGGTCGATACGGTCGGCGCCCGCCTCGCCCTGATCACCGCCTATCGCCATATCGGCCATTCCGTGCCGCGCCTGCATGCGCCCCCCTCGCGGCGCGGCCAGGATCTGGTGGATGATCTGCTGGGCGCGCTTGCCAGCCGCGCCATCCCGCTGGCGGTCGGCAATGCCGCGACCGATCTGCTGGTAGAAAACGGCGCCGTGTTCGGCGCGCGCATCGACACCGGCACGGGGGTGGAGGAAATCCGCGCCCGCAAGACGCTGCTGGCGGTCAATGGCTTTGCCGGCGATCCCGCTTTGGTGCGCCGCTTCTGTCCGGAAATCGCCGGGGCCGCCTATTACGGCGCGCGCGGCTCCACCGGGGAGGCGATCCGCTGGGGAGAGGCGCTGGGCGCGGAACTGCGAAATATGGGCGCCTATCAAGGCTATGCCGCGGTCGCCTATCCGCATGGCTCGATCCTGTCCTGGACGACGATCGAGAAGGGCGGCGTGCTGCTGGGCGCCGACGGGCGGCGTTTCGGCAACGAGGCGCTGGGCTATTCCGGCTATGCCCGCATCGTGCTGGGCCAGGGGGACGGTGCCGTCGCGCTGTTCGATCAGCGCATCTTCGACATCGCCGCGCAGGAGGAGGAGTTCGCCGAGCTCGCCGGCTATGGCGGGGTGCGTCGCGCCGACACGCTGGCGGAGGTGGCGGTCCAGCTCGGCTGCGACGCCGCCGTGCTGGAGGCGGAGATCGCCGCCTATAACCAGGCCGCGCGCGGCGCCGGGGCGGATCGCTTCGGACGCGCCGAATTCGGGCTGGCACCGCTGAGCGCGCCGTTCCATTTCGCCCGCACCGTGCCCGGGCTGTTTCACACCCAGGGCGGGCTGCGCGTCGATGGCGATGCCCGCGTGCTGCGCGCCGATGGCAGCGCCATCGCCAATCTGTTCGCCGGCGGCGGCGCTGCGGCGGGGATCAGCGGACGCAGCGGCGCGCTGGGCTATGCCTCCGGCAACGGGCTGCTGACCGCGGTCGCGCTGGGCCGGCTCGGCGCGCTGGCGGCGGCGGCGGAAATCGCGCGATGAGTCTGTCGCGCCGCATCGTCCGCGCCTGGCGCGATACCGCCGCGCGGCCTTTGCCGCCGGAAGTGCTGGGCGCGGCGAAGGCGCATCTGCTGGACGCCATCGGCGTCGGGCTGGCTGCCTCGGCCAGCGCGGCCGGCCTGCCCTATCGCCGCTTCGCCGCCACGCTGCGCGGCGAGGGGCCGGCGAGCCTGTTCGGCGCGGCCCACGGCGTCAACCCGGCCGATGCGGCGATGATCAATGGCGGGCTGATCCACAGCCTGGAATACGATGACACGCATACCGGCTCGATCGTGCATGGCAGCGCGGTGCTCGCCGCCGCTGCCCTGGCCGCTGCCGAGGCCGGCGCTGCCGGCGGTGCCGCCCTGCTCGGCGCCTATGTGCGCGGCTGGGAGGTGCTGGTGCGCATCGGCCTGGCCGCGCCCGGGGCGTTTCAGGCGCGCGGCTTTCAGATCACCTCGGTCGGCGGGGCGCTGGTGGCGGCGCTGATCGGCGCCGATCTCGCCGGGCTCGACGAGGATGGCATGGTGATGGCGCTGGGCATCGCGCTGAGCCAGGGATCGGGCGTGTTCGAATTCCTCTCCAACGGTTCCTCGGTGAAGTCGCTGCATCCGGGCTGGGCCGCGCATGCCGGGCTGATCGCCGCACATTTCGCCGCCTGCGGCATGACCGGGCCGGAAACCGCCCTGGATGGTCGCTTCGGTCTGTTCGCGAGCTTTGCCGGCGATCCCGGCGGGCCGGCCCGGCTGGATGCGCTGATGGCCGATTTCGGTGCGCAATGGCACCTGCCCCAGGCCGCCTTCAAATTCCATCCCTGCTGCCATTACCTGCATCCCTTCATCGAGGCGGCAGAGGCGTTGCTGGCGCGCGGGCTGGAGCCGGCGCGGCTGCGCTGCCTGACATGCCGGGTGCCGGCGGGCGCGGCCGGCATCATCTGCGAACCCTGGGCGGAGAAATCGGCCCCGGCCAGCGCGCATGCGATGCGCTGGTCCCTGCCCGCCGTGCTGGCCGCCAGGCTGGTCGACGGGCCGATCGGACTGGCGAGCTTCGAGCGCCCCTTATCGCCGGCGGCCCGCGACTTCACCGCGCGCATCGCCTGGGAACCGATGACCGATACCGCGTTTCCGCGCGTCTTCGAGGCGGAGCTGATCGCCACGCTGGACGATGCCGAGCCGCTTCGCATCCGCATCGCCGATGTCTACGGCAATGCCGGCCGCCCCGCGCCGGAGGATGCGGTGCGCGCGAAATTCCGCGCCAATGCCGGGCTCGCTTTGCCCGGTTCCGCAATTGCCGCGCTGGAGGAGGCGATCGCCAAGCTGGATCGCGCAGCCTCGGTCACCGCACTCGGCGCGGCGCTGCGTCAGGTTTCGTCCAAGGGAGGCTTCGCATGACCCCATCCTTCGACACGGTGCTGCGCGGCGGCATCGCGATCCTGCCCGGCGAAGGCCCGCGCGCCTGCGACCTTGCGCTGCAGGACGGACGGATCGGCGCCATTCTCGCCCCGGGCGCAGCGATCGCCGCCGCCGAGACGATCGACATCACCGGCCTGGTGGCGATGCCCGGGGCGATCGACGTGCATCTGCATCTCGGCCACGGCAAGGATATCGCCCGCCCGCGCGTGCCCGGCGATGCCGACCGCGAATCCGCCGCCGCCGCGATGGGCGGCATCAGCTGCTTCATTCCGTATCTGATGGCGACCGAGCCATTCGATCGCATCTTCGATACGGTGGTGGGCGTGACCGAGGCCGGATCGCGCACCGATTTCGGCTATCATTTCATCATCAGCACCGAAGAGCAGCTTGCCGGCATCGCGGCCTATGTGCGCGATTATGGCGCGCCGAGCTTCAAGATTTTCATGAACAACCGGGGCGGCGAAGGCAGCCGCCTGGGTCTGCCCGATATCGATGACGGCTTTCTGCTGCGCCTGTGCGAGGCCGCCGCCCAGCATGGCGGCATGGTCTGTCCGCACCCCGAAACCATCGAACTCGCCTGGGTGATGCGCGCGCGCGCCCAGGCCGCCGACCCCGAGGGCACAGGCGGGCTGCGCAGCTGGAACGCCACGCGCCCGCCTTTCGTGGAGGCCGATGCGGTGCAGCGCGCCGCCTATGTCGCGCATATTGCCGGCGCACCGCTTTATGTCGTGCATACGTCCTCGGCCGAGGCGCTGCACGCGGCGCTGCGCCACCGCGCCGCCGGGGCGCGGGTCTTCATCGAAACCTGCCCGCATTACCTGACGCATGATGTGGACTGGGAAGGCGGCGATATCGGCAAGATCAATCCGCCCTTGCGCGAAGCCGCCGACCGCGAAGCACTGTGGCAGGCCGTGCTGGACGGGCGGGTCGACACGATCGGCACCGATCACGTGCATCGCGACATCACCGCCAAGCAGGGCGGCATCTGGGCAGCCTCGCCGGGCTGCCCGGGAATGGAAACCTTGCTGCCGGTACTGCTGAGCGAGGGCCACTACAAGCGCGGCATGAGTCTGTCGCGCATCGCCGAGGTCACCGCCACCAATCCGGCGCGCGCCATGGGGCTGTCGCACGTCAAGGGGCGGATCGCCGTCGGGCTGGATGCCGATCTGGCCATCATCGATCCGCAGGCCACCTGGACGCCGACGCGGGAGGCCGTGGTCTCCTCCGCCGGGTATTCGATCTATGAAGGCTGGAAGCTGCGCGGACGCGTCGTGCATACGCTGGTGCGCGGGCGCGCCGTGCTGCGCGACGGCACGCTCGATCCCGCCTGTGTCGGGCATGGCCGCTATGTGCGCCGCCATCTGGCGCACGCGGCGCGATAGCGATCCTACCGCCGGGCCGTCGCCAGCCGCGCCGCCGTCAGCACGGCGCGCAATTCCCCCAGCGCCGTGTCGAAATCGTCATTGACCAGCACGTGATCGAATTCGCGCCAATGGCTGATCTCGGCATCGGCTTCGGCCATGCGCTGGGCGATCACCTCCGCCGTGTCGGTGCCGCGTCCGGCCAGTCGGCGGGCCAGTTCCTCGCGAGAGGGCGGCAGGATGAAGACGCCCACCACGTCGCCGGGCAGGGCCGCGCGCAGCAGACGATGCCCCTGCCAGTCAATGTCGAACAGCACGTCGCGGCCATCCGCCAGCGCGGCCTCCACCGGCGCGCGCGGCGTGCCATAGGCGCGCGCGAACACCGTCGCCCATTCCAGCATCTCGCCGGCGGCGACCATCCGGTCGAATTCCGCGCGTTCGCGAAAATAATAATGCTGGCCTTCCACTTCGCCCGGACGCGGGGCGCGGGTCGTGACGCTGACCGACAGCGTCAGATTGGCATCGTCCGCCAGCAGCGCCCGGCTCAGCCGGGTCTTGCCGGCGCCGGACGGGGCGGCAAGCACCAGGCACAGGCCACGCCGCGCCGGGGGAAGAAACGCGCTCATTCGATGTTCTGCACCTGCTCGCGCATCTGCTCGATCGCCGCTTTCAGCTTCAGCCCGACCGCGGTTAGCCCGGCCGAGGCGGATTTGGAACACAGCGTATTCGCTTCGCGATTGAATTCCTGCACCAGAAAATCGAAGCGCCGGCCGATCTTCACCCCCTCGGCCAGCAACGCCCGGGCAGCGGCGATATGGCTCTCCAGCCGGTCGAGTTCCTCGCGCACATCCGCCCGCGCGGCCAGCAATGCCACTTCCTGGGCGATGCGTTCCGCAGGCGGGGTGGGAATTTCGCCCAGCAGCGCGGTCACGGTCTGGATCATGCGGGCGCGCTGGGCCTCCGGCTGGCCGGAGGCAAGCATGGCCGCCTGATCGCGCAGGGCAGCGATTTCCTCCAGCAGGGCGCCCAGCACCTGGCCCATGCGCAGCCCTTCCTCGGCCCGCGCCGCGCATAGACCGGCCAGGGCTTCGGCAAATCCCGCGCGCAGCGCCTGGTGCAGGGCGGTGCTGTCGGACTCCGCCGGTTCGCCGCCGCCGGCGCGCACGATACCGGGCAGCGCCAGCAGCGCCTCGGCCTGCGGCGGCGCGCTGCCGGGGATCCGCGCGGCCAGCGCCGTGGCCAGTGCCAGCACCTGTTCCAGCGCCGCCTGATCGACGATCAGCCGCCCCGCCGCCTCCTGGCGGATGGTCAGATTGGCGGTGACATTGCCGCGTGTCAGCGCCTTGGTGGCGACCTCGCGCAGCCCTGGCTCCAGCGCGTCGCAGCCGGGCGGCAGGCGGAAGCGCAGATCGAGGCCGCGGCCATTGACGCTGCGCAGTTCCCACGCCCAGGCGGTGGCGCCGGCCTGCCCGGCACTGCGGGCGAAACCGGTCATCGAGGCGAGCAGGCTCATGCAGGGGCGATCCGGATCAAGGGGCATGCCCGCTTGTAGCAGCCGCGGCGGCATCGGGCGAACCGAGCGCGCGCCAACGCGCGACATTGCGCAGATGCTGCGCCAGGGTGCGGGCGAAGGCATGGCCGCCGCTGCCATTGGCGACGAAATAGAGATCGGCGCTGGCATCGGGATGGGCGGCGGCTTGCAGGCTGGCCAGGCCCGGCGCGCAGATCGGTCCGGGCGGCAGGCCGGCATTGCGATAGGTGTTGTAGGGGCTGTCGATCCGCAGATCGGCATGGGTGATGGGATGATCGAGCTTTCCCGCCCCGTCGCTCGCCGCATAGATCACCGTCGGATCCGATTGCAGCCGCATGCCGAGCCGCAACCGGTTGAGAAACACCGCCGCGATGCGGGGCCGCTCGGCGGGCAGCGCCGTCTCCCGCTCGACGATGGAGGCCAGGATCAGCAGGGCGCGCGGATCGGGCAGTTCCGGGTCCGGCGCGCGCCCCGCCCAGACTTTGGCCAGGGTGCGGCGCATCGCTGCCTCCGCCCGCGCCAGCAGCGCGGCACGCGGCGTGCCCCAGACATATTCGTAGGTCTGCGGCAGCACCGCGCCTTCTTTCGGCAGCGGCGCCGTGCCGGTCATGGCCGGGGCTGCTTCCAGCAGGGCGGCGATTTCCCGCGCCGTCAGCCCTTCGGGGATGGTCAGGAAATGGCGGACCGGCGGGGCGGTGCGCAGGATATGCAGCACCAGGGCGAGCGAGGCATGGGCGGGGAATGCCAGCTCCGCCGCGTGCAGCGCGCCCTGCGCGCGGGTGGCCGCCTCGGCCAGGCGGAAGGCGGTGACGCTGGCGATGGCATCGTCACGGCGCAGCGCCTGTGCGACCTCGGCCACCGTGCCATGCGGCACGACGATGGCGCGCGCGGCAGGCAGCGGCCCGGCGGCACGGTAGCGGTGCACGGCGTACAGACCGGCAAGCCCGGCCAGCAGACCGAGCGTCAGCGCCAGCCCGGCCAGACGCATCGGCCAACGCGGCCGGCGCGGCTCCGCCGGCTCAGGCGGCGGCGCGGAAGATGACGCTGGCGTTGGTGCCCCCGAAGCCGAAACTGTTCGACAGCGCCACTTTGATCGGCCGCTGCTGCGCGGTGCGGGCAACACGGTCGATCACGCTCGGGCGGCTCGGCTCTTCCAGATTGAGCGTCGGCGGCGCCACGCCGTCGCGCACGGCGAGGATGGAGAACACCGCCTCGATCGCACCGGCAGCGCCCAGCAGATGCCCGGTCGCGGATTTGGTCGAGGACATGGCGATATGCTTCGCCGCGTCGCCGAACATGCGCTCCACCGCCTCCAGCTCCAGATCGTCGCCGAGCGGGGTGGAGGTGCCGTGCGCATTCACGTACTGGATGTCGGCCGGCGTCAGCCCGCCATTGCGCAATGCCGCCTTCATCGCGCGGAAGGCGCCGTCATGGCCTTCCGCCGGGGCGGTGATGTGGTAGGCATCGCCGGACAGGCCATAGCCGGAAACCTCGGCATAGATTTTCGCGCCGCGGCGGCGGGCATGCTCGTATTCTTCCAGCACCAGCACGCCGGCCCCCTCGCCCATCACGAAACCGTCGCGATCCTTGTCCCAGGGGCGCGAGGCACGCTCCGGCGTGTCGTTGAAGCCGGTGGACAAAGCGCGAGAGGCGCAGAACCCGGCAATGCCGAGTTCGCACACCGCCGCTTCCGCGCCGCCGGCCACCATCACCTCGGCATCGCCGAGCATGATCAGCCGCGCCGCATCGCCGATCGCATGCACCCCCGTGGCGCAGGCGGTGACGACCGAATGGTTCGGTCCCTTGAAGCCGTATTTGATCGAGACATGGCCGGAGACCAGGTTGATCAGCGCCGAGGGGATGAAGAACGGCGACAAGCGCCGCGTCTTGCCCTGGATGACCAGTTGCGAGGCCTCGAAGATGGTCTGCAAGCCGCCAATGCCGGAGCCGATCATGACGCCGGTATCGCAGCGCTGCTCCTCCGTCTCGGGCACCCAGCCGCTATCTTCCACCGCTTCGGTGGCGGCGGCGAGGCCGAGATGGATGAAGCGATCCATCTTCTTCACGTCTTTGACCGGGACATATTCGGTCACATCGAAGCCGCCATCGGCGCGCGTGCCGGCCGGCACCTGCCCCGCAACCTTGCAGGGCAGGTCCTTGGTGTCGAAGGACTGGATGGATGTGATACCCGATTCGCCGTTGATCAGCCGGCGCCAGACATGGGGCACGCCAACGCCCAGCGGGCAGGCAATGCCCAGCCCGGTAACCACCACGCGACGCATGGAACCGCTCCCTCCAGACCGCCTCTGGTCAGGCCGCCTTCTGCTTCTCGATATAGTCGATCGCATCCTTGACGGTGCTGATCTTCTCGGCGGCATCCTCGGGGATTTCGACGCTGAAGGCTTCCTCGAAAGCCATCACCAGCTCGACCGTGTCCAGGCTGTCGGCGCCCAGATCGTCGATGAAGGATGCCTCGGAGGTGACCTTCGCCTCCTCGACGCCCAGATGCTCCACCACGATCTTCTTAACCTTGTCGGCGATCTCGCTCATCGGCCTTGCATCTCCTGCCTGGGTCCTGCGGTTGGGGTCCGGGCCTGCCTGGGGGCGCTGCCGCCAGGGGAAGGCTTCGGGTACGCGTGCCGATCCGCTTCGGACGAAACTGACCGGCGCTTAGCATGGTTTGCCCGGGCGCGCCAACGCCGGGAAAAAGATTGCCGGCCGGCCAGATGCCGGCCCGGAACATAAGTCCTACAGCATGGCCATGCCGCCATTGACGTGCAGCGTGGCGCCGGTGACCCAGCCCGCCTGATCGGAGGCGAGGTAGACCACCGCCGCCGCCACATCCTCCGGCTGGCCCAGCCGGCCGAGGGGGATCGCCTCGGAGAGTTTGGTTTTCTGTGCCTCGCTGAGGGAATCGGTCATCGGCGTCGCAATGAAGCCGGGCGCCACCGCGTTCACGGTGATGCCGCGCGGCGCCACTTCCTGGGCCAGCGCCTTGGTCATGCCGATCAGCCCGGCCTTGGCGGCGGCGTAATTGGCCTGGCCGGCATTGCCGGTGGCCCCGACGATCGAGGAAATCGCGATGATCCGCCCCGCCCGGCGGCGCAGCATGCCGCGCAGCGCGGCGCGGGCCAGGCGGAAGGGCGCGGCGAGATCGACCTCCTGGACGATGTTCCAATCCTCGTCGCGCATGCGCAGCGCCAGCATGTCGCGGGTCAGCCCGGCATTATTGACCAGGATATGCAACGGGCCGGCCGCTTCCTCGGCGGCGGCGATCAGCGCATCGGCGGCTTCCGGCGCGCGCAGATCGGCGGGCGCGACATGGGCGCGTTCGCCGAGCTCGCCGGCCAGCGCATCGAGCGCGTCGCGCCGCGTGCCCGACAGCACCACCGCCGCGCCAGCGCCGTGCAGGGCGCGCGCGATCGCCGCCCCGATCCCACCCGAGGCGCCGGTGACCAGCGCCGTCTTGCCATCCAGCCGGAACATCGGCTTCCCCTTATCCGCGCTCACGCCGAAAGCAGTTTCAGCACCGCCTCGATCTCGGCGGGGGTGCCGGCAGCGGCGGTCTGCGCCTCCGGCGCGATGCGCCGCACCAGACCGGACAGCACCTTGCCGGCGCCGAGTTCGACGAAACTATCCACCCCCATCGCGGTCATCGCCTGCACGCATTCGCGCCAGCGCACCGTTGCCGTTACCTGGCGGACCAGCAGATCGCGGATCGCCAGCGGATCGGTTTCCCGGCTCGCCGTGACATTGGCGACCACCGGCACGACCGGAATGGCCGGCGGCGTCGCGGCCAGCGCCTCGGCCATGGCATCGGCGGCCGGCGCCATCAGCGCGCAATGGAAGGGCGCGGAAACCGGCAGCAGCATGGCCCGGCGCACGCCGCGCGCCTTCGCTACCTCCACCGCCCGCTCCACCGCCGCGCGGGCGCCGGAAATCACGATCTGCCCGCCGCCATTATCATTGCCCGGCTCGACCACCTGTCTGGTGCCGGGCGTCAGCGCCGGATCGCCTTCGGGCACCGGCGCCGCTTCGGCGCAGATCGCCAGGACATCCGCCATTTCCACGCCGATCAGCGCGGCCATGGCGCCTTCCCCGGCAGGCACGGCCTTCTGCATCGCCTGGCCGCGCAGCCGCAGCAGCCGCGCCGCATCGGCCACCGAGAAGGCGCCGGCCGCAGCCAGGGCGGAATATTCGCCCAGCGAGTGCCCGGCCACCAGCACCGCCCGCTCGGCCAGACGGAAGCCGCCTTCATGCTCCAGCACGCGCAGCACCGCCAGCGACACGGCCAGCAGGGCGGGCTGGGTGTTTTCGGTCAGGGTCAGGGTTTCGCCGGGACCTTCGAACATCAGCTTGGACAGCTTCTGCTTGAGGACCTCGTCCACCTCCTCGAACACCTCCCGCGCGGGGGCGAAGGCGGCGGCGAGATCGCGGCCCATGCCAACGGCCTGGCTGCCCTGGCCGGGGAAGATGAAAGCATGCACGGACATCAGACGCTTCCCATCGCAGCACGGAGGCAAGGCGGCCCGGGACAAAGCCCGGCAGGCGAAACGAGGCCGGGGCGTAGCCGCCGGGCGGCAGGCTGTCAATCGAAACGGATGGGCAAGGCCCGGCGAGGGGCATGGCCGCCGCCGCCCCCTTCACGATCGCGCGGGAGTGCAAGACCGGCGACAGGCATGAAACCTGGCTGCCCACGAGCGTGGCAGCGGCTAGAATGCCTCGATTCGCCCCTGTTCCTGCGCCGATCAGCCCGGAGATCGCGATGTGCCGCTTCCTTGCCTATCGGGGGGACCCGATCTTCATGGAGGACCTGATCGCCTCGCCCAGCCATTCGCTGGTCGCGCAATCGCTGCATGCCACCGAAAGCAAAAGCGAAACCAACGGCGACGGTTTCGGCATCGGCTGGTACGGCGCCCGCCCGGCGCCCGGCCTCTACCGGGAAGTGCGACCCGCCTGGTCGGACGAAAATCTCCGCTCGCTCTGCGCCCAGGTGGAAGCGAGGCTGTTCTTCGCCCATGTCCGCGCCGCCACCGGCACGGCGACCACGCGGGCCAATTGCCACCCTTTCGCGGAAGGCCGCCTGCTGTTCATGCATAACGGCCAGATCGGCGGTTTTGCCGCGATCCGCCGGCGGGTGGAGGCGATGATCCCCGACCCGCTCTACCCGTCGCGCACCGGCACCACCGATTCGGAGGCGATTTTTCTGTCAGCGGTCGGGCTGGGACTGGCCGAGGAGCCGCTCTGCGCCATCGCCACCGTGCTCTCCCGGGTGCGCGAGGAGATGGCCCGCGCCCAGGTCGCCGCGCCGCTGCGCTTCACCGCCGCGCTGACCGATGGCGCGCATCTCTGGGCGTTTCGCTGGGCCAGCGACGATGCCCCGCCGACGCTTTATTTCCGCGATGGCTGCTATGACGACGGCGCCAAGGGGCTGGTCGTGGTGTCGGAACCGATCGACGGCAAGCGCCAGGACTGGCACGCCGTGCCGCCCGGCCACGCCCTGATCGCCGCCCCGGACGGCAGCAAGAAACTCGCGCTGCTGGAGGTTTAAGCCGTCATTTCCCCGGCATCTGCCGGGCCAGCGCTTCCAGCGCCATGACGTAGCCATAGCTGCCGAAGCCGCAGATCACGCCCTTGGCCGCCGTTGCCGTCATCGAATGGCGATGGAACTCGTCGCGGCCATGGATGTTGGAGATATGCACTTCCAGATACGGCGTGCGCAGGATCTTCACCGCGTCCAGCACCGGCACGGAAAAGAACGACAGACCGGCCGGATTGCAGATCACGGCGGCATCCTCGCGATAGGCCTCGTGCAGCCATTCGACCATCGTGGCTTCGGCATTGGTCTGGCGAAATTCGACGGCAAGGCCGAGACGCGCCGCCGTTTGCGCACATAGCGCGGCGATATCCGCCAGCGTCTCGCGCCCGTAAATCTCCGGCTCGCGAATACCCAGCATGTCGAGATTGGGCCCGTTCAGAACGAAGATCGCTTTCATATCCCCTCCCGACGACGCCGGCGCGCCGCTACCCGTCCGCGCCCAGCGCGCTGCGCAGCCGGGCGATGATCGCGTCCAGTTCGGCGACCAGTGCCGCCGCCTCGGCCGGATCGGGGATGGCATGCGCGTTGGTGCCGGATGCCGCGCCCGGCGGCGGTGCATCGGCATCCGCCCCGTCCTCTTCCGTCCAATCCTGATCGGCCCATGCGGCGGGCGCGCCCGGGCGGGTCGCCGCCTCCATCGCCGCGTCATGCTGGGCCGCCTGCTCGGCCAGCGCGGCCAGCGCCGCCTCCCGCTCCGCCATGGCCTGGCTGGCGGCCAGACGGGCGGCATCGGCATCGGCCTGGGCCCGCGCCGCCGCCGCCGCGATGCGTTCCAGCGCGGCTTCCAGCCGTTCCGCCGCCAGTTCCGGATCCTCGGATTCGCCTGCCATGCTACCGACCGCGCCGCCCTGGTTGCTGTGCGGCGGCGCATGGCGCGCTGCCGTCCTCCCCCCATGTGCCGCGCCACTGGCGGGCGGTCAATCATGATGTGATCCTGCGCCGCCATGCGCCCTGCCCTTCCTCCCCCGGCCGGCCCGGTTCTGCCGCCCGCCGTGATCATTCACGGAGCCCGCGATGCCGAAACGGTGCTGCACGTCGCCGCCGGGCGCGCGGTGCTGCTGCTTTCCGCGCCCGGCGCGGCGCTGTTCGCCGGCATCGGCTGGTGGCGCGCGCTGATCGGCGATGCCCGCGCCGCCCATCCCGGCCCCTGGCAGGAGGCGCTGGATTGCGCCGATGCCGCGGCGCTCGCCCTAGCCGCGCTGCGGGTCGGCCAGCGCGGGCTGATCCTGTGGCCCGATGCGCCCGGCCGCGCGGCGGTGGCGGCGATCGCGCGCGATTGCGGCGCGCTGCTGCTGGATGGCGCGCCGCCCTGCCTCGATCTTGCCGGGCATCCTGCCCCGGACCGGCTGGCCACCTGGCTCTCGGGCGCGGCGGCAGGCGGGAGATTGTGAAGCGGGCCGGCCTGGGTTAAGGGGCGGTCTGACGCCCCATCCCGGCCAGCCGCCGGGGCCGGATCGCGCCCCGCCTCTCTCGGCCCAACCCAGAAGGACCGCCCGCATGCGCATCACCCAGCGAGTGAAGAAGATCCTGGACTGGTACGAAAGCGACAATCCCGGCACCAAGGCCAACCTTGCCCGCATCCTGATGACCGGCAAGCTGGCCGGCACCGGCAAGCTGGTGATCCTGCCCGTCGATCAGGGCTTCGAACACGGCCCGGCGCGCAGCTTCGCGCCCAACCCGGCGGCCTATGATCCGCATTACCATTTCCAACTGGCGATCGATGCCGGGCTGTCGGCCTACGCCGCGCCGCTCGGCATGATCGAGGCCGGGGCGGCGAGCTTCGCCGGCGCGGTGCCGACCATCCTCAAGCTCAATTCCTCGAACAACCTCGCCACCTCCAAGGATCAGGCGGTGACCGGCACGGTGGGTGATGCGCTGCGGCTGGGCTGCTCGGCGATCGGCTTCACCATCTATCCCGGCAGCGAATACGCCTTCGATCAGATGGAGGAATTCCGCGAGCTGGCCGACGAAGCCAAGGCATCCGGCCTGGCCGTGGTGCTGTGGAGCTATCCGCGCGGGCCCAATCTCGACAAGGCGGGTGAAACCGCCCTCGATATCTGCGCCTATGCCGCGCATATGGCCGCTCTGCTCGGCGCGCACATCATCAAGGTGAAGCCGCCGACCGCGCATATCAGCCTGGATGCGGCGAAGAAGACCTACGAAAGCCAGAAGATCGATACCTCGACCATGGCCGCGCGGGTGCGCCATGTCGTGCAATCCTGCTTCAACGGCAAGCGCCTGGTGGTGTTCTCCGGCGGCGAGGCCAAGGGGCTGGACGGGCTGTACGAGGAAATACGCGGTCTGCGCGATGGCGGAGCGACCGGCAGCATCATCGGCCGCAACACCTTCCAGCGCCCGAAGGAAGAGGCTCTGGCAATGCTCCAGACCATCATCGATATCTACCTCAACAAGGCCTGATCGATGGCGGAGGCGGCGTGCCGGCTCTATCTGATCACGCCCGCCGCGCTCGATCCGGCGGCTTTCGCCGACACGCTCGCCCGCGCGCTCGATGCGGGCGACGTGGCGGCGGTGCAGCTGCGCCTGAAGGAGGCCGATGATCGGGCCTGGCACGCGGCGATCGCCGCCCTGGCCCCGGTCGCACAATCGCGCGACGTCGCCTTTCTGCTGAATGACCGCGCCGATCTGGTGCGCGACAGCGGCGCGGACGGCGTGCATGTCGGCCAGGAGGATATGCCGGCACGCGAGGCCCGCCGCCTGATCGGCGCCGAGGCGACGCTGGGCGTGACCTGCAAGGCCAGCCGCGATTGGGCGATGGAAGCGGGCGAGAATGGCGCCGACTACGTCGCCTTCGGCGCCTTCTACCCCAGCGGCAGCAAGGCGGTGCGCCACTTCGCCACCCCTGCCATCCTGCGCTGGTGGTCGCGCATGATGGAACTTCCCTGCTGCGCCATCGGCGGCATCACCGCCGAAAATTGCGCGCCTCTGGTGCGCGCAGGGGCGGATTTCCTGGCGGTGATCGGCGCGGTATGGAACCATCCGGACGGCGCGGCAACGGGGGTGCGGGCGCTGAATGCGGCCATCGCCGCGGCCGCCGCGCTGGGTCCGCTGCCCGATACCGAGATGGATGCGTTCACGCTGCAGGGGGATGACGACGATGGCGCGGCTGAGCGTCAACCTCAATAAGATCGCGCTGCTGCGCAATGCCCGCCATACCGGCGTGCCCGATCTGGCGCATTTCGCCCGGCTCGCCCTGAAATCCGGCGCGGCGGGGCTGACCGTGCATCCCCGTCCCGATCAGCGCCATATCCGCGATACCGACGTGCCGCTGCTGGCCGCGCTTCTGGCCCGCCATGGCGGCGATACGGAATTCAACATCGAAGGCTATCCCGATGACCGCCTGCTGGGCTTCGCCGCCGCGCATCGACCGGCCCAGGTGACGCTGGTGCCGGATGCGCCGGATGCCTTCACCTCCGAGGAAGGCTGGCACCTCGATGCCGCGCAGATGGCCATCGCCCAGCCCGCCGTGGCGGCGCTGCGCGCGCGCGGCTGCCGGGTGATCCTGTTCGTCGATCCCGATCCGCGCGTCATCAGCCGCGCCCAGGAAGCCGGCGCCGACGGGATCGAGATCTTCACCGGGCTTTATGCCGGTGCGATGCGCGACGGGGCCGGCGAGGCCGCATCCCTGGCCGCCATCACCGCGACCGCGCGCGCCGCGCTGGCGGCGGGGCTGGTGGTCAATGCCGGGCATGACCTCAATCTGCGCAACATCCCGCCGCTGATCGCCGCCGTGCCGGAACTGGCCGAAGCCTCGATCGGCCATGAGCTGACGGCGGATGCGCTGGAGATGGGCTTCGCCCCGGCAGTCGCGGCCTATCGCGCGGCGCTCGATCCGGCCGGGTGATCGGGCGCGTTCACGTCACGATGCGAGGCGCGCGCCGACCCGGGCGGGGATCAGGGCCTGCTTGCCGGCTTTGACCATGCGCTTGCGATATTCGGCGTAATTGGCCGCCGCATCCTTTTTCTGCCCCAGCGCGAATTCGGCATCGGCGAGGTTGAGATAGGCAACGATGCGTCCGGCATCGACATCCGTTACCTGCGACAGCACGCCGACGGCGTCGTTGAACCGCTTCGCCTGCTCCAGATAGAAGCCGTAATCGTTGAACTGCCCGACCAGGCGAAGATCTCCGGCATCGCCCTGCACCGGATAGGAGGTGGTCAGCAGCCCCAGCTCCTTTTTCCCGACCACCGCCGCGATCGCCGCCGCCGCGCCCGCCGCATCGCCATGCCGGTAGAGCGTCCGCGCATGCGCCGAAGCCGCCGCCATCTGCGCCAGAAACGCATTGCGGGCCGGTGAGTCGCTGCTGAAGCCGACGATCGCGCGATGCGTCACGCGCGGCGGCGTGACGGTCAGATCGGTGGTCACATCCTCGATCCAGACCTTGCCGGCGGTGCGGCTATCGGTGCCGATGACGACCGCGCGACGGCCGGCGATGCGATAGGTGAAATCGGTATATTCGATCGCGCTAGCGCGGACATGGCTGACCAGAAGATGATCTTTCCACGGCGCCAGGGTCACGTCGCTGCCATCGTCGCCGACCCGCTCCAGCGCGGCGAAGCGCCTGGTCTTTGGCTGATAGACCCAGTACTCGGCATCGGTATTGTCCGCCGCCTGCAGCGTGACGATGGACAGATCGCCGAGATGATCGAAATTGATGTCGCTGGGATCGAGCGTGAAGCCGTCGGGGAAATCGCTCACGGCGAGCGGCCCGACCGCCAGATGCTGCACCGCCCCGTCCGGTGCGGCGATATCGAGCGCGCGGAGCGCCCGCTGATCGCCGCTGCCCTGAAACACGAAGGTCAGGGCGAATTCCGGCTGGCCCGGGCCCGGCGAAAACCGGCAGGGCCGGCAATCCTTCACCGGCTGGGCGAAAGGATCGGCGGCCCGTGCCGGAGCGGCCAGCGCCAGCATCAGGCAGGCGGCGATCGCCATTCGGATGGCCATGCGCATTCCCCTTCGCCCCGCCTCAGCCGCAGCCATTGCCGCGCACCGCGACGCTGTCGACGATGCCCTTGGTGACGGCAAAGGTCGCCTCGCAATGCTGCACGATCACCTGCGGCGGAAAATAGCCGGGCGGGGCGTACCAGCCCGGCATGCCCCATGGCGCGCCCCAGCCCGGTCCATAGAAGCCGGGCGTGCCCGGGATCAGCACCGGGCGCTGGCGGATATAGGCCAGATAGGTGACATCGCCGCTCTGGATGCTGCGGCTCGGCACGCCCAGATTGGCGATCAGCACCTGCTCGCTCTGCCCGATCAGCGGTTGCAGCCGGGCGCGTTCGGCGGCCAGCGGATCGCCGCAGGCGGCCAGCCCCAGCGTCAGGCCGAGTGCTGCCAAAGCCCGCCACTTTCTCATGCCTCATCCCCTCCCAGCCAGAGCACATCGCCGATCGTCCGCGCCCCGGCGGCGATCATCGCCAGCCGGTCGAAGCCCAACGCGATGCCGGCGCAATCGGGCATGCCATAGCCCAGCGCGGCAAGAAAATCCTCATCGAGCGGCCAATCCGCGCCGCCGATCGCCTGCCGCCGCGCCCGATCCGCCAGGAAGCGCGCCCGTTGTTCCTCGGCATCGGTGAGTTCGACGAAGGCATTGGCCAGTTCGATGCCGCAGACATAAAGCTCGAACCGCTCCGCGACGCGCGGATCGGCGGGATCGCGCCGCGCCAGCGCCGCCTGCGCGGCCGGCCAATGGGTCAGGAAGGTGGGGTGATCGCGGCCGAGATGGGGCTCGATCCGTTCCAGCATCAGGCGAAAGAACAGATCCTCCCAATCCTCGCCCGCACGCAGCCGCACCCCCGCCGCCGCCGCCAGGGAGGGCGCATCGCCGGCGCTGGCCAGCACATCGACGCCGATATGGCGGGCGAAAGCCTCGGCCACGCTGAGCGTCTCGATCCGGTCGAGCCGCGTCGTCACCCCTTGGCAGGTGACCACCGGCGGCAGCACGGCGCGCAGAAAATCACTGGTCTCGGCGATCAGCGCGGCCATGTCGGCGCCCGGGGCATACCATTCCAGCATGGTGAATTCGCGGGCGTGGCGGGCGCTGCCCTCGTTGTTGCGCCAGACCCGGGCGAGCTGGAAAATCGGCCCGGCGCCGGCCACCAGCAGCCGCTTCATCGCCAGTTCCGGCGAGGTATGCAGCCAGAGCGGTTCGACCCGTCCATCCGGATGGCGCGCCTCGGTGGCGAAGGCGGCCAGATGCACTTCTTCCCCCGGGCAGGGTACCGCATAGGGGGTTTCGACCTCGGTATAGCCGCGCGCGGTGAAGAAGGCGCGGGTGGCCGCCGCAAGCTGGCCGCGCCGGCGCAGGAAGGGAAGACGGGCGGCGAAGCGTTCGGGATGCCAAAGCGGGGCGGCGGACGGCATCGGCATCATCCTGAAGGGCGCTTCGGGCGAAGGGGGCGGGCAGACCCGGCGCACCAGACGGTTGCGACGGCGCCGCGCCGGGGTTAGAGCGGGCCGATCATGCCGGATGGAACCCCCTTGCACCAGCGCGTGCTGCGCGATGCCCCCGCCCTGCGCGTGGCCGGGCTGATCGCGCCCGCCCAGGAAGCGGCGGTGGCGGCGGTGGAGGCGCGCTATGCGGTGGCCATCACCCCGGCCATGGCGGCGCTGATCGAGACCGCCGAGGATCCGATCGCCCGGCAATTCATCCCCGATGCCGCCGAACTGACCACCGCGGCGCATGAAAGCGCCGATCCGATCGGCGATGACGCGCTCTCGCCGATTCCCGGCATCGTGCATCGTTATGCGGATCGGGTGCTGCTGAAGCCGACCCTGATCTGCCCGGTCTATTGCCGCTTCTGCTTTCGCCGCGAGCATGTCGGCCCCGATGGCGGGCTGCTGAAGGACGCGCAGCTGCAAGCCGCCTATGCCTGGATCGCCGCCCGCCCGGCAATCCGCGAGGTGATCCTGACCGGCGGCGATCCGCTGATGCTCTCGCCACGCCGGCTGGCCTCGATCCTGGGCGCCCTGTCGGCCATTCCGCATGTCGAGACGCTGCGCATCCATTCCCGGGTGCCGGTCGCCGAGCCCGCCCGGCTGAGCGAAGAATTGGCCGAGGCGATGGCGACCGAGAAGCCGCTTTTCCTGGTGGTCCACGCCAATCACGCGCGCGAATTCACCGCCGCCGCGCGCGCCGCCCTGCGCCGGGTGCAACGCCGGGCGATCCCGGTGCTGGGCCAGTCCGTCCTGCTCGCCGGGGTCAATGACAGCGAGGCGGCGCTGGAGGATTTATTCCGCGCCATGCTGGCCGCCCGGGTGAAACCCTATTACCTGCACCAGCTCGACGCCGCCCCCGGCACGGCGCGGTTCCATGTGCCGATCGCACGCGGTCAGGCGCTGCTGGCCGGGTTGCGCGGGCGGGTTACCGGGCTCGCCTGGCCGACCTATGTGCTGGATATTCCGGGCGGGCACGGCAAGGTGCCGATCGGGCCGGAGTATCTGGAGCAAACCGGGGCGGTGCGCGATCCGCAGGGCGCGCACCACGCCCTGGCGGCGCACCAGCCGGATCGGGGCTGAATCCCGCCCAAGCTTGCCCGTTTGGCCGGCGCGGCCTAAAAGCCCCGCCAATCCTTACGCTCCCCCCATGCGAATGCGAGTTTTCGACCGATGAAGCAGCAGGCCAATCTGATCCGCGCCGGCCAGGTGATCGAGCATGAAGGCCGTCGCTGGACCGTCCTCAAGCAGCAGATCATCACCCCGGGCAAGGGCGGCGCCTTCATCCAGGTGGAGATGCGCGACCTCAAGACCGGCAACAAGACCAATGAACGCTGGCGCACCGCCGATACGGTGGAACGGCTGATGACCGAGGAAAAGGAGTACACCTACTCCTACACCGACGGCGACAACATGGTGCTGATGGACGGCGAAACCTTCGAGCAGGCCCATATCCCGCTGGAATTGCTGGGCGATCTGGCGCCCTTCCTGCAGGACAACATGGCCGTGACCGTCGATCTGGTGGAAGGCGATCCGGTCGGCATCCATCTGCCGGCGACCGTGGTGCTGGAAGTGGTGGAAGCCGATCCGGTGGTGAAGGGCCAGACCGCCGCCTCCTCCTATAAGCCGGCGCGGCTGTCGAACGGGGTGAAGACCTCGGTGCCGCCCTTCATCGAAACCGGGGAAAAAATCGTCGTGCGCACCGAGGATGCCAGCTACGTCGAGCGGTCGAAGGGCTAAAGCACCGGGCACGCGGGAAGCACCGCCATGGCACTCCGCCTGTCCCCCCATCTGACGGTGATGGCCAATGCCGCGCAGAAAGCGGCCAAGCGCCTGCTGCGCGACTTCAACGAGGTCGAGCATCTCCAGGTCAGCGTGAAGGGACCGTCCGATTTCGTCTCTCAGGCCGATCTCAGGGCCGAGGCGACGCTGCGCGAGGAACTCACCAAGGCGCGTCCCGGCTATGCCTTCCTGATGGAGGAATCGGGCGCTTCAGGCTCGGAGAACTGGGCCTGGCGCTGGGTGGTCGATCCGCTGGACGGCACGACGAATTTCCTGCACGGCATGCCGCATTGGGCGATTTCGATCGGGCTGGAAAAGCGCCTGGAGAATGGCGGTTCCGAAGTCGTCGCCGGACTGATCTATGCGCCGGCCGCCGATGAGATGTTCTGGGCCGAAAAAGGCGTCGGCGCTTTCGTGAACGAGCGCCGGCTGCGCGTCTCCGCCCGACGGGAGCTGAAGGAGGCGGTGTTCGCCACCGGCATTCCCTTCGCCGCCGTGACACCGGCCAACCGCCTGGCTTTCGCGCGCACGCTGGGCACGCTGATGCCGCAAGTGGCCGGCATCCGCCGCTTCGGCGCGGCCGCGCTCGACCTCGCCTGGGTCGCGGCGGGGCGCTATGACGGGTATTGGGAACTCGGCATCAAGCCATGGGATCTGACCGCCGGCATTCTGGTGGTGCGCGAGGCAGGCGGCTATGCCACCGCGCCGGTGGGCGAGGACCCGCGCGAGCGCGGCGATGTCGTGGCCGCCAATCCGCATCTGCACCCGGTGCTGCGCGAGATCGTGGCCGATGGCCAGGCCGCGGCGCGCGGGCGCGCGGGCGAGGCGACGTCCCCCCGCCCGGACGAAAAGCAACAGGACGCGGAAAACTGATGCCGCCCGGGCGCACCACGCTGGGCGCGCCCGCCGCTTCCCGGTAGTCTGCCCGCCATGCGTAGCCAGATTCGCCTTTTCCCCCGGGTTCTGCTCGTGGCCCCGGCGCTGCTTCTGCTTGCGGCGCCACTGCCGGCCCGCGCCCAGGTCACCGTCGATCTGCGGGCGCTCGATGCGCTGCCCGCCGCGCCCTATCCGCTGGGCGGCGCGGCGCGGCGGGTGCC
>JAGWRU010000104.1 GCA_028869595.1 Rhodospirillales bacterium
CCCAGCAGCCCGCCCCCGCCATTCAGCGAGGTGCGGTTCAGCAGCGCCAACGTCAGCGACAGAACCATGAAGATGGTCGCCAGAATCGCCGTGGTACGGGTCAGCAGATTGGCCGTGCCGCGCCCACCCATGAAGGCGCCCATCCCCTGCGAGGAGCCGATGCCCAGCCCGCCGCCCTCGCTGCGCTGGATCAGCACCACGCCGATCAGCGCCAGGGTGACGAATAGATGGATGATCAGAAGCACGGTAATCATGCAGCATTCCTCGCAGCCGGCGGGGCCACCGCAGGCACTACAGCCGGGGGGCTTCTAGACCGTGCCGGACGTCAGGGAAAGCCCGGCGTCAGGCAAAGCCCGGCATCAGCCTCGCGCGGCCATGGCGATCGCCAGGAAATCCTCGGCCTTCAGGCTGGCCCCGCCGATCAGCGCGCCGCCGACTTCGGCAAGCCCCAGCAGCGCCGCCGCATTGCCCGGCTTGACCGAGCCACCGTACAGAATGCGCGGTGCCGCCCCGCCAGCGCCCAGCACATCGCGCAGCGTGGCGCGGATGAAGCCATGCATCGCCGCCACCTCCGCCTCGGTCGGGGTGCGCCCGGTGCCGATCGCCCAGACCGGCTCATAGGCGATATCGCCGGCAAAGCCCGCCGGCACGCCGCCTCGCAGCTGCGCGCCGACCCGCGCCTCGGCCTGGCCCGCATTGCGCTCCGCCTCGTTCTCGCCGACGCACAGGATCGGGCGCAGCCCCGCCGCCGCCGCCGCCATCGCCTTGGCCCGCACTGCGACATCGCTCTCGCCGTGTTCGGCACGGCGCTCGGAATGGCCCAGAATGACGTAGCGCGCGCCGCAATCGGCCAGCATCGGCGCGGCGATATCGCCGGTATGCGCGCCCTGCGGCGCGGCATGGCAATCCTGCCCGCCCCAGGCAATCGGGCTGCCCGCCAGCACGGCCGCCACCGCCGGCAGGTGAATCGCCGCCGGGCATACCAGCAGCTCCGCCGCGCCTTGCCGCGCCTGCCAGCCCGCCCGCACCGCCCCGGCCAGCGCCGCGGCGCTGGCGAGGCTGCCATGCATTTTCCAGTTCCCGGCGATCAACGGTGCCATCTTCCCCCCGCACTCCCCGCCGGCAATGGCGCACGGCCTTCTTTCATCCCCCAGCTTCCCCCACCCTGGCAATGGCGGCCGGTGCCGGCTATGAGGGGCGGGCGCATCCCGGCGGGCGGTTCCGCCCGGGGGCGCGCAGGACCGGCCCGCGCACAGGATACGCAATGATCTCCGCCTTCCGACGCTCGCTCGAAACCTGGCCGGTGCGGCTGTTCTTCCTGCTGATGGTCGCGGCCTTCGTGCTGTGGGGCGTCAACGACGCCGCGCGCATGATCGGCACCGATACCTGGGTGGCCAAGATCGGTAGCGACACGATCGAAACCGCCGCCTTCCAGCGCGCCTTCCAGAACGACATGGCCGCCTTCAGCGCGCGCCTGCCGGCCGGGCAGGAAGCAACGCCGGCCATGCGCCGCGCAGTCGCCGATCAGACGCTTGCCCGCATGGTGGCGCAGGCCTCGCTTGCCGCCGAGATCAAGCGCCTGCGCATCGTGGTGCCCGACCCGCTGCTGCGCCAGGCGGTGTTTGCCATGCCGGCTTTCAAGAACCCGGCCGGGGTCTTCGACCGCACCCGCTTCCTGCAGGTGCTGTCGCAGAACGGACTGAACGAGGCGGAATTCCTCTCGCTCGCCCGCGCCGACATGGCGCAGCGCCAGCTTCTCGGCGTGCTCGGCGCCGGCACCATCGCCCCGGCGCTGCTGACCAACCGCATCTTCGCCTTCGCGCGCGAACAGCGCTCGGCCGATACGCTGACCTTTCCCTTCGCCGCCGCCCCGGCGCCCGCCGCGCCGGATGCGGCGGTGCTGAAGCGCTGGTATCAGAACCACCCGCGCCGCTACAGCGCGCCGGAATATCGCCGCATCCAGGCGGTGGTACTGTCGCCGGACAGCATCGCCAAAGGGCTGAGCGTCACCGATGCCGAGCTGCGGGCGAGCTATGAACGCCATAAAAGCGATTACATCCGCCCCGAGAAACGCTCGGCGGAGGTGATCTCCACGGCCAACGAGGCCGATGCCAAGGCGCTGGCCGATGCCTGGCGCAAGGGCGCGGACTGGGCGGCGATGCAGAAGGCGGCGGCGGCGAAGAAGGCGGTCGCGGTCGCCCTGGATAACGCCACCAAGGCGGAATTCCCCGACCCAGCCCTGGCCGATGCGATCTTTGCCGCCCCCGGCGCCGGCGTGGTCGGGCCGATCAAGGGCACGCTCGGCTGGCACGTGATCGATGTCACTTCCATCACGCCCGGCCTGTCGCAAAGCTTCGATCAGGTAAAGGCGTCGCTGCGCCAGCGCGCGCTGGCCGATAAGGCGACCGGGCTGATGTATGATCGTGCCAACAAGATCGACAACATCCTGGGCAGCGGCGCCGGGTTGAACGAATTGCCGAGCGATCTCGGCCTGATCGGCATCGAAGGCACGCTCGATGCCAAGGGCGACGGGCTGAACGGGCTGCCCGCGCCACTGCCCGGCCCGGCGCCGCTGCGCGCAGCGCTGGTTGCAGCCGCCTTCAAGCTTGCCGCCCATGCCCCGCCGGAACTGACCGAGGTGCAGACCGGCAATGGCGGCTCGGCCTATTACGCGATGGTGGTGCAGAAAGTCACCCCGCCCGCCATCCGCCCCTATGACACGGTTGCCGCCCAGGTGCTGGCCGACTGGACCGCCGATCAGCGCCGCTACGCCCAGAACGTCGCCGCCACCGCCGCGATGCTGGCGATCCGCAACGGCAAGACGATCGATGCGGTGGCGAAAGCCGATGGGCTGACGGTCGGGCGCACGCCGATGATCCTGCGCGACCAGACCGGCACGGGCGTCGCGCCGGCGGTGCAGCGCGTGCTGTTCGGCCTGAAGCCGCACCAGCCAGCCATGGTCGAGACGGCGGATGGTTTTGTGGTGCTGGTGCCCGATACGATCCGCGCGCCCGATCCCAAGACCGACCCGATCGACTATGATGCGCTGCAATCGGAAATCACGAACCAGCTGACCGGCGATATCCAGACCGTCTTCGCCGATGCCCTGCGCCAGCGCGCGCATGTGCGCATCGAGCAGAAGAACTTCGACAGCATCGTGCAGCCTTAGCTGCACGGGATATCTACCTCTATCGTGCAGCCTTAGCTGCACGGGATTTCTACCTCTATCGTGCAGCCTTAGCTGCACGGGGTTTCTAGCTCTATCGTGCAGCCTTAGCTGCACGGGGTTTCCAGCTCTATCGTGCAGCCTTAGCTGCACGGGATTTCTAACTCTACCATGCAGCTTCGCTGCACGGGACTTCGTCGTTTCATCCTGCCGCCGCAAAGGAAAATTCCGTGTCCGACCCCGCCCGCTTCGCCGCTTTCCGCACCGCCTATCAGGCCGGGCGCGGCAGCCTGGTGTGGCGGCGCGATGTCGCCGATCTGGAAACCCCGCTCGCCGCCTTCCTCAAGCTCGCGCATGGCAAGCCGTTTTCCTTCCTGCTGGAAAGCGTCGAAGGCGGCGCGGCGCGCGGACGCTACTCGGTCATCGCCATGGCGCCCGATCTGATCTGGCGCTGCCATCACGGCAAAGCCGCGATCAACCGCGATGCCGAAGCCGCGCCTGACGCCTTCACCGCCCTCGATGAAGCGCCTCTCGCTTCCCTGCGCGCGCTGATCGCCGAAGCGCGCATGGATCTGCCCGAGGATATTCCGCCGATGGCGGCCGGGCTGATCGGCTATCTGGGCTATGACATGGTGCGCCAGATGGAGCGCCTGCCCGATACCAATCCCGATGTGATGGGCCTGCCGGAAGGGCTGATGGTGCGCCCGACGCTGTTCGTCATCTTCGACAATGTGAATGACGCGCTGACCCTGGCGGCACCGGTCTATCCCCGCCCCGGCATCGATGCCGAAACCGCCTTTGCCCGCGCCGAAGCCAGGCTCGATCGTGCCCAGCTCGATCTCGCCCAGCCCGTGCCGGCAGCCCCCGGGGCGGCGGAGATCGCGACCTTCACCGAACCGAGCTCCAATTTCTCCCAGGCGGCGTTTCTCGACGCGGTGGCGCGCTGCAAGGAATATATCTCCGCCGGCGATGCGTTTCAGATCGTCCTCAGCCAGCGCTTCTCCACCCCCTTCACCCTGCCGCCTTTTGCCCTCTATCGCGCGCTGCGCCAGATCAATCCGGCGCCTTTCCTGTTCTTCCTGGATTTCGGCGAATTCGCCCTGGCCGGCTCCTCGCCGGAAATCCTGGTGCGTCTGCGCGACGGGGTGGTGACGATCCGCCCGCTGGCCGGCACCCGCCGGCGCGGCGCGACGCGGGAGGAGGATCTGGCGCTGGAAGCCGATCTGCTGGCCGATCCCAAGGAACGCGCGGAGCATCTGATGCTGGTCGATCTAGGCCGCAACGATGTCGGGCGGGTTTCCGCGATCGGCACGGTGAAGGTCACGGAAAGCTTCGTGATCGAGCGCTTCAGCCATGTCATGCACATCTCCTCGAATGTCGAGGGCAGATTGCGCCCGGAGCTTTCCGCCCTGGATGCGCTGATCGGCGGCTTTCCCGCCGGCACGCTGTCCGGCGCGCCCAAGGTCCGGGCGATGGAGATCATCGAGGAGCTGGAGCCCGATAAGCGCGGCATCTATGCGGGCTGCATCGGCTATTTCGGCGCCGACGGGGCGATGGATACCTGCATCGGGCTGCGCACCGCGATCGTCAAGGACGGGGTGATGCATGTCCAGGCCGGCGCCGGCATCGTCGCCGATTCGGTGCCGGAATCGGAATACGAGGAATGCCGCCAGAAGGCGCGCGCGCTGTTTCGCGCCGCGGAGGCGGCGGTGCGCTTCGCAACCCGGCAGGGATAGGCGCGACTTGGAGTGTGAGCGGCGAAGGCGAGATCGCCGTCGGCGTGACTCACACGACAAGAAAAAAATGAGACTCTGTCAGAGGCTTCGATAGGCGTCTGACAGATTCTCGCGCTCCTTCCGTCAGACCAGCCCGGCGCGGGCGCGCAGGCTTGCCTCGAAGCGGGCGAACAGCGCGCGCATCGGCGCCTGCTTGTAGGGAAACAGGCCGGGCGGGTCCATCAGATGCAGAATCGCCGCCGCATCCGCCTCGAACAGCAGCAGCCGGCCGTCGCGCGTCTCGGCACAGTCGATGGAGGCGTAGTCGAGGCCGATGCGCTGCGCGAGCGCGGTCAGCGCGCCGGCATGGCGGCGCGCGAAGCCGGTATCGAACCCGGCCATCGCCGCCGCCTCCTCCGCCCGGCGGGCGGGAAAGCGGCTCATGCCGGCATTGAGGTAATGCACCATCCAGTGATCCGACACCGCCATGTGGCACAGCATCGGCTGCCCGGCGAGGAAGGCGATGCGGTATTTGCGGAACATGCCATCGGCGCCGGCGTAATCGACATACTCGGTCGCGAAGAACGTCTCCTCCCCCGTCGCGGCCAGGAAGGCTGCAATGGCGGCCCGGCCTGCCGCGCGCACCAGCCCCTGCCCGGCATGGGAGGCGCGCGGGCGCAGCAGCCAGGGCCGATCGGGAAGCCCGAGAAGACCGGCGCGATCGACCCGCCGGGTGGGCGGGACCACCAGGCCGGGAATATCGGCCATGGCCGCGGCCAGCGCATCGCGCGCCAGCCCGGGCAGGCGCGCCGGGTCATTGACCGGCGGGCGCGGCCAGGCGCGATAGAGCGCGGCGAAGCGGGGAATCGCCGGCGATTCGGCATCGCCCAGGGCGAAGAACGCGACATCGTGATCGGGGACCGCCTCCGGCAGGGCGACGCCATCCGGGACATAGAGCAGGTCGAGACGGATATCGCCATGCGCGGTGATGAAATCGAGCGGGGCATTGGCCATGAAATCCCCCGCCGCCATCACCGCCAGCAGCCGCAGCGGTGCCGCGCTTTGCCGACCCAGCCGGTCGCGGGTGCGAAACAGGCGGTGCTGATGCAGCGCCTGGATGCGCAGCGCCTGCGCCAGATCCGGGGCGAAGCGGATCTGATGCAGCGTGGCCAGATCGAGGCTGCGCGCGGCCAGGGCCGCCGCTTCCAGCGGACAGGGCGCAGCGGCATCGGCGAGGCGCGCCGGATCGCCGCCGCGATAGGCGCATTCGGTCAGCGCGGCGATGCCGTGGATCGCGGGCGGGATCAGGTCCGCCTCCAGCCGGGGAAGGATATCCTGCATCGCCGCCGCGCTTTCCGTGCCGCCCGTCGCAGCATCGGCCGGCGCGGTAAGCAAAACGTGAGCCCGGCCCGGAACGTTCCGGTCGATGCTTAACCCCTCTGCAAGAATTGCGTTTTGCGCTAGAAGGGCCGCGAATCGCAGCGTCTCAACCGCCCATCCGCGCATTCCGCGCCGCCCGGATCAGATCGGCGGATGCGCCCAGCCAAGGATCGACTGCATGCGCCGCCTCGCTTTCCGCACCCTCGTTGCCTCTGTCCTCCTGGCCCAGCCGGCGCTGGCCGCCTGTGTCTCGCCGCAGGAACAGCCGGTCTTCGACGTCGCCGCGCTGCGCAGCCAGTTGATGGTGCTGGCCACCAGTTGCCACGACAATTCCGCCTATGACGCCTTCATCCGCCGCTATCAGCCGGATCTGATGGCCAATGAGCGTTCGGTCGATGCCTATTTCAAGCGTATCTACGGCCGCGCAGCGCAGCGCGAGCACGATACGTTCGTGACCGATCTGGCCAATGCGCAATCCGATCAGGGGCTGAACATGGGCACCGATTTCTGCCCGCGCGACGCCGCCCTATTCTCGGAGGTGATGGCCCTGCAATCGGCCAGCCAATTGCCGGCCTATGCGGCGGGCAAGGACCTGATCCCGGCCTCGATGCATCTGTGCGAGGATATCGCCCCGCGCAAAGCGGTCGTGCGCCACGTGCCGGTGAAAAAGAAGCGCTGACCCGCCGGGGCCTGCCGCCCCGAGTTGCCCCTCGGAACTGCCCATAAGATAGGAAAAGGGCCGGGATGCGCTGCACCCCGGCCCTTTCGATTCCCACCCTACGATCACGCGCTAGCGCGGCGACAGCACCATCACCATCTGGCGGTTTTCCATCCGCGGCATCTGCTCGACCTTGGTGAGCGCGTCCATCTCGTTGCGAATGCGTTCCAGGACCCGCACGCCGATATCCTGGTGGGCCATTTCGCGGCCGCGGAAACGCAGCGTGACCTTGACCTTGTCGCCCTCCTCGATGAACGATTTCATGGCGCGCATCTTCACCTGATAATCGTTCTCGTCGATATTCGGGCGGACCTTGATCTCCTTGATCTCGATCACTTTCTGCCGCTTGCGGGCTTCGTTCTTCTTTTTCTGCTGTTCGTATTTGAACTTGCCGAAATCGAGGATCTTGGCCACCGGCGGATCGGCATTCGGGCTGATTTCCAGCAGATCCATGCCGACGGCGAAGGCACGCTGCAGCGCCTCGCGGGTGCTCATGACCCCCTGCATCTCGCCTTCCTCATCGATCAGGCGCACCTGGGGGACACGGATATCTTCGTTTACGCGGGGACCGTCGCGGTTGGGCGGGGCGGTCATGGGTCCTCGGGCTATGGTCTTCTCCTGTTGCCGTGGCAGATAGCGGTGCAGGCTCCCGGCACGGGGCCGGAAGCTTGCAAAAAGGAAGAATGGCCGAGATCGGCGCTGTTAATCAAGAGATACGAAGATCGGGCGGGGTTGCCTCGGTTGCAAGGCTCGCCACCGTCTCCTCCAGCCCCAGCACGCTCTGCCCATCGCTCCCCAGCCGGCGCAGCGCCACTTCCCGCCGCTCCGCCTCGCGCCGGCCGAGCACCGCCAGCACCGGCACATGGGCCAAAGAATGGGTGCGCACCTTGGCGTTGATCTTCTGGTTGGAGGTATCGGCAATGGCGGCGATGCCGGCCCGGCGCAGTGCCGCCACCACCTCCTCGGCATAGGCATCGACGTCGGAGACGATGGTCGCCACCACCACCGGCACCGGGGCGAGCCAGAGCGGGAAGCGCCCGGCATATTGTTCGATCAGAATGCCCAGGAACCGCTCGAAACTGCCCAGGATGGCGCGATGCAGCATCACCGGACGATGGCGCGCGCTATCCTCGCCGACATATTCGGCATCCAGCCGCTCCGGCATCACGAAGTCGACCTGCAGCGTGCCGCATTGCCAGTCCCGCCCGATCGCGTCGCGCAGCACGAATTCGAGCTTGGGACCATAGAATGCCCCCTCGCCCGGGTTCAGCTCGAAATCGACCCCGGCCGTCGCGCAGGCTTCGCGCAGCGCGCCCTCGGCACGGTCCCAGGTGGCGTCGGAGCCGGCGCGGATCGCCGGTCGGTCGGAGAATTTCACGCGGAATTCGGGAAAGCCGAAATCGCGATAGATCGAGGAGAGCAGCGCCACGAAACGCACCGTCTCGGGCGCGATCTGGTCCTCGGTGCAGAAAATATGCGCATCGTCCTGGGTGAAGGCACGTACCCGCATGATGCCGTGCAGTGCGCCCGAGGGTTCGTAGCGATGGCAGGCGCCGAATTCCGCCATGCGCAGCGGCAGCTCGCGGTACGAACGCAGCCCCTGGCGGAAGATCTGCACATGGCAGGGGCAGTTCATCGGCTTGAGAGCGAGGGTCTTATCCTCGTCCTCCACGGTTGCGATGAACATGTGCTCGCGGAATTTCTCCCAATGGCCGGAGGCTTCCCACAGCGTGCGATCGACCAGTTGCGGGGTCTTGACCTCCTGATACCCCGCCGCATCCAGCCGCCGGCGCATATAGGCTTCCGCCGTGCGATAGAGGCGCCAGCCATTGGGGTGCCAGAACACGCTGCCCACCGCTTCCTCCTGGAGGTGGAACAGATCCATCTCCCGGCCGATGCGACGATGGTCGCGCTTCTCCGCCTCCTCCAGCATGGTCAGGTAGGCATCCAGCTCCTTCTGGTCGCGCCAGGCGGTGCCGTAGATGCGGCTCAGCATGGCGTTGCGGTGATCGCCGCGCCAATAGGCGCCGGCCACCTTCATCAGCTTGAAGGCGGTGCCGACATCGCCGGTGCCGCGCATATGCGGGCCACGGCAGAGATCGATCCACTCGCCCTGACGATAAAGCGTGATGGTTTCGCCCTCGGGCAGGTCGGCGACCAGCTCGGCCTTGTATTTCTCGCCCTTGGCCTGGAAGAAGGCGATTGCCTCGGCGCGGCCGATCTCGCTCCGCTCGAAGGCGGCGTTGCGCGCGATGATCTCGCGCATCTTGGCCTCGATCGCCTCGAAATCGGCCGGGGTGAAGGGCTCGTTGCGGGCGAAATCGTAATAGAAGCCGTTTTCGATCGATGGGCCGATCGTCACCTGGGTGCCGGGATAGAGCGCCTGCACCGCCTCCGCCAGGACATGGGCGGCGTCGTGGCGGATCAGTTCCAAAGCCTCCGGGTCGCGGCGGGTGATGAAGGTCACGCCGGCATCGGCATCGATGGTGCGGGCCAGGTCCAGCACCTTGCCGTCGACCTTCATGGCCAGCGCGGCACGGGCGAGGCCGGGACCGATATCAGCGGCCAGCGCCGTGCCCGTGACCGGCGCGGCATACTGGCGCACGGATCCGTCGGGCAGGGTGATGGCGGGCATGGGTATTCTCCGGTCGCAACAGGGGGCGTGTTCTATGCCGCCCGGCGGGCGCGCCGGCAAGCCGGTTCAGGCGCCGGCCACCGCGAGGGGCGCGCCATCGGCGCTGCGATGCGGGGCGTGCAGCACCGCCTCGTAGACATCGAGCGTCGCTTCCTGCATCGCCCGCGTGGTGAAGCCGGCCAGTACCGCCGCGCGCGCCCGCGCCCCCAGCGCCGCGCGGTCCGCCTCGTCCAGCGCCAGCGCCTGGGCGATCGCCTCGGCCAGCGCATCGGCATCGCCGGGCGGCACGCGCCAGCCGGTTTCGCCATGCGCCACCGTCTCCACCGGCCCGCCGAGATCGGCGGCGATCACTGGCCGGCCCATCGCCTGCGCCTCGATCACAACCCGCCCGAAGGCCTCCGGCTTGGTCGAGGCATGCACCACGACATCGGACAGCATCAGGGCGGCCGGCATATCCTCGACATGACCGACGATGCGCACCCGCCCGGCGAGGCCCAGCGCTTCGGCCTTGCGGGAAAGCCGCTTCTGCGCCCGCCCGTCCGGCCCGGCGCCGATCAGCAGGCCGACCACATCCGCCCGGTCGAGTTTCGCCAGCGCTTCAAGCAGCACCGCCTGGCCCTTCCAGCCGGCCAGCCGCCCGGGCAGGGCGACGGTGTGCACCCCGTCCGGCAGGCGCCAGGCGCGCGCCAGAGCCGCCACGCGTTCGCCGCGCACCGCGGCCGGATCGAAAATCGCCGGATCGACGCCACGTGGGATCACCCGGATGCGGGCGGGATCGAGGCGGTGCTGGCGGGTGATCAGATCGGCGATGAAATGGCTGGCGGCGATCACCACCTCGCCGCGCGCCATCACCGAATTATACCAGCGCTTGCCCGGCAGATCCTCGGAATAGGTGCCGTGATAGGTGGTCACGAAATGCGCCCCGGTGCGCCGGCAGGCAAGCCAGGCCGACCAGGCCGGGGCGCGCGAACGGGCATGCACGATGGCGACCTGCTCGGCCCGGATCAGCGCCGCCAGGCGGGCCGCGTTGCGCCAGATGGCGAACGGGTTCTTGCGATCGAGCGGCAGGCGGATATGGCGCCCGCCGGCGCGCGCCACCGCGCGTTCCAGCCGCCCGCCGGCCGAGGCGACCAGCGCCACGCCCTCGGCGCGGGCCACCGCCTCGGTGATCTCGATGGTGCCGCGCTCCACCCCCCCGGCATTGAGCGCGGGCAGGACTTGCAGCACCACGGTCGGGGCGGGGGCGGTCATCGCGGCCTCTTGAACCAAAGCGGCGCTTCCGGCAAGCCTGGGCCATGACCCAATCGGCAGCCGAAGAACGCTTCCGTCTCGACCGTGGCGATGGCGTGCATCTGGCCGCCCGCCGCCTTGGCGGACGCGGGCCGGTGCTGATCTTTCTGCCCGGCTTCGCCTCCGACATGGCCGGCACCAAGGCGGCGATGCTGGCGGAATTCGCCGCATCGCGCGGACAGGCCTTGCTGCGCCTGGATTATTCCGGCCATGGCGAGAGCGAGGGGGCATTCACCGAGGGCACGATCGGGCGCTGGGCGGCGGATGCAGGCTTTCTGATCGACCGGCTGGTCACCGGCCCGCGCGTGCTGATCGGCTCCTCCATGGGCGGCTGGATCGCCCTGCTGCTGGCCCGCGCGATGGCCGCGCGCGGGGCGGGCGGCGATCTGGCCGGGCTGGTCGGCATCGCCGCGGCGCCGGATTTCACCGAACGCCTGATCCGCCCGGCGCTGAGCGCGGCACAGCGCGCCGCCCTGGCCCGCGACGGGCGCATCGATCTGCCCAACCCCTATGGTCCGCCGACGCCGATCACCGCCGCCCTGCTGGCGGACGGGGCGGTGCAGAGCGTGCTGGACCAGCCGATCCCGCTTGCCTGCCCGGTGCGGCTGATGCACGGCCAGCGCGATGCCGAGGTGCCGTGGCAGACCGCGCTCGATATCGCCGCGGCCGTCACCGCGGCCGATACGCGGACCATCCTGATCAAGGATGGCGATCACCGCCTGTCGCGGGAGGAGGATCTGCGCCTGCTGCGCCGGGTGCTGCGCGGGGTGATCGGCAAGGACGGGTTCTGATCCACCCCGAGCGCCCCGGCCGATCCGTCTACGACGCGCCTGAAGGACCCCGGCCCTCCTCCTCCAGAATATCTGCCAGACCTTCCCGATAGCTCGGATAGCGCCAGGCGAGATCGAGCGCCGCCTTGGTCCGCGCCGAGGAAACCCGCCGGCATTCCGCCCAGAAGCTGCGCGCCATCGGGCTCATCGCCGCCTCCGCCTCCTGGTACGGCACCGCGGGCGGCGCCGGCAGGCCGAGCAGCGCGGCGGCATGGGCCACCACCTCGGCGGTTTCGGCCGGCGCATCATCGGCCAGGTTCAGCACCCGCAGCCCGGGCGGACGATGCTGGCCCATCGCCGCCAGCACGGCACGCGCGATATCGTCGCGATGGATGCGCCCGAAGACGTGGCCGGGGCGCAGCACGCGGCGCGCCCGCCCGGCGCGCAGATCGTCGAAGGCCGAACGACCCGGCCCGTAAATTCCGGCCAGGCGGAACAGATCGACGGCACAAAGCGGGGCGAATTGCGCCCAGGCCTGTTCGGCGGCATGGCGATGGCGGCTGCGCGCATTGCCCGGCGCCGGGGCGCTCGCCTCATCCACCCAGGCGCCGGCACGATCGCCATAGACGCCGGTGGTGGAGAGATAGCCGATCCAGCGCAGCGTGCCGGCGGCAGCGGCGCGGCCGATCGCCGCCGCGGCAATGTCCAGCGCGGGATCGCCCGCCTCGCCCGGCGGCACGGAGACCAGAAGATGGCTGACCTCCGCCATCGCGCCGGCCAGATCGGCGAAGGGGCGGAATTGAATGCCGGGCAGCGGCGCGGTGCTCTCTCGCCGGCCGGCGGTCACCGCCCAGCCGGCGGCCAGCGCCGCGCGGGCCACGGCGCGGGCGGAATAGCCAAGGCCGGCAATCAGCAGGCGGGGGGGTGCGGGGCGGGACATGCGCCGCATATGGCGGAGGAAGGCAAGGGCGGCAATCGGGATATGGCCATTCCGCCTGTCATCGCCCCGCATCGGCGTATCCATTGCCGGCCGATCCGCACTACAACCCTGCCATGTCCCGCGCCGCCCCGCTGCTGCTCGTTCTGCTCCTTGCCGGCCTCCCCCCCGCAGCGCGCTGCGCGCCACCCGCCCGGGCCGGCGGCGGCATGGCGGATCTGCCGTCGCTGCCCGCCCTGATCGACGCCCCGCCGCCCACCCTCAGCGTGCCGGCGCTCGACCTGCCCGCGTCCGGCCGGCCGGGATCGACGCGCACGGCATCCGCCGCTGTCGCCATTGCCGGCGCACCCGGCCCGGCGCCGGCCAGCGGCAAGGCGGCCAATGGCGGCGCGCGCATCGCCTCCGGCGCCGCCTATGAAGCCTGCCTCGCCCTGGCCGGCACCGATCCGGCCGAAGCCGCGCGCGCCGCCGAAATCTGGGCTGCCGCCACGCCATCCGGCGGCGATGCGGCGCTGCACTGCCAGGCGCTGGCCGAAATCGCGCTGGGCCGGGCGGCGATCGGCGCCAGCATGCTGGAACAGCTCGCCGCAACCAGCCACGCCCCCGCCCTCGCCCGCGCCCGGGTGGAGGATCAGGCCGCCGGCGTCTGGCTCGGCCTCGGGCGCGGCGGCCATGCCTATGGCGCCGCCACCATGGCCATCGCCCTCGCGCCGGGGATCGGCAGTTTCTATCTCGACCGCGCCATCGCCGCCGGCCTCAGCGGCAACGACCACGGTACGATCGCCGATCTCAATCATGTGCTCGCCCTCGATCCGGGGCGGATGGATGCGCTGGTGCTGCGCGGCGTGGCCTGGCAGCGCCTGGGCGATCATGCGCGCGCCGTGGCGGATTGGCGTGAAGCGGCCCGCCGCGATGCCGATGGCCCGGCCGGACGGCAGGCCCGGCTGTATCTTGCTGGCCGATAGCAGGACCACCTTTCAGCAATTTCACGCGACTAGGCGCTTGGACAGGCGCGGATCGCTTGCGGCGGCGGCGCGCCCTGCGCACATAATGGGGCATGATGAACAGCGCCCCCTCCCCCCGGTTTCTGCCCCCGCTTTCCCGCCGCATGACCTGGCGCCGCGCCAGTATGGCCGCGCTGCTAGCCCTGCCGCTGGCGGTTTCCGCCTGCGCCAATCCGGGCAGCCCGCCGCCCGTGCCGCCGCTGCAGGCGGAGGTGATTCCGAAGCCGCCGGTTTCGGCCATTCCGCTGATGTGGCAGCCCGGCCATTGGAACTGGAACGGCGCCGGCTATGACTGGGCGCCGGGCGAATACGTGCCGGCCGCCGGCCACGGCAATCTGTGGATGCCCGGCTACTGGGCGGCAGGGCCGGGCGGCGCTGGCGCGCCCCTGGTCTGGCAGCCAGCGCATTGGGAGTAGCCGGCCGGGGGACTAGCCGGCCCGGGGACTAGCCACCTGGCCGGCGGCGCTTGCCGCCGCTTTCCGCTTCGGGCTTGCAGCATCGGGGCGTGTGTGGTGTTAGTGCCGCCTTTCCAGGGGCCCGGGACTCGTGCCGCGGCCGATGCACGAGGCTTTCCGCATGTCGACCACTTTCGAAACCGTCGCCGGCATCATCGCCGAGACCTGTGATATTCCGCGCGAGAAGATCACGCCGGAAAGCCATGTCATCAATGATCTGGGCATCGACAGCCTGGATTTCCTCGACGTCGCCTTCGCCATCGACAAGGCGTTCGGCATCAAGATGCCGCTGGAACAGTGGACGCAGGAAGTGAACGAGGGATCGGTGTCGTCGGATCAGTATTTCGTGCTGACCGGGCTGTGCGCCAATATCGACAAGCTGGTCGCCGCCAAGGCGGCCTGACCCGACCGGCGACCCCGCCATGCGCCTGGAATATTTCCAGATGATCGACCGGGTGGAGGCGCTGGACGCCGAAGCCCGCACCCTGCGCGCCGCCTGTGCGGTGCCCGAGGAAAGCCCGATCTTCGAGGGGCATTTCCCCGGCTATCCGATCATGCCCGGCGTGCTGCTGATCGAAACCATGGCCCAGGCCGGCGGCTGGCTGGTGATGGGGGTGCTGCACCGCTTCTCCCATATGGCGTTTCTGGTGCAGGCCCGCGAAGCCAAGCTGCGCAGCTTCGTCACCCCCGGCGCGGCGCTGACGGCGGAGGCTCGCATCCTGCATGACGGCTCGGGCTATGCGGTGATCGCGGGCGCCATCCGCGAAGGCGGCAAGCGCGTCGCCGAGGCCGAGATCATCTATCGCATCCTCCCCTTCCCCAACGAAACCCTGCGCGCGCGCATGCTGGAGACCGCGCGCCGCGTCGGCATGCCGGCGGAATGGCTGGAGCAGGCCGCATCATGACCAGGACGCCCCGCGACGCCGTCATCACCGGCATCGGTCTGGTCTCCTGCCTCGGCGACGGGCTGGCGGCGCATCAAGCCGCGCTGTACGGCCCCGGCCGGTTCCGCCCGGTGGTCGATCAGACGCGCTTCGCCCCCTATCCCGTGCATCCGATGGCGGCGCTGCCGCTCGATACGCAAATTCCCAAGCGCGGCGATCAGCGCCAGATGGAACCCTGGCAGCGCATCGGCACCTATGCCGCCGGCCTGGCGCTGGAACAGGCCGGGGTCAAGGGCGATGCCGCCCTGCTGGCACGCACCGACATGATCGTCGCGGCCGGCGGCGGAGAGCGTGATTATGCCGCCGATGCGGCGATCCTGGCTGCCCTGCCGGATGCCGCCGATCCCGGCGCGCTGCTCAATCAGCGCCTGCTCGCCGATCTGCGCCCGACCCTGTTCCTCGCCCAGCTTTCCAATCTGCTGGCCGGCAATATCTCGATCGTGCATGGGGTCGTCGGCTCCTCGCGCACCTTCATGGGCGAGGAAGCCTCCGGCGCGGATGCGCTGCGCATCGCCTGCGCGCGCATCGCCGCCGGTCAGGGCGATCTCTTCCTGGTCGGCGGGTCCTACAATGCCGAGCGGGCCGATTCCCTACTGCTGATGGAAATGGGCGGCGGCCTCCTGGCCGGCGATTTCGCCGGGATCTGGGGCCGGCAGGGGCGCGGCGGCGGCATGGTGCTGGGCTCGGTCGGCGCCTTCCTGGTGCTGGAAAGCCGTGCCCATGCCGAAGCGCGGGGGGCGGCGATGATCGCCCGCATCGCCGCCATCGCCGCCGATCGGGGGCCGCGCAGCCCGGAACGGCTTGCCCCGCGCATGGACCGCCTGCTCGCCCCGTTCCGCGCCGCGCTCGACCCCGCCGATAGCGCGATCGTCACCGCCGCCTGCGGCACGGCGGCGCCGACCCAGGCGGAGGCAGCCGCGCTCGCCCCGCTCGGCCTGCCGATGCGCGCCGCCGCCACCGCTTTCGGCCATTCCCTGGAAGCCGCCTACCCCGCCGCCCTGGCGTTGGGGGCGCTGGCGGTGCAGCAGGCCCGCCTGTTCGCCCCGCTGGAAGATGCCGCCCAGGAACCCCAGATGGAAAGCGCTCTGGCGCGCGTGCTGGTCAGCGGCTTCGGTCAATGGCGCGGAGAGGCGCTGGCCCTGCTCGAACGGGCCTGACGCCGGAATGCGCCTGCTGCCCGGTGCCTTGCCATCCGCGCCGCCGCCTGAACTGCCCCGCCCAACCCGCTCCGCGCCGAGGACCCTGCGATGCCCCACTCCGCCGATCGCGACGCTGCCGGCCGCCCCATCGTTGCCGTCACCGGCATGGGCGTGCTGACCTCGCTGGGGCGCGGCCAGCGGGAAAACTGGGCGGCCTTGACGGCCGGACGTTCCGGCATTCGCCGCATCACCCGCTTCCCGACCGAGGCGATGCGCACCACCATTGCCGGCACCGTCGATTTCATGCCGCTCTCGGGCGCCTCCGCCCCGGCGCTTTCCGAACAACTCGCCGAAACGGTGATCGAGGAGGCGCTGGAGGAAGCCGGGCTGCTGCGCCCGGCCGGCCAGGACGGTGCTTTCCCGGGCCCGCTCTTTCTCGCCCTGCCGCCGGTCGAGCTGGAATGGGCCCAGCGCCGCGCCTTGATGGCCGCCGCCCCGGCAGCGAACGAGGCCGTGGCCGATACGCCGGACATGCCGGCTTCCTATGCCGCGATGCTGCGCGCCGCCGCCGCGGGCGGGTTTCAGGACGACTACCGCCGCTTCCTGTTCGGCTCGGTCGCCGATAACCTCGCCGAGCGTTTCGGCACGCAGGGCGCGCCGATCTCCACCTCCACCGCCTGCGCCTCGGGCGGCACGGCGATCCAGCTCGGGCTGGAGGCGATCCGGCGCGGCGAGACCGATCTCGCGCTCTGCGTCGGCACCGATGCCTCGATCAATCCCGAAAGCATCATCCGCTTCTCGCTGCTTTCGGCGCTGTCGACCCGCAACGATCCGCCATCCAGCGCCTCGCGCCCGTTCAGCAAGGACCGCGAAGGCTTCGTGATGGCCGAGGGGGCCGGCGCGCTGGTGCTGGAAAGCCTCGCCCATGCCCGTGCCCGCGGCGCCGCGATCCTCGGCGTGATCGAAGGCGCCGGTGAGATGGCCGATAGTTTCCACCGCACCCGCTCCTCTCCCGATGGGCGGCCGATCATCGGCTGCCTGCGCCGCGGGCTGGAGGATGCCGGGCTCGCGCCCGAACAGATCGGCTATATCAACGCGCATGGGACCGGCACGCCGGAAAACGACAAGATGGAGTGGCTTGGCGTCTCGACCGTGTTCGGCGAACGGGCAAGCACGCTGCCGATGTCGTCGAATAAATCGATGATCGGCCATTCGCTGACCGCCGCCGGCGCGGTGGAGGCGGTGTTCACCCTGCTCTCGCTCCGCCACCAGCTGCTGCCGCCGACCATCAATTACGACATCGCCGATCCCGCCCTGCCGGTCGACTGCG
>JAGWRU010000105.1 GCA_028869595.1 Rhodospirillales bacterium
CCGCCGCCCGGCTCTATGCCGGGGCGCGCAACGGGGCGATCTATTACGGCCTCGGCGTGACCGAGCACAGCCAGGGCACCACGGCGGTGATGGCGATCGCCAATCTGGCGATGGCCACCGGCAATATCGGCCGCGCCGGCGTCGGGGTGAACCCGCTGCGCGGGCAGAACAACGTGCAGGGCTCCTGCGATATGGGCAGTTTCCCGCATGAATTGCCGGGCTATCGGCATATTTCCGGCAGCGAGGTGCGGGCCATCTACGAACGCGAATGGGGCGTGCATCTGGATGCCGAGCCGGGGCTGCGCATTCCCAACATGATGGATGCCGCGCTGGATGGCTCCTTCAAGGCGCTTTATATCCAGGGCGAGGATATCGTGCAGTCCGATCCCGATACGCATCACATCACCGCCGGCCTCACGGCGATGGAATGCGTGGTGGTGCAGGATCTGTTCCTGAACGAGACGGCGAATTACGCGCATGTCTTCCTGCCCGGCTCCTCCTTCCTGGAAAAGGACGGCACCTTCATCAATGCCGAGCGGCGCATCAATCTGGTTCGCCGCACCATCGCGCCGCGCGCGCGCTATGCCGATTGGGAGGTGACGCAGGAAATCGCCCGCGCGCTGGGCATGGCGATGGACTACACCCACCCGTCCGAGATCATGGACGAGATCGCCCGCACCACGCCGAGCTTCGCCGGCGTCTCCTTCGCTCGGCTGGCGGAGGAAGGCTCGATCCAGTGGCCCTGCAACGCGGCGGCACCGGACGGCACGCCGGTGATGCATGTCGACGGCTTCGTGCGCGGCAAGGGCCGCTTCATGATCACCGAATACGTGCCCACCGACGAAAAGACCGGGCCGCGTTTCCCGCTGCTGCTGACCACGGGGCGCATCCTCAGCCAGTACAATGTCGGCGCGCAGACGCGCAGGACGGCCAATTCCGTCTGGCATGCCGAGGACCGGCTGGAAATCCACCCGCATGATGCCGAGGAACGCGGCGTGCGCGACGGCGATCTGGTGAAGCTGACCAGCCGCTCCGGCGAAACCACGCTGCGTGCGCTGATCACCGAGCGGGTGGCGCCGGGCATCGTCTATACGACGTTCCATCACCCCGATACGCAAGCCAATGTCATTACCTCGGAGTTTTCCGACTGGGCGACCAACTGCCCGGAATACAAGGTGACGGCGGTGCAGGTGGCGCCGAGCAATGGGCCGAGCGCGTGGCAGGAATCCTATCGCGCGTTCAGCCGTGCCAGCCGGCGGATCGAAACGGTGGCGGCGAAATGATCCAGCCCGTCGCGCGGGTTCCCGTCTCGATATGGCGCGGCGCGGCGGCGCGGGCAGGGCGGCGTGCCATCCCCGAGGAAACGCCGCTTGCCATCACCTATGACCGCGCGACCTATGCGGTGATGCTGGGCACGCCGGCCGATCTGCGGGATTTCGCGCTCGGCTTCAGTCTGAGCGAAGGGGTGATCGGCGATCCGGCGGAAATCCTCGATTGCGTCCCGCATGCCGTGGCGGGCGGCATCGAAGTGCGCATCGACCTTGCCTCGGCACGGCGCGATGCGCTGCTGGCCCGCCGCCGCCATATCGCGGGCCCGGGTGGTTGCGGCCTGTGCGGCATGGATAGCCTGGCCGAGGCGCTGGCGCCCTTGCCGCGCGTCGGCGCCGGACCGCGCCTGGATGGCGCGATGATCGCCGATGCGATGGCAGCGCTTGCCGGCGCGCAGGCCCTCAACCGCGAAACCCATGGCATGCATGCGGCGGGATACTACCTGCCCGGGTCGGGGCTGGTGCTGCTGCGCGAGGATGTCGGGCGGCATAACGCGCTCGATAAGCTGATCGGGGCGATGGCGGGCGCGGGGCGCGCCGGCGAGGGCGGGCTGCTGGTGTTGTCCTCCCGCCTGTCGATCGAGCTGGTGCAGAAGGCCGCGCGCGCCGGGATTGCCGCGATTGCCGCGATTTCCACCCCGACCGCGCTTGCCGTGCGCGCCGCCGAGGCCGCCGGGATCACCCTGATCGGCATCGCCCGCGCCGACGGGTTCGAGGTTTTCACCCACCCCAGCCGCATCGAGGGGGCGATCGCCGATGTCGCCTGACAAGCTCGCCTATATGGCCAACCAGATCGGCAAATTCTTTGCCCATCGTCCGCACGAAAAAGCGGTGGCGGAGATCGCCGATCATATCCGCAAATTCTGGGACCCGCGCATGCGCCGCGCGATCCTGGATGCGCTGGCCGCGGAAGGCCCGGCGACCGTGGGACCCAAGCTTGATCCCACGGTGCGCGAGGCCATCCTGTCGCTGCGCTCGTCCTGATTATTCCGCCGCATGACGCCGGCCATGGTGTGCCGCGAGGCGCGCCAGCGCATCGTCCGGCACCGGCACGATCGGGGTGAAATCGCGATGGGCGATCCAGTCCGGCCGGGTCGGGGTGCGGATATGGTTGGAAACCGCATTCAGCGTCAGATAGACGATCTTGCGCGGATAAGGCGTGATGTTGCCGGCCGAGCCATGCACCAGATTGCCATGGAACATCAGCACCCCGCCCGGCTTGCCGGTAGGGGCGACGATGCCGCCCTCGGCCACCAGCCGCGCGACCGTCGCCTCGTCCAGCGTCCATAGCGGATAGGAGGTGGTAGAGACGTCGTGCCCCGCCGCCAGCGTGCCATGCGTATGGCTGCGCGGCACCAGCATCAGCGGGCCGTTGATCGCCATCACCTCGTCCAGGAACACCGCGATGTTCATTGCCCGGGGTTCGGGCATGCCGTCATCGCGCGCCCAGGTGCCGTAATCCTGGTGCCATTGCCAGACATCGCCGGTGAAGGCGGATTTCGCGTTGATCTTGAACTGGTGCATGTAAAGCTGCTCGCCGAAAATCTGCTCGACGGGTTCGATCAGGCGCGGATGCGCGCCCAGGACGCGAAACGCCTCGTTGAACGTATGCGCGGCGAAGGCGGTGCGCGGCGCGCCCGATTTCTCCCGCCAGATTTCCGGGCGGTTCTCGGCGTAGATCGCCTCTGCCTCCGCGCGCATCAGCGCCACCTCCTCCGGCGTGAAGGCCTCGGGCAGGAACAGATAGCCTTCTTCGTGGAATCGGGCGATTTCGGCGGCGCTCAACGTCATGGCGTTTCCCTTGCTTTTTCCTGGTTCAGGCGGCCAGATAACCGCCATCGACGTATAATTCCGCCCCGGTGATGTAGGAGGCTTCGTCGGAGGCGAGGAAGAGCACGGCATTCGCCACCTCCTCCACCCGTCCGGCGCGGCCCATCGGCACGGTTTCGAGCATCCGCGCGCGCACTTTCGGATCGGCCGTGGCGCCCGAGGTGCGCATCGGCGGCATCACCCCGGGATGGACGGAATTGGCGCGGATATTCTCGCGCGCGAATTGCACGGCGGTCGATTTGGTCAGCGTTCGCACCGCGCCTTTCGAGGCATTATAGCCCATATGCACCATGGTCTGCCCGGCCACGCCCGAGATCGAGGAGAGGTTGACGATCGCCCCGCCACCGGCCCGGCGCATCGCCGGAATGACCGCCCTGGTGCCCAGGAACACGCCGCGCGCATTGACCGCCATCAGCCGGTCCCAGGCATCGAGGTCGAGCTTGTCGGCGACCGCGCTGCCGCTGATCCCGGCATTGTTGACCAGGATATCGAGCTTGCCGAAGCGCGCCTCGGCCGCCGCCACCGCCGCATCCCATTGCGCCGGATCGGTCACGTCGAGCGGCTGAAAAAGCGCGCCGATCGCCGCCGCCTCCCGCTCTCCCTCGGCCAGCAATTGATCGGCGAGCATCACCGCCGCGCCCTGGGCCGCGAACAGGCGCGCGGTTGCCGCGCCCATGCCCGATGCCGCGCCCGTGATCAACGCCACCTTGCCGGCCAGCCGCATGCCCGTTTCCTCCTTTGCGCTTGCCGATCCTGCCATGCGGACCGCATCAATGCTACTTGCAAGTAGCTCCGCGCCGGACGCCCCGGCTTGGCGGGCGGCGCGCGACAGGGCAGCATGGTGGAGAACGGCAACAAGCCTGCATGCAACGGAGCGAACGGACCATGGCCCATCGCGGCTTGACTTTCGGCATCTTCCTGGCGCCCTTCCACCGGCTCGGCGAAAATCCGACGCTTGCGATCCAGCGCGACGTGGAACTGCTGCAATGGCTCGACCAGCTCGGTTACGACGAGGCCTGGATCGGCGAGCATCATTCGGCCGGCTGGGAATTGATCGCCTCGCCGGAGCTGATCATTGCTGCGGCAGCGGAAAAGACGCGCCACATCAAGCTCGGCTCCGGCGTCACCAGCCTGCCGTACCACAACCCGTTCCTGGTGGCGCAGCGCTTCGTGCAGCTCGATCACATGACGCGCGGGCGGGCCATGCTGGGCTGCGGGCCGGGGGCGCTGACCTCGGATGCCTATATGCTGGGGATCGAACCCTCCACCCAGCGCCCGCGCATGCTGGAGGCGATGGATGTCATCATCCGTCTGCTTCAGGGCGAGACGGTGACGCAGAAATCCGACTGGTTCGATCTGCGCGAGGCGCGGCTGCATCTGGCCCCGTACAGCGATCCGTGTTTCGACATCGCCGTTGCCTCGACCATCACCCCGTTCGGCATGATCGCCGCCGGCACGCATGGCGTGGGCGTGCTGTCGATCGGCGCCGGGCTGATCGGCGGGCCGGAGGCGCTGGCCGATCAATGGAAGATCGCCGAGGAGACGGCGGCCAAGCATGGCAAGACCATGGACCGGCGCAAATGGCGCGTGGTAGTGAACGCGCATATCGCGGAAGACGATGAGCAGGCCCTGGCCGAGGTGAAAACCGGCGAGCGGCTGGAAACCGTCACCTATTTCGAGGATACGCTGGGCCGCCCGCCCGGACGCGCCGATGATCCGCTGCGCGAGGGGGTGAAAATGGGCACCACCCTGGTCGGTTCGCCGGAGACCGTGACCAAGGGCATCCGTCGCCTGCTGGATTATTCCAAGGGCGGCTTCGGCGGCATTCTATTCCGCGCCCATGAATGGGCCAATCGCGAGCAGACGCTGCGCAGCTACGAATTATTCGCCCGCTACGTGATGCCGGTCTTTCAGGGCTCGGCCGATCCGGTGATCGCCTCGAATAGTTGGGCGCGGGAGAATCGCAAGCAGGTCTTCGGCCCGACGGTGGAGGCGGTGAAGCGCGCCTTCACCGATAGCGGCCGCGCCGCGCCGGAGGAATTGCGCGCCCGTACCCTGGGCGCGCGCGACGTCGCGCCGGACAAGCAATAGCGCGGGCTTTCGGGCCGGGGCGAAACCCCGGCCCGGCTTGCTTGCCTCAGGCGGCGGCGCGCTGCGCGCCGGCAGCCGCATCCTCGCGGATCATGTCGGCGGCTTTTTCGGCGATCATGATCACCGCGGCGTTGGTATTGCCCGACACCATGGTGGGCATCACCGAGGCATCGGCGACGCGCAGCCCGGCAATCCCATGCACGCGCAGCCGGTCATCGACCACCGCCATCGGATCGCTGCCCATCTTGCAGGTGCCGACGACATGGTACGTGGTCTGGCCGTTGGCACGGGCGAAGGCCAGCCATTCCTCATCCGTCTGGGTCTTGGGGCCGGGGTTCATCTCGTAATCGCGGTAGCGATCCATCAGCGCATTCTCGACGATGCGCCGGCCGATCCGCATGCCGGCCACCACGGTCTGGCGATCGATCTCCTCGGCCAGATAATTGGCGCGGATCACCGGGGCGGCGAAGGGATCGGCCGAACCGGCATGGATCGAGCCTTTCGATTCCGGCCGGCACTGATAGGTGGCCAGCGTCATGCCGGGCAGGTGATCGAGCTTGCGGGTCTGCGCGTTGGGATAGCTCGCATGGGTGAAGTGGAACTGGACATCCGGCTCCTCCAGCTCCGGCCTGGTCTTGACGAAGCCGTACACGATCCCCGCAGTGTAGGTCAGGATGCCTTTGTGCAGCAGGAAATATTTGGCGATCTCGCGGGCGAATTTCAGGCCGCGCGTCTGCTCGTTCAGCGTGATCGGCAGCTTGACGCGCCAGTTGATGCGCGGGGCGTAATGGTCGCGGTAATTCTCGCCGACGCCGCGCAGGGCGTGGCGCACGCCGATGCCGGCCGCAGCCAGAATATCGGGATTGCCGATGCCGGATACTTCCAGCAGATGCGGCGATTGCACCGCGCCCGCCGACAGCACTACTTCGCGCGCCGCGCGCGCTTCCTTCATCGCCCCGTTCTGCCGATAGGCGACGCCCACCGCGCGGCTGCCTTCCAGCAGGATGGCGCTGGTCTGCGCGCCGGTCTCGATGCGCAGATTGGACCGTCCGCGCGCCGGGTCCAGGAAGGCGCGCGCCGTCGACCAGCGCCGGCCATTCTTTTGCGTCACCTGGTAATAGTTGAACCCTTCCTGATGGCCGTTGTTGTAATCGGGGTTCTTGCGCCATCCCTCGGCCGCGGCGGCGTCGATGAAGGCATCCAGGATCTCGTGATGCTCGATCATGTTCGCGACATTGAGCGGTCCGCCCTTGCCGCGGCTATCGTCGCCGGCGCCCTCGAAATTCTCGCTCTTGCGGAAATAGGGCAGCACATCCTCGTACGACCAGCCGCGATTGCCGAATTGCGCCCATGTATTGTAGTCGAGCGGATTGCCGCGCACGTAGAGCATGCCGTTGATCGAGGACGAGCCGCCCAGCGTCTTGCCGCGCGGGATCGGGATCGAGCGGCCATCGACATTGGGCTCCGGCTCGGTGGCGAAATTCCAGTTATAGATCGGGTGGTTCAGCAGCTTGGAAAATCCGACCGGGATCGGGATCCAGAAGCCGGTATCGGGCGGGCCGGCTTCCAGCAGCAGAACCGAATGGCGGCCATCCTCGCTCAGGCGATTGGCCAGCACGCAGCCGGCGGAGCCGGCGCCGATGACGATATAGTCGTACACGCTGGACGTCTCGCTCATGATGTTCCTCCGTTTTCGGCAATCCTATGGCGAAGTGCCGCGCGCCGGAAGCGCGTCCCGCACCGGGCGCCATCCCGCCCGCGCATGGCTCGCCCCGCTGTTTCCCGCGCCGCGAAACCGATCTAGGCTTTGGCGATGCGGAACCCCCGGGGGGAGGGAAGAATGAAATTCAACGGCAAGGTCGCGCTGGTCACCGGCGCGGGGAACGGCATCGGGCGCGCCGTGGCGCAGGGCTTCGCCGCGCGCGGGGCGCGCGTCGCCGCCGTCGATCGCGATCGCGAGGCGGCCGATGTCACGGTCGCGATGATCCGCCAGGCAGGGGGCGAGGCGCTGGCGATCGAGGCCGATGTGACCCGCGCCGCCGATGTCGCCGCCTATGTTCAGAAGACACTGGAAGCCTATGGCGCGATCGATTGTTTTCACAACAATGCCGGCATCGAAGGCAAGGTCGCCCCGACGGCCGAGTACGAGGAGGCGGTGTTCGACGCGGTGATCGCGGTCAACGTCAAGGGCGTGTTTCTCGGCCTGCGCCACGTCCTGCCGGTGATGCTGCGCCAGGGGCGCGGCGCGGTGGTCAATACCGCCTCGGTCGCGGGTCTGGTCGGCTCGCCGGGGATGCCGGCCTATGTCGCCTCCAAGCACGCGGTGATCGGCCTGACCAAGACCGCGGCCGGCGAGGTGGCGCGCGCCGGGGTGCGAGTGAATGCGGTCTGCCCCGGTCCGATCGACACGCGCATGATCCACGCGCTGGAGGCCCAGGTGAACCCCGACGATCCCGCCCAGGTGGAGGCGCGCTACCACGCCTCGATCCCGCTCGGGCGCTATGGCACGGCGGAGGAGACGGCGAATATCGTGCTGTTCCTCTGTTCCGATCTCGCCGGCAACGTCACGGGGGCGCAATATGTCGTCGATGGCGGGCGCACCGCGACGCCAGGGGCGGTCACGACATTGCTGGGCCAGGCGGCACGCTGAACAAAAAGCCGCCGGTAGAAAAAAGAGGACCGGGACGATGGCAGGATTATTGGCAGGAAAGATCGCCCTGGTGACGGGCGGCGCGCAGGGCATCGGCGAGGGGATCGCGCGGGCCATGGCGGAGGCGGGGGCGCGGGTGATCGTCGCCGACCGTGACGGGGCGGCGGCGTCGCGCATCGCCGCCGATCTCGGCCAGGGCGCGGCGAGCTACCGGCTGGATGTCACCGACCGCGACAGCTGCGATGCCCTGGCCGCCACGGTGCGGCTGGAAATCGGCGCGGTGGGCGTGCTGGTCAACAATGCCGGCATCATCCGCCGGGGCAGCGTGCAGGATGCCGATGCCCGCACCGACTGGGATGCGACGCTCGCGGTCAATCTCGACGGGCCGTACAACATGGCGACCGCCTTCCTCGATCATCTGCGCGAGACGCGCGGCGCCATCGTCAATATCGGCTCGGTGCAATCCTTCGTCGCGCTGCCGAATTCGGCGGCCTATACCGCCTCGAAGGGCGGGGTGCGGATGTTGACCAAGGCGCTGGCCATCGAATTGGCGCCGATGGGTGTGCGGGTGAATGCCATCGGCCCAGGCCTGATCGCCACGCCGCTGAACGCGCGGGCGCGGGAAAATCCCGAGTACATGGCCAATTTCGGCAATCGCATCGCGCTCGGCCGGGTCGGCACGCCGGGCGATATCGGCGGGCCGGCCGTGTTTCTGGCCTCCGACATGGCCCGCTACATCACCGGCGTGACGCTGCCGGTCGATGGCGGGTTTCTGGCCCATTGAGGGGGATCATGCGCGCCGCACTCCGCACCGACCGGCTGGAAATCGCTTATTACGATCACGGTCCGAAGGACGCGCCGGCGGCGATCCTGCTGCACGGATTTCCCGACGATCCGCGTACCTATGACGGCGCGATCGCCGGGCTGCGCGCCGCCGGATTGCGGGTGCTGGTGCCCTATCTGCGCGGCTATGGCGGCACGCGCTTCCTTGATGCGGCGACACCGCGCTCCGGCCAGCAGGCGGCGCTGGCGGCCGATCTGCGCGATTTCATGGATGCGCTGGGGCTGAAATCGGCGCTGCTCGCCGGCTATGACTGGGGCGGCAGGGCGGCCTGCATCGTCGCGGCGCTGTGGCCGGAACGGGTGCGCGGCCTGGTCTCGGTCAATGGCTATGCGATCCAGGACATCGCCGCCGCCGCGGCAACGCCGGGCCATGCCGCGCAGGAACATCGCTACTGGTACCAATGGTATTTCCACACCCCGCGCGGCGCGCTGGGGCTGGCGCAGAACCGTGCCGCGCTGTGCCGGCTGATGTGGCAGCTCTGGTCGCCGAACATGGGGATCGACGATGCCGCCTATGCGGCCACGGCGGCGAGTTTCGACAATGCCGATTTCGTCGCCGTGGTGCTGCATTCCTATCGCCATCGCTATGCCCAGGCGCCGGGCGATCCGGCCTATGCCGCGATCGAGACGACGCTTGCGGCCCGCCCGCCGATCACGGTGCCGACCATCGTCCTGCACGGCGCCGCCGATGGCGTCGACCCGGTGGAGAATACGCGCGGCCATGCCCGCTTCTTCACCGGCTTTTACCGGCGCGAGGAAATTCCCGTCGCCGGTCATTTCCTGCCGCGCGAGGCGCCGGCGCGGATCGTCGATGCGCTTTTGGAACTGCACGCAAAAACCTAGGAAAATCCCATGGATTTCGGCGTCGCGATGTTCTTCACCGATTATTCGATGCCGGCCGCGGCGCTGGCGCGCGCGGCGGAGACCCGTGGCTTCGAAAGCCTCTGGGCGCCGGAGCATTCGCATATTCCCGTCCATCGCCTCAGCCAGCATCCGGGCGGCGGGGAATTGCCCAGGGAATATCACGATGCGATGGACCCGTTCATCTCGCTGACGCTGGCCGCCGCGGCCACCGCGCGGCTGAAGATCGGCACCGGGGTTTGTCTGGTGATCCAGCGCGATCCGATCCAGACCGCGAAGCTGGTGGCCTCCCTCGATCAGGTCTCGGGCGGGCGTTTCCTGTTCGGCATCGGCGGCGGATGGAATGCCGAGGAGATCGAAAATCATGGCACCGATTTCAAAACGCGCTTTGCCGTGATGCGCGAACGGATCGCAGCCATGCAGCGGATCTGGACCGAGGAAAAAGCCGAGTACCACGGTAAATACGTGAATTTCGAGCCGATCATGGCCTGGCCCAAGCCGCTGCAGAAACCCTATCCCCCGGTCATCATCGGCGGCGGTTTTCCGCATGGCGCGCGGCGTGCGGCGCAATGGGGCGATGGCTGGATCCCGCATCGCACGCTGCCCGGCTATCAGGATGTCTTCGCGCATATGGCCGAATTCCACCGCATGCTGGACGAGGCGGGGCGGCCCCGCGCGGCGGTGCCCGTCACCATCTGGGCGGCCGGCGCGGATGAGGCGAAGCTCGATGCCTATCGCGCCGCGGGCGTCGCCCGTGTCGTGCTGCATCTCGGCGCGGCGGATGGCGAGACGGCGCGGCGGGAGCTCGATCGCTGGGCGGCGCTGATCGAGAAATTCGGGTAGCTTCCCAGAGCCCTACCAACCGGTATACTCCCTTGCGAAGCAAAGGGGGTACGACCATGAGCTTGAAGGGCCAGGCCTATATCGCGGGGGCGTTCGAGCACCCGACGCGCAAGGCACCCGATAAATCCGTGGCGCTGCTGCATGCCGAATGCGCGGCCGGCGCGCTGGCCGATGCCGGCCTGACCAAGGATGATGTGGACGGGTATTTCTGTGCCGGCGACGCGCCCGGCATGGGCCCGCTCTCGATGGTCGATTACATGAATTTGAAGGTGCGCCACGTCGATGCCACCGATATCGGCGGATCGTCGTACCTGATGCTGGTCGCCCATGCGGCGGAGGCGATCGCCGCCGGGCGCTGCAATGTCGCGCTGATCACCCTGGCCGGTCGCCCGCGCAGCGAGGGCCAGGCCACCGGCACCGCGCCGCGCCCAGGCAATCCCTATCAGCCCGACGTGCAGTTCGAATTCCCCTACGGCCCGACGGTCGTGAACATGTACGCGATGTGCGCGGCGCGGCACATGTACGAATACGGCACCACCAGCGAGCAGCTTGCCTGGATCAAGGTCGCCGCCTCCCACCATGCCCAGCACAACCCGCACGCCATGCTGCGCGATGTGGTCACGGTCGAGGATGTGGTGAATTCGCCGATCGTCGCCTCGCCGCTGCACCGCCTCGATTGCTGCGTGATCAGCGATGGCGGCGGCGCGCTGGTGGTGGTCAAGCCGGAGATCGCCAGGACGCTCAATCGTCCGCGCATCAAGGTGCTGGGCATGGGCGAGGCGCCCAAGGGCCAGATGGGCGGCAATGTCGATCTGACCTATTCGGCGGCGCGCTATTCCGGCCCGGCCGCCTTTGCCATGGCCGGGGTGAAGCCGGCCGATATCCAGTATGCCTCGATCTATGACAGCTTCACCATCACCGTGCTGATGCAGCTCGAGGATCTCGGCTTCTGCGAGAAGGGCAAGGGCGGGGCCTTCGTCGCCGACGGCAATCTGATCTCCGGCGTCGGCAAGCTGCCGTTCAACACCGATGGCGGCGGGCTGTGCAACAACCACCCGGCCAATCGCGGCGGCATCACCAAGGTCATCGAGGCGGTGCGCCAGCTGCGCGGCGAGGCGCATGCCAAGGTACAGGTGCCGAACTGCCATCTGGCACTGGCGCATGGCACGGGCGGCTCGCTCGGCACCCGCCATGGCGGGGCGACGCTGATCATGGAACGGGAGTAACCAGCATGGCCTATGTCCAGCGCAAGATCGGCTTCGTCGGCAGCGCCGGCTCGAACCCGGAAACCAAGCCCTTCTTCGATGCCGCGGCGGAAGGTAAATTCCTGGTCCGCCATTGCACCGCCTGCAACAAGGCGCATTGGTATCCGCGCAGCCTGTGCCCGCATTGTTTCAGCGACAAGACGGAATGGCGCGAAAGCAAGGGCACCGGCACGATCTACACGGTCAGCGTCATGCAGCGCGCCGAAGTGCCCTATGCCATCGCCTATGTCACGCTCGACGAGGGCACGACGATGCTGACCAATATCGTCGATTGCGACCTCGCCACGCTGAAGATCGGCCAGAAGGTGAAAGTCACCTTCGTGCCGAGCGAGGGCGGCCCGCCCATGCCGATGTTCACCCCGGCCTGACCCCCTTCTCTTGCCGTCGGCCATGCGCGCCCCAC
>JAGWRU010000106.1 GCA_028869595.1 Rhodospirillales bacterium
AGCCGAACCGAATTCCTCATTTGCCGGTTCCAGTTCCAGCAAGTCATCATAAGAAACATCCGCTTCCGCCAGCAACACGTTCATGTGCCCCGGCATGCGCCCGGCTACCGGGTGGATGGCGTATTTCACCTCCACCCCTTCCTTCTTCAGCGTATCGGCCATTTCGCGCAGCGCGTGCTGGGCCTGCGCCACCGCCATGCCGTAGCCCGGCACCACGATCACCTTGGAGGCGTTCTTCAGGATGAAGGCCGCATCATCGGCATTGCCGCTTTTCACCGACCGATCGCCGGCGGCCGCGCCGGCGGCCGCCGCGCCGCCCGACTCGGAACCGAAGCCGCCCAGCAGCACGTTGATGATCGAGCGGTTCATGCCCTTGCACATGATGTAGGACAGGATCGCGCCCGAGGCGCCGACCAGCGAGCCGGTGATGATCAGCGCGAGATTCTGGATGGTGAAGCCGATCCCCGCCGCCGCCCAGCCGGAATAGCTGTTCAGCATCGACACCACGACCGGCATGTCCGCCCCGCCGATCGGGATGATCAGCAGGAAGCCCAGCGCCAGGGCCAGGATCGCGATCATCCAGAAGATGGTCTGGCTGGAGGTGGTGACGAAGCAGATGATCAGCAGCGCGATCAGCACGCCGATGCCGAGATTGAGCTTGTGCTGACCGGCAAAGATGATCGGCGCGCCCTTCATGATGCCCTGCAGCTTGGCGAAGGCGATCAGCGAGCCCGAAAAGGTGATGGCACCGATGGCCAGCCCGATCGACATTTCGATCAGGCTTTCCAGGAACAGATGCCCCGGCACGCCGATGCCGAACGCCTGCGGCGCGTTCAGCGCCCCGGCCGCGACGAACACCGCCGACAGGCCGACCAGCGAATGGAAGGCGGCGACCAGCTGCGGCAGCGCCGTCATCTGGATGCGTCGGGCGACGACGATGCCGGCCGTACCGCCGATCGCGATACCGAGCACGATCAGCCCATAGCCGGAGGCCGCCATGCCGGCATGCAGCAGCGTGGCGATGATCGCCACCGCCATGCCGATCATGCCGAACCGGTTGCCCTGCCGGGAGGTGGAGGGGTGCGACAGGCCCCGCAGGGCCAGGATGAACAGAACGGCGGCGACCAGATAGGCCAGCGCGGTCAGATCGGCGGACATGGCGCGGCCCCTACTTCGTCTTTGCCTTGAACATCGACAGCATGCGCCATGTCACCATGAAGCCGCCGAAGATGTTCACCGAGGCGAGCATCACCGCGAGGAAGCCGAAGCCCTTGGCCCAGCCCGATACGGCGAGCCCGGTCGCCAGCATCGCGCCGACGATGATCACCGAGGAGATGGCATTGGTCACCGCCATCAGCGGCGAATGCAGCGCCGGGGTGACGTTCCAGACGACGTAGTAGCCGACGAAGCAGGCCATCAGGAAAATGGCCAGCAGAAACACGATCGGCGTGGCCGCGCTGGCGACGGGGGCGGCGGCATCGGCCAGGCGATGCGCATGGGCGGCGAGCGACTGGGCTTGCACGGCCAGACGCGAGGCGGCCTCGGCGAGGTCCTGCGGGGTCATGGAATTCTCCGGTCTCAGGCGGCAGGCTGGAACTGGGGATGCACGATGCGCCCGCCCTGGGTGAGCAGCACGCCCTTGATGATGTCGTCCTCGGCCGGCAGGCGCGGCGCACCGGCTTCCTTGTTCCAGAACTGGGTCAGGAAGGTCAGCAGATTGCGCGCGTACAGGCTGGAGGAGGCGACCGCGATCCGCCCCGGCCAGTTGCGATGGCCGAGAATGGTCACGCCGTTTTCGGTGGTATAGGCCTCGCCGGGGCGGGTCTCGGCGCAATTGCCGCCGGCCTCGGCGGCGAGATCGACGATCACGCTGCCGGGGCGCATCGCGCCGACCATCGTCTCGGTCACGATCACCGGGGCGCGGCGGCCCATCACCAGCGCGGTGCAGATGACGATGTCGTTCTTGGCGACCGTCGCGGCCATCAGCTCCGCCTGTTTCTGGCGGAATGCCTCGCTCATTTCGCGGGCATAGGCGCCGGTCTGCCCGGCGGTCTCCTCATCCTCGACACCGACGAAGCTGGCGCCGAGGGATTTGATCTCCTCCTTGGCGGCCGGGCGGACATCGGTGGCCGAGACGATGGCACCCAGGCGGCGGGCCGTGGCGATCGCCTGCAGGCCCGCGACACCCGCGCCGATGACGAAGACGCGGGCCGGCGGCACCGTGCCGGCCGCCGTCATCATCATCGGAAAGCCGCGCGGAAACGTCTCCGCCGCTTCGATCACGGCGCGGTAGCCGGCCAGATTGGCCTGGCTGGACAGCACATCCATCGCCTGGGCGCGGGTGATGCGGGGCAGCAATTCCATCGCCACCGCATCGATCCCGGCGTGCGCCAGATCGGCGACCAGTTCGGGATCGCCGAGCGCGCCCGCGACACAGACCAACAGCGTGCCGGGGGCGATCAATGCGCGGGTTTCGGGCGCGGGCATGCCGACCGCGAAGACGATGCCGGCCCCGGCCAGGACGGCGGCGGCATCGGCGGCGATCTCCGCCCCGGCGGCGGCGAATTCGGCATCGGTGATCGCCGCGCCTGCCCCGGCGCCGGACTGCACCGCAACCGTCAGCCCGAGGGCTGTGAGTTTTTTCACGGTGTCGGCGCTGGCCGCCACGCGCGTCTCGGACAACCCGGTTTCCTTGAGCACCGCAAGGCGCATCCGCTGATCCTTCATCCCTGAGGCACAGGAACACCGGGCGGGCGGCAGGTGCCGTCGGCCGATGAAGTTCCGTCCAACTCCGCCCTGCCGTCGGTCATCGCCCGATCCGGCGGCAATCGCTTCGCTGGCGGTCCGGTCGCAAGCTTCACCACAGCCGGCAGCATGATGCAAGCGGACAGAATAGGCGCCATCGGCAGTGCCGCGCGGGAAGGGCGGCACTGCCGCGGCGCGGCGGATGGCGGGTCGCTATGCCGCCGATACGCGGCGGAAACCCAGGATCGCGGGCAGTGGCATCACGGCACTGCGACGGTCGGATGGGCGGGCGTCGCGCCGCCATGCAGCCATGCCGCCTCGGCGATGCGGGTGGCGGCGGCGGCGTGCGTCAGCAGCCCGGGCGAAAGGCGCAGCGCGTGGATCAGCAGCGCCTGTCCCGGCGCCCAGCGTCCGATGCGCCACTGCCCGATGCGATAGAGCGCGCCGGCGCGGCGGATCGGTCCGGCGACATCGCGGGAAAGCTGCCGATGATAGGCCGCTGCCGGCATGCCGCGCAGATGGCAGCGCACCGCCAGCGCGGCGCTGTGCAGCGCCATCGCCATGCCGTCGCCGGCGAAGGAGGGGATGACACAGGCCTGATCGCCCAGCCGGAAGACGCTCTCGGCGGCATCGGGGCGATGGATGAAGCCATAGGGTACGCGCGCGATCGCCAGGGGGCGGGCCAGCAGCATGCGCGCGCCGGTCAGCCGGCCATGCAGATGCGGGCTGCCGCGACGCAGATCCTCGAGCAGTGCCGTCCAGGTGCCGCCGGCGTGCCTCAGATGGTCGCGATGGATCAGAAGGCAGAGATTGGCCCGGCCATTCCCCACCTGTTGCAGCCCGGCATAGCCATCCGCGAACAGGATCACCTCCACCGCATCGGCCAAGGCGTCGCGCTGCGTCGAGCCAAGCTCGAGATAGGTCTTGAAGCCGACCAGATCCTCCGGCGTCGTCGCCGGCTTGCGGCCGCCGATCCGCAGATCGTGCTTGCCGGTCGCCAGGAAGTCGATCTCGGGGGAGAGACGATCGACGCTGACACCGCGCGCGACCTCTGCGCCGGCGGCGGCGGCGTGGCGCAGCAGCGCCTCGTCCAAGATCCGGCGCGACAGGCCGAGGCCACGGAACGGCAGGCGCGCTTCGCGCACCCGCGCGCCGCGCACCAGCCGCACCCGGGTGATCGGGTGGCCGCCAAGGCCTGCCACGTCGAGGCCGAGTTGGGCGAGGTAATGCTGCGCCTCGCTGCTGAGGAAATCGCCGCAGACCTTGTCGGTCGGCCCGGTGCTCCGCTCCAGCACGCGTACCGTCCGCCCGGCCTGGGCCAGCGCACAGGCCGCGGCGGCGCCGGCAAGCCCGCCGCCGGCAATGATCTGCGCCCTCATTTGCGGCGGCCGACGCAGAGGCGGAACATCATGTGCCAGCGTATTGTGGCCGGCAGCCCGGCGCGGTCCAGCAAAGCCTGCCATTCGGCGCGGCGGAAGCCGCGGGCAATCGAGATGGTGCCGTCGATCCGCACGATGCGATGCCAGCGCATGGCGCGCGCGAGCCAGCGGAAGCCATAATAGGGCACTACGTGGCGATGCAGGTCGGCGATATACCAGCCTTGCCTCGCCGTGCCCTCCAGCCAGGCCAGCAGCGCCAGGATCCCGGCATCGTCCAGGTGGTGGGCGAATTGCGAGGTCACGACGAAATCCGGCGCAGGCTGAACCACGGAGGCAAACACATCGCCGGTGCGCCACGCGATCGCCATGCCGGGCGGGGTGGCGGCCTGGGCCAGGGCGGTGGCGCGCGGGTTGAGGTCGATCCCGGCCAGCGTCAGGCGCAGCCCGCGCGCGCTTCCCCAGCGATGGATGGCGCGCAGCAGATCGCCATGGCCACAGGCGACATCGAGCACCGACAGGGTGGCGCCCGGCGACAGATCGCGGGTCGCCGCCTGCAGCCACCGCAGGACCGGCCGGTGGGTGAGGGTGAGGCGGTTGACCTGCGCCAGATCGGCCAGCGCGCGGGCATAATCCCGCGCCGTGGTGTCCGCCCGGTCCATCAGCTCCGCTTCGGTGCTGCGGCGGGCCAGGCGGGTCATGACCGCCCCGGCAGGGCGAAACGGAATGTCTCGGCCACCATGCCCGGGCCGAAGGCCATGGCCATGCCCTGGCCGGCACTGCCGTCGGCCAGCATCCGCGCCAGGGTGAACATGATCGTGGCGGAGGACATATTGCCATGATCATGCAGCACCGCGCGCGACTGCCGCAGCGCCGCGGCAGGAAGGTCGAGGCCGATCTGCACGGCATCCAGCACGCTGCGCCCGCCGCCATGCACGGCCCAGAGATCGATCGTGGCGGGGGCTGGGATGGATAGCGGGGCGGCCACCGATCCCGGCTGCACGCCGGCGCGCAAGGCGGCGGCGATCCGGCCTGGCACCTGGCCGGACAGATGCATCTCGAAGCCATGATCGCCGATCGTCCAGGTGATGAGCCCGGCGCTGTCGGGCAGCACCGCCGTGCGGAAATCCCCCAGTGCCACGCCGACCGGTTCGGCGCTAACCAGTGCCGCGGAACATCCATCGCCGAACAGCAGCGCGGCCAGCGCGGCTTCGACATCGGCGGTTTCCTGCAGATGCAGGCTGCATAATTCCAGATTGACCACGAGCACCTGGGCGGCCGGATCGGCGCGTACCGCCTGATCGGCGAGGCGCAGGGCCGGCACGGCGGCGGCGCAGCCCATGAAGCCGAGCATGGTGCGCGCGACATCCGCCCGCAGTCCGAGTGCGTCGATCAGGTGCAGATCGAGCCCCGGCGCGGTGAAGCCGGTGCAGGAGGCGACGATCAGATGGGTGATCCGCCGCGCATCGAAGGCGAGCCCGGCGAGGGCGGCACGGGCCAGGGCGAGGGCATTGGGCGCGTAGGCTGCCATCCGCGCGGCGGTACCGGGAAAGCGGCCACGCCGGTAGAAACCTTCGGCATCCACCTCTCCGGCGGCGGGATCGCCGGGGCGCAGATGGGAATAGCGATGCGCGATGGCGGAGCGTGCCGCCATCCGCTCGAACACCGTGCGGTTGCGGCCCTCGGCCAGCCCGGCACTGGCGAAGGCGACGAAGGCGGCATGAATGTCGTGCGCCGGGGTCGCGGTGCCGATGCGGTTGATGAAAGCGCTCATTCTGCCCGCCCCAGCGCCAGCACCGCATTGAGACCGCCGAAGGCGAAGGAATTGGACAGCGCAATGCCGATCGGCTGGCGGCGGGCGGCATTGGGCACGCAGTCGAGGTCGCATTCGGGATCGGCTGCGCGAAATCCCAGGGTGGGCGGCAGCAGGCCCTCGCGCAGCGCGAGCGCGGTCACCACCGCTTCCAATCCTCCGGCGGCGTTCAGGCAGTGCCCGTGCATGGATTTGCTCGATGAGACGGCAAGCCGCCGCGCATGGCCGCCGAACACCGCATGCAGTGCCGCGGTTTCGGTGCTGTCGTTGAGCCGGGTCGCGGTGCCGTGGGCGTTGACATAATCGACCGCCGACGGCGCGAGCCCGGCATCGGCCAGCGCCGCGCCGATCGCCCGGGCGGCCCCCGCGGCCGAGGGGGCGGTAAGGTCGCCGGCATCGGCGCCCATGCCGAAGCCCAGCAACGCGCCATGCAGCGTGGCGCCGCGGGCCATTGCCCGATCCTCTGCCTCCAGCACCAGAATGCCGGCCGCTTCGCCGATCACCAGGCCGGAACGGTCGCGCGAGAACGGGCGGCAGGCATCGCCGCTCAATACCCGCAACGCCTCCCAGGCTTTGAGGTAGCCGAGGCAGATCGAGGCGTCGCTGCCGCCGCAGATCGCCAGATCGACCTGGCCGGCGCGGATCATCTGTGCCGCCAGCCCGATCGCATGGGCCGAGGACGCGCAGGCCGATGCGACCGAAAAGCACGGTCCATGCAGGCCCCATTCCATCGCGACGTGGCTGGCGGCGGCGCTCGGCATGGCCCGCGGCACGGTCATTGGCGGCAATCGGCGGGCATGATCGGCGTAAAGCGCGTGGTAGCTGGCATCGAGCGTGGCGTGCCCGAAAGATGCCGCCAGCACCACCGCGCAGCGCGTCGGATCGATCGCCGCAAGGTCGATTGCCGCCAACGCCTCGCGCGTCGCGATCAGCGCCAACTGGGCGGCGCGATCAAGCATCAGCCTTTGTCGCCGGTCGAAATGCGCGGCCGGGTCGAAATCCCGGATTTCGGCGGCGATCGGAACGCTCAGCCGGTCGGTCGGGATGCTGCTGATCGGGCCGATGCCGCAGCGGCCCGTCGCCATGGCGTCGAGCAGCGCCGGAACGCCGCAGCCAAGCGCGGAAATCGTGCCCAGGCCGGTGATGGCCACGCGGCGGGCCATTATGTAGGCGGTGTCTGGGCGGGGAGATCCGGAGGGAATGCGGGAGAGGCCGCTGCCGCGCGGTCCAGTGTCGCCAGGATATGCGCGACGAGCGCACCGACGGTGATGAATTCGGCGCCTTGCTGGTCGGCAACCACCGGGATTTCGACGTCGAAATGCGTTTCGATGGCGAATAATGCGTGGGTCAGGTCGAGCGAGGGGATACCCAGGCCGTCGAGCGTGGCATCGGGCAGCAGCGCCGCACGGGCGACCTCGGTCTCCTGCGCGACGATATCGAGGATCTCGCCGATGCGTGGATCTGCGGGAAAAACGGCGGACAAGAGCGTTCCTATGGCAGGATTGGCGGCCGGACTGGCGATCCCAAGCAGATGGGTAGAGACCCAGATTTTGGAATGGTATCTGCCGAAAACTTATCGTGAAACTACGCAAAGGAAACTCTATTCCCGGAATTCGGGCGCGATGGAGGGGGGTTCGGCAAGGCTGCCGATTATTATGGATAGGGAAGAATATAAATTTCCGAAGCCGAACTATTTCGATCCGCGTTCGATCCGCGCGTGAATGGCGGGGCCTCGCGCTGCCATGGCTCCGATTGCTCCTTGCTCGCTCAGCCGATCTGCACTGCCTGGACCGCCTCCTCCAGCTCCTGAAAGCTCGGCATGTGTTCGGTGGGCACCATCTTGCGTCCGGACTCGACGCTGACCTGTGGCGCATTGCCGTGCAGATGCGTCACCAGCACGGCGCGGATCACCTCGAAATATTTCGCCTCCTCCTCCACCACCGCCTTCAGCCGCGCCGCGCAGGGGCCGATCATGCCATAGGCGAGCAGCACGCCCAGGAAGGTGCCGGTCAGCGCGCCGCCGATCATGCCGCCCAGAATGGCCGGCGGCTGGTCGATATGCGACATCGTCTTGATCACCCCCAGCACGGCGGCGACGATGCCGAGCGCGGGCAGCCCGTCGGCCATGTTCTGCAGCGCATGCGCGCCGTGCAGCTCCTCGTGCAGGGATTTCTTCAGCTCGCGGGCCATGACATCCTCGATCTGGTTGGGATCGTCGGCATTCATGCCCACCATGCGCAGATAGTCGCAGATCAGCGCGCAGGCATGGTGATTGGCCAGCACTTTGGGGAATTTCTGAAAGGCGGCGCTCTCCTCGGGTTTTTCGATATGCGGCTCCAGCGCCATCGCCCCCTTGGTGGCGGCGAGGCGGACCATGAAGAACAGCAGGCTGAGCAGATCGACATAATCCGCCTTGCGATAGGCCGAGCCTTTCAGCGCCTTGGCGAAGCCGGACAGCGTGTGCTTCACCGCATGCATCGAGTTGGCCATGATGAAGGTGCCGATCGCCGCGCCGCCGATCGACATCATCTCGAACGGCACCGCCTCGATCAGCGGCGCCATGCTGCCGCCCGACAGCAGATAGCTGCCGAACACGCAGCCCAGCAGGAAGACCAGCCCGCCAATGGTCAGCATTGCCCGCCCCTCATTCGGCCGAGGAGGCAGGTGCCGGCGCGGTGGGAGAAGCGGGCAAGGGCGGGGCGGCGGGCGGCGGCGGCGGCAGGCTGGAAT
>JAGWRU010000107.1 GCA_028869595.1 Rhodospirillales bacterium
TACTTCCGCATCAACGCGCAGAACACCGGCCAGTTCGAGCGCACCCTGATCGTCGCCGAGGCCGGCGCGCAGGTCAGCTATCTGGAAGGCTGCACCGCGCCGATGCGCGACGAGAACCAGCTGCATGCCGCGGTGGTGGAGCTGGTGGCGATGGACGATGCCAGCATCAAATACAGTACCGTGCAGAACTGGTATCCGGGCGATGTGGAAGGGCGCGGCGGCATCTATAATTTCGTCACCAAGCGCGGGGCCTGCCGGGGCGCGCGCAGCAAGATTTCCTGGACGCAGGTGGAGACCGGTTCTGCGATCACCTGGAAATACCCGTCCTGCGTGCTGATCGGCGATGACAGTGTCGGCGAATTCTATTCGGTCGCGGTGACCACCAACCACCAGCAGGCCGATACCGGCACCAAGATGATCCATCTCGGGCGCAACAGCCGCAGCACCATCGTCGCCAAGGGGATCAGCGCGGGCAAGTCGCAGAACACCTATCGCGGGCTGGTGCGCATGGCGGCCAGTGCCGCCGGGGCGCGCAACCATACCCAGTGCGACAGCCTGCTGATCGGCGATCGCTGCGGCGCGCATACCGTGCCCTATATCGAAAGCCGCAATCCGAGCGCGAAGGTGGAGCACGAGGCCACCACATCCAAGATCGCCGACGATCAGCTGTTCTATTGCCGTTCGCGCGGATTATCGGAGGAGGATGCGGTGAACCTGATCGTCAACGGGTTCTGCAAGGAAGTCTTGAAGGAATTGCCGATGGAATTCGCGGTCGAGGCGCAGAAGCTGCTGGCCGTCAGTCTGGAAGGTTCGGTGGGTTAGGACATGAGCATGCTCGATATCAAGGCGCTGGCGGCCAGCATCGACGGCAAGCCGATCCTGCGCGGCATCGATCTTTCCGTCCCGCCCGGGCAGATCCACGCGATCATGGGCCCGAACGGTTCCGGCAAATCGACGCTCGGCTACGTGCTGGCCGGGCGGGAGGAATATGAGGTGACCGGCGGGTCGGTGACCTTTGCCGGCGCCGATCTGCTGGCGATGGAGCCGGAGGCGCGGGCCGCTGCCGGGCTGTTTCTCGCCTTTCAGGCCCCGGTCGAGCTGCCCGGCGTCGGCAATGCGAATTTCCTGCGCACCGCGCTGAATGCGGTGCGCCGCGCGCGCGGCGAGGCGGAGCTGGATGCGGTGCAGTTCCTCAAGCTCGCGCGCGCCGAGGCCAAGCGTCTGGCGATGCCGGAGGATATGCTGAAGCGCAACGTCAATGTCGGTTTCTCCGGCGGCGAGAAGAAGCGCAACGAGGTGTTGCAGATGGCCCTGTTGCGTCCGCGCATGGCGATCCTGGACGAAACCGATAGCGGCCTTGATATCGACGCGTTGAAGATCGTGGCCGACGGGGTGAACGCGCTGCGCGGGCCGGAATTCTCCGCTCTGGTGATCACCCATCATCAGCGGCTGCTGGATCATCTGGTGCCGGATCGGGTGCATGTGCTGGCGCAGGGCCGCATTCTGCAATCGGGCGGGGCGGAACTGGCACGCGAGCTGGAAGCTTCGGGCTATGCCGGCGTGGTGGCGGCGGCGGCATGAGCGGGCTGGCCAGCAGGATCGCCCCGATGGCGACGGCGATGCGGGCCGGCGGCGTCCCAGGGGGCGTTGACGCCTTCCTGGCGCGTTTCGCCGCGGACGCTGCGGCGCTGCCCGGCGATGGCGCGGCCCGCCGCGATGCGGCCGCGGCGCTGACTCGGCTCGGCCTGCCCGGCACGACCGCCGGGCGACGCCCGGAAGCGTGGCATTTCACCTCGCTGCGTCCGCTGGCCGGGCTGAATTTCGTCGCCCCCGTGCCGGTGCTGGGGGCGCCCTTGACGATCCCCGGCTTCGATCCAGCGGGATTTACCGGACCGCGCCTGGTGTTCACCGACGGCGTGTTCGATGCCGCCGCTTCCGCCGCGCCGGGTTTTGCCACCAACGGCGCGGGCGCGGGCGATACTCTGGCCGATCTGCGCGCCAACAGCCTGGATGCGCTGAATGCGATGCTCTGCCGCGACGGGGCGGCGATCGATATCGCTGCCGGCATCGATGGCGGCACGCTGCTGCTGGTCCACCGTGCGCAGAGCCCCGGCAGTTCGGCCCATCCGCGCCATCGCATCCGGATCGGGTCCCAGGCGCGCCTGTCGCTGATCGAGATCGCCTGCGGGGCCGGTGAAACCCTGCACAATCCGATGAGCGAAATCCTGCTGGAGGAGGGTGCCGAGCTGCACCATGTCCGCCTGCAACTGGAAGACCGCAGCGCGTTTCACCTCGCCAGCCTGCATGCCAGGCTGGCGGCAGGCGCGATTTATCGCGGCTTCACTTTGGCGCTCGGGGCAAGGCTCGCGCGCACCGAGCTGAACCTGCATCTCGTCGGCCCCGGCGCGCAGGCGGAGGCGCATGCCGTGCAATTGCTGTCCGATCGCCAGCACGGCGACATCACCTCCTGCATCGCGCATGACGCGCCGGGCTGTGCCTCGCGCCAGCAGGTCAAGAATGTGCTGACCGATCAGGCGCATGGCGTTTTTCAGGGCCAGATCCAGGTGGCCCAGGCGGCGCAGAAGACCGATGGCTATCAGATGCATCAGGCGCTGCTGCTGTCGGACGGCGCTGCGGTGGATTGCAAGCCGCAATTGCAGATCTTCGCCGATGACGTGAAATGCAGCCATGGCGCGACGGTCGGCGCGCTGGATGGCGATCAGTTATTCTACCTGCAAAGCCGTGGCGTGCCGCGGCCGGCGGCGCGGGCGATGCTGGTGCGCGCCTTCCTCGACGATGCGCTGACCGCCATCGCGGATCCGCGGGCTCTGAGCCTCGCCGAGCAGGCGGTTGGCGGGTTTTTCGAAAGGCATCCGGCATGAACGCGGAAACCGGCCGCCCCACCCCCGACCTTGACCTCGATCGCATCCGCGCTGATTTCCCCATCCTGGCGCAGGAAGTTCGCGGCAAAAAACTGGTCTTTCTCGACAGTGCCGCCTCTGCCCAAAAGCCGCGCGCGGTGATCGATGCGATGGTCACGGCGATGGAGACGCAATACGCCAACGTCCATCGCGGCCTGCACTGGATGAGCGAGCGCACGACGGAGGCGTACGAGGCGACGCGCGACAAGATCGCCGTGCTGATGAATGCCGCCTCGCGCGAGGAGATCGTCTTCACCCATAACAGCACCGAGGCGCTGAACCTCGTCGCGCACAGCTATGGTCGCGGCGTGCTGCGCCCGGGCCAGGCGGTGGTGATCTCCGACATGGAGCATCATTCCAACATCGTGCCCTGGCAGATGCTGCGCGATGCGCATGGCATCGAATTGCGGGTGGCCCCGATCACCGATGCGGGCGAGCTGGACATGGCGGCGTTCGAGGCGCTGTTCGCCGATGGTCGCGTCGGGCTGGTGGCGATCACCCATATGTCGAACGTGCTGGGCACGCTGACGCCGGCCGAACGGATCGTCGCCATTGCCCATGCGCATGGCGCCAAGGTGCTGTTCGACGGGTCGCAGGCGATCGTCCATCGCGCCATCGACGTGCAGGCGCTGGGCTGCGATTTCTATGCCTGGACGGGGCATAAGCTGTACGGCCCGACCGGCATCGGCGTGCTCTGGGCACGGCGAGAATTGCTCGAGGAGATGCCCCCCTTCCTGGGCGGCGGCGACATGATCTCCTCGGTCACCTATGCCAAGACCAGCTGGGCCGCCGTGCCCCATAAATTCGAGGCCGGCACGCCGGCCATTCTGGAAGGCATCGGCCTGGGGGCGGCGATCGATTACGTGCAGGCGATCGGCTATCCGGCGATTGCCGCGCATGAAGCGGCGTTGGTTGAACATGCGCTGGCGCGGCTATCCGCGGTGCCGGGGCTGACGATTTTCGGCCGGGCGCAGCAGCGCGGCGGGGTGGTGTCCTTCGCCATGGCAGGCGCGCATGCCCATGACGTGGCAACGCTGCTGGATCGGCAGGGCATCGCGGTGCGCGCCGGGCATCATTGCGCCGAGCCGCTGATGCGAAGGCTGGGCGTGGACAGCACGGCGCGGGCGAGTTTCGGCCTTTATACGACGCGCGACGAAATCGACGCGCTCGCCGCCGGGCTCGAGAAAGTGCGGAGCTTCTTTGCATGAGCGACAGCGCGGCAGGGCTCGACGATCTGCGCGACCTCTATCAGGAGGTGGTGATGGATCGTGGCCGCCATCCGCGCCACGGCGCGCGACCGGCGCGCTTCGATGTTTCCGCGCGCGGTGACAACCCGATGTGCGGCGACCGGGTGGAGGTGTTCGTCGCCTTCGATCCGCAGGGCGCGATCGAGACGGTCGGGTTCGAGGCACGGGGCTGCGCGATCAGCATCGCCTCGGCCGATCTGATGGCCGATACCGTGACCGGGCGCGCACCCGCCGATGCGCGCGCCTTGTTCGCCGCGTTTCGCGAGATGGTGAAAACCGGCCATTGTCCGGCCTGTGATCGGGCTGGGGACGCGGCGGCGCTGGAACGCCTGCAGCCGCTGGCAGGTGTGCACGAATACCCCTCGCGGGTGAAATGCGCGACACTTGCCTGGCACGCACTCGATGCGGCACTCGACCAGGCCGCCGAGGGGAAGGGGGTGACGCGATGAACGACCAACCCGATCCCGCCCCGGTCCATGCCGCCTGGACGCCGGAAGGCGAGGCCACGCCGCGCCCCAGCGAGGACGCCCTGATCGCCGCCTGCGCCAGCGTCTATGATCCGGAAATCCCGGTGAATATCTACGAGCTTGGCCTGATCTACGCGATCGAGTGCGACGATGCCGGACAGGTGAAGGTGGAAATGACGCTGACCGCCCCGGCCTGCCCAAGCGCGCAGGAACTGCCCGAGCAGGTGCGCGAGGCGATCTTGGCGCTGCCCGGCGTGGCCGGTTGCGAAGTCGCCACCGTCTGGGACCCGCCCTGGGATCCCAGCCGCATGAGCGAGGAAGCCCGTCTGCAATTGAATATGTTTTAGCCCGGACCCATGTGGAGAGCAGCATGAGCACCAGCGAAACCATTCCCACTGCCCGCCCGAAGCGCGAATTGCCGCCGTTGATGCGCCTGACAGAGGTCGCGGCGGAGCGCCTGCGGCGCTTATACGACGGTGCGGAGGCCGGAAAATTGCTGCGCATCGGCGTCTCCACCAAGGGCTGCTCGGGGTTGTCCTATGATATGGACTGGGTGGAACAGCCCGGTCCCGGTGACGAGGTGGTGCGCGATCAGGGCCTGACCCTGTTGGTCGATCGCAAGGCCTCGCTGTTTCTGATCGGCACCGTGATGGATTACGAGCAGAAGCAGTTTTCCGCCGGTTTCACCTTCGTCAATCCCAACGAAAAAGGCCGCTGCGGCTGCGGCGAAAGCTTCCACGTCTGATGGAGAGCGCGCCTTTCGGCCGGCTGGCGGATGGCCGGGTTGTCACCGCGCATCGTCTGGTCCATGCGACCGGGATGACGGTCACCTTCCTCGATTTCGGCGGCACCATCACGGCGATCGAAGTGCCCGACCGCGACGGCAGGCGGGCCAATGTCACGCTCGGCTTCGCAAGTCTTGCGGAATATGAAGCCAGTACCGCGCATTTCGGTGCGCTGATCGGGCGCTATGCCAATCGCATCGCCGGCGCACGGTTTACCCTCGACGGGCGGGAATACCGCCTGCCCGCCAATCGCGGCGCCAATCTGCTGCATGGCGGCGATGACGGTTTCGATCGCCGCTTCTGGCGCGTGATGCCCGATGCCGATGGCGCCGGCGCCGTGCTGCATCTGGAAAGCCCCGATGGGGATTGCGGCTTTCCGGGCCGATTGGCGGTCGCGGTGCGGTATCGCTGGGACGAGGATGGCGCATTCCGCCTGGAATATACCGCCTCGACCGATGCCCCGACGGTGCTCAGCCTGACCAACCACGCCTATTTCAACCTCGCCGGGGAAGGCGCGGGCAGCGTGGAGGATCACCTCGTGGAGATCGCCGCAAGCCAGTACACCCCGACCGATGCGGCCTTGCTGCCGACCGGGGAGATCGCCCCGGTGATCGGCACGCCGCTTGATTTCCGCCATGCCGTGCCGATCGGCGCGCGGCTGCGCGCGGGTCATCCGGCGCTGCGCCGGGCGCGCGGCTATGACCATAATTTCGTGCTCGACGGCGCCGCCGGCACGCTGCGTCCTGCCGCACGCATCCACGAGCCGCGCACCGGTCGGGTGCTGACGGTGGAGACGACCTGCCCGGCGATGCAGTTCTACACGGGCAACGGGCTGGATGGTTCGGCGATGGGCCCGTCCGGGCGCTGCTATCGCTCCGGCGATGCGTTCTGCGTCGAGACGCAGAATTTCCCCGATGCGCCGAATCAGCCGGATTTTCCCAGCGCGGTGCTGCGCCCCGGACAGGTCTGGCGGGAGACGACGCTCTGGCGGTTCGGCGTGGATCACTAAATTTCTAACACCACCACGCTCTCCAGCCGTGCGGAGAACACGAACTGATCGATCGGGCTGGCCGCCGTGACGCGGTAGCCTGCGGCCTTGAACGGCATCAGATCGCGCGCCAGGGCCTGCGGATTGCAGCTGACATAGATCACGTACTTTGCGCGCGCCGCGGCGATCGCCGGCACCTGCGCCGCTGCGCCGGCATGCGGCGGATCGAGCACGATGGCGGAAAATCGCGCCAGCTCCGCCATTTGCAACGGCTGGCGGGCAAGATCGCGGGCCGTGGCGGTGATCCTCCCTGCCATTCCCTGCGCGCCGGCGGCATGGCGCAAGGCCGCCACCAGTTCCGCCGCGCCTTCGAATGCCACCACCGGTGCGCGCGCGGCCAGGGCGCAGCTCAACGTGCCGCAGCCGGCATAGAGATCGGCGATCGGCCCGCGCTTCAGCCGGGCCGGCAGCCCGGCCAGCACGGCGGCAATGATTGCCGCTTCGGTGGCAGCGCCGGCCTGCAGAAACGCCCCGGGCGGCGGGGTCACGGCGATCCCGGATAAGGTGATGACCGGCCGGCGCAGCACCGCCACCGGCTCGGGCGTCGCGGCGCCGCGCCCGGCCAGGGACAGGCGCAGCAATCCGGTCTCGCGCGCGAAGGCGACCATGCGCTGGCGATCGCCGAGACTCGCCTCGCCATCCAGGCGCAGCAGCAGATCGATCCCGTCATCGAGCAGATTGGCCACCGCATCGCCGGCCCTGCGCAGCCCGTCCAGGCGCAGCAACAGGTCGCGCAACGGCGCGATCAGCGCCTGCAGGGTCGGGTGCAGCACCAGGCAGGTGGAAAGATCGACCACCTCCTCCGACCCGGCGCGATGCAGGCCGAGTGCCACGCCGCGATGGGTGCGCCTTGCGGCGAAATCCAGCCGCCGCCGCATTGCCGGCGTGCCCGCCACCAGCGGCGCGATCGCCGCCCCGGCGAAACCCGCGCGGGCCAGCGCCTCGGCCAGCAATCCCGCTTTCCAGCCCTGATAGGCCTCCTCGCGCCAATGCTGCAGGGCGCAGCCACCGCAAATGCCGAAATGCGGGCAGGGCGGCGCGATGCGATCGGCGCTGGGTCGGTCGATGGAAACCAGGGTCGCCGCGCGCCCTTTGCCGCGACGTGGACCAGGGATCACGGTGGCGGTTTCGCCGGCCAGCACGCCGCGCACATAGCGTGGGCTGCCATCGGCGGCTTCGCCGACCCCTTCACCCTCCGCGCCGATCCGCGCGATGCGGATCGTCTCGTGGTTCAATTGCCGAAAGCCGACAGCCCGGTCTGCGCGCGGCCGAGGATCAGCGCATGCACGTCATGCGTGCCCTCGTACGTGTTGACCGCTTCCAGGTTCATGACGTGGCGGATGACGTGATATTCATCGGCAATCCCGTTGCCGCCGTGCATGTCGCGCGCCATCCGCGCGATCTCCAGCGCCTTGCCGCAGGAATTGCGCTTGCAGAGGCTGA
>JAGWRU010000108.1 GCA_028869595.1 Rhodospirillales bacterium
ATGGCGAGTTTCAGCATCGAGGTGATCGAGGCGGAGAATCCCCTCGAGATCCTGGAGTACGGCTTCGTGCCCGACACTGGTGGCGCCGGACGCTATCGCGGCGGGGTATCGCTGGCGCGCAGCTGGCGGATGCTGGCCGAGGAGGGGGTGCTGCAGGTCCGCGCCGACCGCCAGACCCACCGGCCCTGGGGGCTTGCCGGTGGCGGGCCGGGCGCGGCCGGGCGCAATCTTCTGGCCCGCGGAACGACCGCACCGCCGGAATGGCAGAGCGTGCCCGGCAAGCTGACCCGGACCTTTCGGGCCGGGGAGGTGTTCCGTCACGAATTGCCCGGCGGCGGCGGCTACGGTCCGGCGCTGGAACGCGATCTGGATGCGGTGCAGCGCGACCTGGCCGATGGTTTCGTCACCATTGCCGGCGCCGCCCGCGATTACGGCGTGGTGGCGCATGGCGCGCCGCCGGTCATCGATGTCGTCGCGACAGCGGCATTGCGCGCGCAGCGGGCGGCGGCGGTTCCGCCTTGAGCGCGCACCGGCCATCTTGCCGTCGGCTTGCCTGCTCGGACTCGGGCGAATGCAAGGCGGGGCTGCGTGGCGGCGAATTGCAAACGCTCCGCGCCGATGCCACATCGCAGCGCATGAGAGCGCATCCGTCCCGCCGTGCCCTGATCCTTGCTCCGCTGCTGCTGGGCCTTGCCCCCTGCCTGTCGGCCGGGCCGGCGCGGGCGGCGACGCTGTCGACCGGCTTCACCCCGACGCCGCAGGACGCCGCCGATCTGGCGCGGGTTGCCGCCTATCTGAACGCCATCACCACGCTGAAGGCGCGCTTCCTGCAAGTCGCTCCCGATGGCAATGTCAGCCAGGGCACGGCGTGGATCGAGCGGCCGGGCCGCATGCGCTTCGCCTATGATCCGCCGGCGCCCTATCTGCTGGTGGCCGGGCACGGGCTGGTGGTGTTTCACGATTCGAAGCTGGGCCAGACCAGCAATATCCCGATCGGGCAGACCCCGCTCGGCATTCTGCTGGCGCGCAAGATCGTGCTTTCCGGGCCGGTGACGGTGACCGGGGTCAAGCGCCTGCCGGGGGAAATCACCGTCTCGCTGCTGCGCACCGCCAATCCCGGCGCCGGACGGCTGGTGCTGACCTTCGCGACCGCGCCTCTGGTGTTGCGGCAATGGTCGGTCTTCGATGCCCAGGACCAGGAAACCCGGGTGACGCTGTTCAACATCGAAACCGGCGGCAGTTTCGATCCCAAGCTGTTCGATTACGTCGATCCGAAATTCTTCCAGAGCCGGCCCAGCGGAGGATAAAGAGGGGAATAGAGCGGAGGATAGAGCGGCGGACAGGCGGGGCTGCGTCGGCTGCAACCCCGCCGTGCGTGGCCCGCGCTTTGCAAGGCTTGGCAAGACCGGACCGGTGCGCGCAACATCGTTGGTCTGAACGGATGGGTTCCTGCTCGTGAAACCACTGATCGGCATTTCCTGCTGCACCAAGCAGTTCGGCGCGTTCGGCATGCTCAATCACGCGGCATCCGATACCTATGTGCGGGCCACCGATCAGGTGGTGGGCGCGGTGCCGGTGCTGATCCCGGCCAATGGCGCGCATGCGGATGTCGATACGCTGCTTGCCCGCCTCGACGGCATCATCCTGACCGGCAGCCGCTCCAATGTGCAGCCCAGCCTGTATGGCGGGCCGCCGCATGCGGAAGGCACCTGGGAAGACCCGGCCCGCGACGGCATGACGCTGCCGCTGATCCGTGCGGCCATCGCGCGCGGCGTGCCGCTGCTTGCCATCTGCCGCGGCTATCAGGAATTGAACGTGGCGCTGGGCGGCACGCTGCATCAGCGCCTGCAGGATCTGCCCGGGCGGATGGACCATTCGACGCCGATGCAGCCCTCGGCCAAGGTGCGCCAGGGCAAGGCGCATTGGGTCAGCCTGACACCGAGATGCTGGCTGCACCGCATGGCCGGGCAGACCACGCTGGCGGTCAATTCCCTGCATAATCAGGGGATCGACCGGCTGGCCCCCGGGCTTGCGATCGATGCCGTGGCGGCCGATGGCACGATCGAGGCGGTGCATGTCGAAGGCGCGCCCGGCTTCGCGGTGGGGGTGCAGTGGCATCCGGAATATGATTTCGAAACGGATGCCGTATCGCGCCGCATCTTCGCAGCCTTCGGCGCGGCGCTGCGGACGCCGGCGCGGATGCTGGACGATCTGGCGGCGGCAGCCGACTGAGCGGTCCGGATCGGCCTGCCCGCACCGAGCGAGCCCAAGCGGCGCGGGCCAGCCAGATTTGCAGCCCGCGTCAGCCCGGCTAGATTGGGCGCCATCGCTTCTCACGCCGTCCAGGACATTCCCCGCATGGTCGATTACGTCATCGCCCCGCCCGCCATGATCGCCGTGCCGGTGGCCGGCGGCGGCGCGTTTCCCGTCCGCCGCGTTTTCTGCGTGGGCCGAAACTACGCCGCCCATGCCCGCGAAATGGGCAGCGATCCGGATCGCGAGCCACCCTTCTTCTTCATGAAGCCGGCCGATGCGCTGCTGAGCGACGGCGCCGACATGCCCTATCCGCCAATGAGCAACGATCTGCACCACGAGATGGAGATGGTGGTCGCCCTCGGCTCCGGCGGTGTCGATATTCCCGAGGCGGAGGCGCTGTCGCATGTCTGGGGCTATGCGGCCGGGCTGGACATGACGCGGCGCGACCTGCAGGGCGCGGCCAAGAAGGAAGGCAAGCCCTGGGACATGGGCAAGGGTTTCGACTATTCCGCGCCGATCGGGCTGCTGGTCCCGGCCGCTAAAATCGGCCATCCCGACCGCGGTCTGATTGAACTGAAGGTAAACGGTGCGGTACGCCAGACCTCGGATCTGTCGAACATGATCTGGAGCGTGCCGGAAATGATCGCCTATCTGTCGCGCCTGGTGCGGCTCGCGCCCGGCGACCTGATCTTCTCCGGCACGCCGGAGAATGTCGCCGCCGTGCAGCGCGGCGACGTGCTGGAAGGCAGTGTTGCCGGGGTCGGCACGGTCAAGACCCGGATCGCATGACCGCCCTGCGGATCGCCACCTGGAATATCAACTCGCTGCGTCTGCGCCAGGGATTGTTGCATTCCCTGGTCGCGGCGCTGGCGCCCGATGTCATCTGCCTGCAGGAAACCAAGGTTCCGGACGAACTGTTTCCGCTCGAAGCCGTCGCTGCCATCGGCTTTCCCCATGTCCTCTATCGCGGCATGAAGGGCTATAACGGGGTTGCGGTCTTTTCGCGCCTGCCGATCACGGCCCTGCCCGATACCCCCGATTGGTGCGGCAAGGGCGATTGCCGCCATCTCGGCGTGCGGCTCGATGCGCCGGGCGGGGCGATCGAGCTGCATGATTTCTATGTCCCGGCCGGCGGCGATATTCCCGACCGACAGGAAAATCCGAAATTCGGCCATAAGCTCGATTTCCTGGCCGAGGCGCGGGAGTGGTTCGCCAAACGCCGTAAGACGCTGAAGCGCGCGGTGCTGGTCGGCGATCTGAACATCGCCCCGCAGGAGCACGATGTCTGGAGCCATAAGCAATTGCTCGACGTCGTCTCTCACACGCCGGTGGAGGTGGCGGCGCTGGATGCCTGGCGCGAGACCGGCTTCGTCGATGCGGTGCGCCATTTCGTGCCGGCCGAGCAGAAGCTTTATACGTGGTGGTCGTACCGCAACCGCGACTGGCGCGCTTCCGACCGGGGAAGGCGGCTCGACCATGTCTGGGTCAGCCCCGATCTGGTGGCCCATCTCGCCGGCCAGCGCATCCTGAAGGAGGCGCGGGACTGGGAGAAGGGATCGGACCATGTCCCGGTGATGGTCGAGTTTTCGCTGTAATTTCATAAATTTGTTGCGTGCTATCGAGGTCGGGTCTGGCTGCCTGGACTCTCAAATATATTTGCTGATATATCCGCTGCGCATCGCCAGCTTCAGGCGAGGAACACGCATCGCCCGCATGCCGGGCAGGATGCAGGGAGAGAGACGGATGAGCAGCACCCCCCCGAACCCGGCGCCGCGCCGCGCTGGCCTGACCCGCCGCCAGACGCTCGCCGCCGGGCTTGCCGTGCCGGCCAGCTTCGCGATCCTCACCCGCCCGGCGGATGCCGCTGAATTCGTCTTCAAATACGGCAATAACGTCCCCGATACCTATCCGCTGAACATTCGCGTCAAGGCCGCCGCCGCGCGGCTGCGCGAGGCGACGCATGGGCGTTTCGACCTGCAGACTTTCTCCAACGGCACGCTGGGCACCGATACCGACATGCTGTCGCAGGTGCGCACCGGGGCGATCCAGATGTTCACGACATCCGGTCTGGTGCTGTCCACCCTGGTGCCGCTGGCCGCGATCAATGCGGTCGGGTTCGCCTTCAAGGATTACGCCCAGGTCTGGGCGGCGATGGATGGCAAGCTGGGCGATATCGTGCGCGCCACGATCGCCAAATCCGGCCTGCATGCGATGGACAAGATCTTCGATATCGGCTTCCGCCAGACCACCAGCTCCACCCATCCGATCCGCACGGCGGCGGATTTCGCCGGCTTCAAGATCCGCATTCCGCCCAGCGCGCTGGGCGTTGCGATGTTCAAGGCGCTGGGCGCGGCACCCACCACGCTGAACTTCGCCGAGGTCTATACCGCGCTGCAGACCCATGTGGTGGACGGGCAGGAAAACCCGCTTTCCATCATCGAGGCGGTGAAATTCTACGAGGTGCAGAAATACTGCTCGCTCACCAACCATATGTGGGACGGGTTCTGGATGGTGGTGAACGGGCCGGCCTGGAAGCGTCTGCCGCCCGATATCCAGGCGCTGGTGAGCAAGGAACTCGGCCAGGCAGCGATCGAGGATCGCGCCGATATCGCCGCCCTCGATGCCGGGCTGAAGGCCAAGCTGCAAAGCCAGGGCCTGACCTTCAACGCCCCCGATCCGGCAAGTTTCCGTGCCATGCTGCAGAAATCCGGCTTCTACGCCACCTGGCGCGGCAAGTTCGGTGCCGAGGCATGGTCGGCGCTGGAGCAGGTCGTCGGCAAGCTGGCCTGACCCGATGGCGCGTCCCGCCGGCATCCGCGCCTCCGATACCGCCTATCGGCGGATCAAGGAATGGATCGTTGGCGGGCGCATCGCGCCCAATGCGCCGATCGACGAGATGGAGGCGGCGCGCGAGCTCGGCGTCAGCCGCACCCCGGTGCGCGAGGCGCTGCTGCGTCTGAAAGCCGAAGGCCTGGTGGAGATCGCGCGCGGGCGCGGCATCCGCGTGCTGCCGCTATCGGCCCAGGATATGCGCGCGATGTACCAGGTGATCACCGGGCTGGAGGTGACGGCGGCGCATCTGCTTGCCGAGCGTCGCCCCGATGCCGCGATGCTGGCCCCGCTGGAGGCCGCCACCGTCGCCATGGAACAGGCCGAAGTCGCGGGCGACGATGCCGCCTGGGGCGGCGCGGATGAGGCGTTTCACCGCGCCCTGCTCGATCTATCGGGCAATCCCTATCTGCGCGAGACCGGGTTTCGCCTGCGCGACGGTGCCCAGCGTGCCCATCTGGTGGCGGTGCGCCTGCAACCCTGGCCGTATAAATCGCGCTCCGCCCAGCATCATCGCGCCCTGATCGCCGCCATCCTGACCGGCGATCCGGCGATCGCGCGGGCCGAGCATTTCACCCAGCGCCAACGCGGCGAACAGGCGCTGGTGGCGATTGTCGAGAAATACGCGCTGAGCAATCTGTGATGGCGACAGGCGCCACGGCGCGCCGGAGGCTTCACCCCGCCGGCTGATACAGCGCCTGCCCATCGGTTGCCACAGACCCGGCGAAGCGGTCCGGCGCGAAGGCCGCGATCGGGCGGTTGGTGGCACCATCGAGGGCGAGCTGGGCCACGATGCCGCCCATCACCGGCGCCAGCTCGAACCCGTGGCCGCAGAAGCCGAAGGCATGCACCAGCCCCGGGGCGGTGCGCGAGAGCCCGATCACCGGAATTTCGTCGGGCAGCATCCCTTCGATCCCGGCCCAGCAATGCACGATTTCCGCCTGCGCCAGAATGGGAAACAGATCGAGCGCGGTGCGCGCCGAAAATGCCAGACGCTCGACATCCAGCGCCACGCTGCCATGGTCCAGATCGGCGATGCCGCGATGCCCGCCGCCGATCATCACATGCCCGCTTTCTGCCTGTTTGAAGGACATCGGCCGGCTGGTCAGCCCGACCACCGGCGTGACGAAAGCGGGTAGGGGGTTGGTATAGATCATCATCAGGGCGGCGAAGCCGAACGGGATCGTCTCACCGGCCAGATGCGCAAGCCGCCCGCCCCAGGCGCCGGCGGCATTCACCAGGATCGGCGCCCGTATCGTATCGCCGGCGGCAAGACGTATCTGCCATTGCCCGCCCCGGTGTTCCAGCCCGATCACTTGCGCGCCTTCGCGGATCACCGCGCCGGCCGCTTCGGCGGCGCGGCGAAAGGCGAGCGTGGTGCGATAGGGCCGGGCGAAGCCGTTATCGCGCGCCACCAGCGCACCGACCGCGTGCGGCGCGACGGCGGGCAGCAGACGGCGCAGCTCCGCCCGGTCCACCAATTCCTCATGGCGATAGCCCGCATCGCGCATGCGCGTCGCACGCTGCGCGAGGATTGCGAGATCGGCCTCGCTTTCCGCCACTTTCACATGCCCGACCGGATGAAATCCGCAATCATCGCCGAGTAGCTCGCCGATGTTATGCCACAGCGCGAGCGATTCCAGCGCCAGCGGCACTTCCGCCAGGTGCCGCCCCAGCGTGCGTACCCCGCCCGCCGAGTAGGAGGAGGCATGGGCGCCGATGCAATTCTTCTCCAGCACCAGCACCCGCCGGCCACGCCGGGCGATATGCAGCGCCGCCGACAGGCCGTGCAGCCCGCCACCGACGACGACGACGTCGAAGCCGCCGCTCATGGCTGATCCTCTCGCTGCATCGGCCGCGGTTTCAACTGGGCCGGGGCGAAGGCGGCGAGTGCGGCAAGGCCGACCGGACGGGCAGGGGCGATCACCCCGGCCAGACCCGGCCCTCGCGCGGCACGCTGGGCCAGCGCGGCGCGGCTGCGCGCCGGGCCGGGGGGCATCGTCAGAAGATGCGCGAGGTCGAGCGGATCGAGCCGCGCCGGGACGGCCTGCGGAATGGCGGGCAGGATGTCGATCCGCCCCTCGCAGGGCAGTCCGGCCAGGGCCTGGGCGGCGATGCGGCCCTGGCGCGCGGCTTCCTCGGCGGTGCTCGCGCCCAGGATGCGCCCGGCGGCGAAAACCCCGGGCAGGGAGGTGGCACCGGTCGCATCGGTGCGGACGCGCCCGCCCACGCAATCCCCACCCAGTGCCGCGATCAGCAGCGGCTCATCGGCGCAAAGCAGCAGCCGGGTGAAGGGCAGGGCGCGCACCCCGGCCGCGTCCTCGACCCAGACGCGTCCCGGCTCGGCGTGCCATACGGTGACGCCCGGGCGGGTCAGCAGCATCGCATCGGGCAGGGTCGCCGCCGCCGCGCGTCCCGCCGGCCCGCCGCCGATAATCAGGGTTGTCTGCGCTTCCATCCCCGCCTCCATCCGATCGCGCTAGAGCACCCGCGAGAGAAATTCCTGGGTCCGCTTTTCGGCCGGCGCCGACAGCACCGCGCGCGGCGCACCGCGTTCGACCACCAACCCGCCATCCATGAAGGTCAGCGCATCGCCCACTTCGCGCGCGAAGGCCAGTTCATGCGTCACCACCACCATCGTCATACCCGAGCGGGCGAGATCCTTCATCACCGCGAGCACATCGCCGACCAGTTCGGGATCGAGCGCGGAAGTCGGCTCGTCGAACAGCATCAATTGCGGCTCCATCGCCAGGCCGCGCGCGATCGCCACGCGCTGCTGTTCGCCGCCGGAAAGTTGGGCCGGGAATTGTCCCGCCTTGCCGGCCAGCCCGACCTGGTCGAGCAGGCGCAGCGCCTCGCGCCGCACCCGATCGACCGGCAGGCGCTTCACCCGGATCGGCGCCTCCATCACGTTCTGCAAGGCGGTCATGTGCGGGAACAGGTTGAAGTGCTGAAACACCATGCCGATCCGCGCCCGCATGCGCGCGATCCTATGTTCCGGCAATTCGTACAGCCGGTCGCGATGTTCGCGATAACCGACCAGTTCCCCGCCCACCCAGATCTTGCCGCCGTCATACGGCTCCAGATGGTTGATGCAGGAAAGCAGCGTGCTTTTGCCCGAGCCGGAGGGGCCGATGATGCACATCACGCTGCCCGTCTCGACCTCCAGATCGATGCCGCGCAGTACGTCGCGCCCGCCGAAGCGCTTCACCAGACCCTGGATGCGCACCATCGGGGCGCGCGGTGCGGGGGGTTCGCTCATGCCCGGTGCCGATAGCGATGTTCGAGGAAATGCTGCCCCGCCGAGAGGACGGAAACCACGATCAGGTACCAGAGGGAGGCGACGATCAGCAGCGGGATCGTCTGATAGGTGCGCGAATAGATCAGTTGCGCGGTGTAGAGCAGCTCGGCCAGCGCGATGACGCTGACCAGGGAGGTGTTCTTGACCATCGAGATCACCTCGTTGCCGATCGGCGGGATGACCACGCGCATCGCCTGGGGAAAGACGATGCGAAAGAAGATGGTGGTCGGCCCCATGCCGAGCGCCTTGGCAGCCCTTGTCTGCCCGGGCGGGACGGAGAGGATGCCGGCGCGGATCACCTCCGCCGTATAGGCCGCCTGGGCGAGGCCGAGCCCGGCCAGGGCCGCGGTCAGCGGCGTGATCACCGCATTGGTGTTGGCGCTGTAGAATACCGGGCCGAACGGAATGCCGAGCACGATATGCGGATAAAGCGCGCCAAAATTATACCAGAAGATCAGCTGCACCAGCACCGGCACGCTGCGGAATGCCCAGATGTAAAGCCAGCTCATGACCGAAAGCAGGATGTTGCGCGACAGGCGCATCACCGCGAGCAATGTGCCGAGCAGCAGGCCGATCAGCATCGCGGCGACGGTCAGTTCCGCGGTGCGGGCAAGCCCGGCCAGGATCTGCCCGTCCAGCATGTACTGCGCCACCACGCCCCATTCGAAGGCGGGGTTCGTGGCGACGCTGTACAGCACCAGGGCGGCAATCAGCCCGGTGATCACGCAGGCGGCCCAGGTCCAGGGGTGGCGCAGCCGCACGATCGGCTGCGTCCCGGGTGGGGGAAGGCCGGTCATGCTGCCCACCCCGCGCGCCATGCTCATTCCTTGGCTTGCGTCGGGTTCAATTCGGCGGTCTTGGTGGCATCCGCCTGCAGGCCCCATTTCCTGACAATCGCGCCATAGGTACCGTCATCGATCAGATGCTGGATCGCCGCCTGCATCGGCTTGGTCATCGGCGAGCCTTTGGGTAGGGCGACGCCGATGAAGCTGGGATCGGTATAGCTGCCGACCACCTTGGTGCGGCCCTTGGACTGAGCGACGAAATAGCTGATCGCCGTCGAGCCGACCCAGTAGAGATCGGCGCGCCGGCTCATCAGCGCTTCCGCCGCGCCATTGCCGTTATCGAAAGCCAGCATGTTGATCGGCTTCTTGCCGGCCGCCTTGCATTTCGGCTGCTCCTGTGCGGCGAAGACCATCTCGCGGGAGCCGCGCGTGGTGGCGACGCTCAGTCCGCATAGATCGGCAAGCGAGTTCACCTTGATCTTGCTGTCGGCCAGGGCCGCGAACAGCTCGTTGCCATAGAGCGTGCCGATCATGTCGAGGACTTTCTCGCGCACCACCGTCACGCCCATCTGCCCGGTCGCGGCGTCGAAGCGCTTGGCCTGCAGCCCGGGGATCAGCGTGTCGAAGGTGGTCGGGCGCAATTCGAGCTTGAGCCCCAGCGCCTGGGTCGCGGCGCGCACGATATCAACCTCCCAGCCGGCGATATGGCCCTGCGCGTCGCGGAAATCATCGGGCGGCGAACCCAGCGCCACGGCGAGGACGAAGGGTTTGCTCGCCGCCCCGGGCGGTAGCAGCTTGATCAGCGCGGGTTGCGGCTTTTCCACCGGGATGGCGGCCTCCGCCGCCCAGGCCGGGTGGGGCAGGGAGGCGCTGAGCAGCGCCAGGCTGGCGATCGCGGCAAGCGGTCCGAGGATGCTGCGGGCGGCGAGCTTCATAGTCGGTCTCCCTGTTGGTGTTTCGTGCTGCGTGCGGCGTATCCGGCGTTATTGCGGTGTCGAGCGGCGGCCCCGGCTGCGGAAAGGCGGGCGGGCAAGGCCCAGGCTGGAACGCAGCGTGCCGTCGCCCTGATAGTCGCGCTGGGCGAGGCCGCGACGTTGCAGTTCCGGCACCAGCCATTCGAAAACCTCGGTGGCGGGGTCGGGCAGATAGGGCGGCATCAGGTTCCAGCCATCGCAGCCGCGCGCCTCGAACCAGTCCTGCATCACATCGGCGATATCCGCCGGCGTGCCGACCACGACATTATGCCCCGATGCGCCGGCCATGATCTTGTACAGTTTGCCGATCGTCATGCCGGGCTGGTTGCCCAGGCGGATCAACGCCTCGTGCCCGCTTTTCACCGCGTTGCTGCGCGCCAGCGGCGCCGGCAAGGGACTTTCCGGCGGCAGATGGGAAAGATCGCCATAGGTATCGGCCAGCATCGGCAGGCCGACGCGCGGATGCACCAGATCCTGCAACTGCTCGAAGCGGTCCTGCGCCTCCTGGCGGGTGCGGCCCATCACCGGCAGCAGGCCGGGCATCACCAGCATCGCCTCCGGATCACGCCCGGCGGCTTCGCCATGCGATTTCACGCTGGCGTAGAAAGCCACCGCATCCTCGCGGGTTTTCTGGGCGGTGTAGATCAGATCGGCGATGCGCGCGCCGAGCCCCTGGCCGGGACCGGAGGAGCCGGCCTGCGCGATCACCGGATAACCCTGGATCGGCCGGCCGACATTGAGCGGGCCTTTGACCGCCAGCACCTCGCCGCGATGGTTCAGCGTGTGCAGCTTGGCGGGGTCGAAATACTGGCCGCGCGCCTTGTCGCGGATGAAGGCATCGTCCTCCCAGCTATCCCATAGCCCGAAGACGACATCGACGAATTCCTCCGCCCGGCGATAGCGCAGCCCGTGTTCGACATGCGCGTCGAGGCCGAAATTATAGGCTTCCTGCTCGCTCCACGAGGTCACCACGTTCCAGCCGACCCGACCGCGGCTGACATAATCGAGCGAGGCGAATTTGCGCGCGACGTGATAGGGTTCGTTATAGGTGGTGGAGGCGCTGGCAACGAAGCCGAGGCGTTGCGTGACGGCGGAAAGCGCGCCGATCAGGGTCAGCGGCTCGAACACATCGATGCGGGCATTGTAGGAAAGCTCGTCGTCATCCTTGGCGGAATGGCGCACCGCGATGCCGTCGGCCCAGAACATGAAGTGAAACCGCGCGGCTTCGGCGGCGCGGGCGATGTCCATCCACAGCCCGATATCCATCGCTGCATCGACCCGCGCGCCGGGCATCCGCCAGCCGGCGGCATGGGCGCCGTTGGCGACGATATTGAGGCCGAGTTTCATCGAACGGTGCTGCGCGGCCATCCTGTCCTCTCGATGCCCGGTATTCGTTCCAGTCCCGGGCAGGAAACTCGGAAAATCGCAAGAAGCCGAGCCTAGGCATGGCGTGACATGCCGGTCAAAATACTTATGCTGCGCATGTCATTCCATTTGGTTATGGATCGGGGCGATGAATCTCCGCCAATGCGAAGCCTTTCGCGCCGTGATGGAAGCCGGCACCGTCACCACGGCGGCGGAGCGGCTGCGGGTCAGCCAGCCCGCCGTCAGCAAGATGCTCGCGCAGTTCGAACGTGATCTGGGGTTTCGCCTGTTCCTGCGCCAGAATCGCCGGCTGATCCCGACGCCGGAGGCGCTTGCGCTCTATCAGGAAGTCCGCCGCGCCTTCATGGGCCTTGATTACCTGACCCGGTTTGCCGGCGATCTGCGCAGTCTGCGCCAGGGCCATCTGGTGGTCGGCGCCACCCACTCGATCGCCAGCTTCTACCTGCCGAAAATCGCCGCGCGCTTCCTCCGCGCCCATCCCGGCCTGTCGATGTCGCTGCAAAGCACCGATAGTCCCGGCATCGCGCAGATGGTGGCCAGCCGGCGCGCCGATCTCGGCATCGCGCAGTTCCGCGTGGCCACCGAAGGGGTGCGCTACGAGCGGCTCTGCGCCACGGAAACCGTCTGCGTCCTGCCCGCCGGGCATGCGCTGGCCCGCAAGCGGGTCATTCGGCCGACCGATCTGCACGGCGAGGCCTTCATCGCGCTGGCCGCCGTGAACCGCCTGCGCAGCCGCCTGGCCGCCGTGCTGGAGGCGGCAGGCGCGGTGCCCAATATTCAGGTCGATACGCCACTCGCCAGCACGGCCTGCCAGATGGTGACGGAGGGGATCGGGCTATGCGTGCTCGACCGGCTGAGCGCGGAGGCAAACCGCCAGCCCGGCCTTACCATCCGCCCCTTCCGTGCCGGCATCGTGGAGGATCTGCTGATGCTCTCGCTCGATCAGGCACCGCTTTCCGTACCCGCCGCCGCCTTCGCCGCGCTGCTGCGGCAAAGTTTCGCCCGACGCCTGGGCTAGGCGCTTACAGCGTGCGATTGGCCCGCGCCAGCACCGCCTCGAACAGCACCTGCGCGCCGGCCTCGGCTTCCTGCGGTTCGATGCTCTCCTCCTCGTTATGGGAAAGCCCGTCCTTGCAGGGGGTGAAGATCATCGCGGTCGGGATGTGGCGCGCCACATACACCGCATCATGCCCGGCGCCGGAGACGATCTCGCGCGTCGAATAGCCCAGCTTCGCGCTCGCCTGGCGCACCAGATCGACGCAGCCCGGATCGAAGGGCTGATGCGCCACCTTGAACAGCTTGTCCAACTGCAACGTGACGCCGCAATCGCGCGCGATGAAGCCGGCCTCACGCGGGAATTGCGCGTCCAGCCGGTCGATCTCGGCATCGATGGGGTGGCGGAACTCGACCGAGAAGCGCACCTCGCCGGGGATCACGTTGCGGCTATTGGGCAGGACATGGAGTTCGCCCACCGTGCCGCGCCCATCCTCGCCGCGCGCGCGCATCATCCGGTCGACCAGATCGATCACCCGGGCCGCTGCCACCAGCGCATCCTTGCGCGCCGAGGGCGGGGTGGTGCCGGCATGGGAATCGCGCCCGATGATCGTCGCGTTGTACCAGACCTGGGCCTGCGCGCCGGTGACGATGCCGATCTGCTTGCCCTCCTTCTCCAGGATCGGGCCCTGTTCGATATGCAGCTCGAAATAGGCATCCGCCGCGAATGGCCGGGCCGGCTCGGTGCCGCGAAAGCCGATCGCATCCAGCGCCGTGCCCACCGTCACACCCTCGGTATCGGCCAGTTTGTAGACATCTTCCAGCGCATAGACCCCGGCCCAGGCGCCCGAACCCATCAGGCTGCGCCCGAAGCGGCTGCCTTCCTCGTCGGTCCAGTTGATCAGCTCGATCGGCGCTTCGGTGACGATGCCGAGATCGTTCAGGCTGCGCATCACCTCCAGCCCGGCCAGCACGCCGAGTGCGCCGTCGAATTTGCCGCCCGAGGGCTGGCTGTCCAGATGACTGCCCATCAGCACCGGCTTGCGGTTGGGATCGCGCCCTTCGCGCCGGGCGAACATGTTGCCGATCGCATCGACCCGCACCTTCAGCCCCGCCGCCTCGCAATGGGCGCGGAAACGCTCCCGCCCGGCACGGTCCACCTCGGTCAGCGTCAGGCGCCTGACGCCGCCTTTGGGGGTGGCGCCGATCTCGGCCATTTCCATCAGCAGATCCCACAGCCGGGCGCCGTCGATGCGCTGATTGGTGGTCGCTGCCATGGGGAAATATCCTTCATTGCCCGGAAAGGCCGCAGTTTTGCCGCCGCCCTGCGGCGGCGCAAGCAGGATTGTGAGGCAGGGGGCAGGCTGGCAAGATGCTGCGCCCCAAGGAGATTACCCCCCATGGCCGATCCCCAGCCTGCCGCGACGCAGGCCCCCGCCATCCTGCGCAATGCCGATCTCGATGCCGAGGCGGTGTGGCAGGCTCGCGTCGATCTGGCCGCCTGTTTCCGCGCCGCCGCCGCGATGGGGCTGCATGAGGGGATCTGCAATCACTTCTCCGCCATGGTGCCGGGGCGCGACGATCTGTTCCTGGTCAACCCCGATGGCTGGTCGTTCGAGGAGATGACCGCCTCGCGCCTGCTGATCTGCGATTTCGACCGCCATGTGGTGGCCGGTGCCGGCGTGCCGGAGGATACCGGCTTCTTCATCCATGCCCGCCTGCATCTGCGCCTGCCCAGGGCGCGCGCGGCATTTCACACCCATATGCCGAATGCCACGGCGCTTGCCATGCTGGAAGGTCCGCCGCTGATCTTTGCCGGCCAGTCGGCGCTGAAATTCCACGGCCGGATCGCCGTCGATGATGATTATAACGGCCTCGCTTTGGACGAGGCGGAGGGCGACCGGATCGCCGCCGCGATCGGCGATGCCGATATCGTCTTCATGAAAAGCCATGGCGTGATGGTGCTCGGCCCCGATATCGCCGAGGCCTGGGACGATCTCTATTACCTGGAACGCGCGGCGGAAGTGCAGCGTCTGGCGGAATCGACCGGTCGGCGACTGGTGCCGGTCGATCCCGCGGTGGCGGCGCGCACGGCGGCGCAGATGCGCGAGGGGTCGCGCCCGGCAGCGCGGCTGCATCTGGAAAGCATCAAGCGCCGGCTGGACCGCACCGCGCCCGCGTATCGGAGCTGAAGAGTGGGTAAGCACAGGAGCCGTTCCACCGGCATGCCGGCCGCGCGCGCGCGGTGCGGCCTCCTCGCGGTTGCGCTGGCCGGTCTGTCTCTGGCGCTGAGTGGCTGCACGCTGATCGATCAGCGCACCTTCGGCGCCCCGCCACCGCCGCGCCCGGTGCCGGTCCTCGGCGCGATCGCCCCGGCCGCCGCCGCGCTGCCCGTCGATCCGCGCGTGCCGCTGGTGCGGATCGCCTATGCGACGCCCGATCCGGTGTTCCGCCCGATGCTCGATTACGCGGTGCATGCCGCCCAGGCGCGCGATCCGGGCGTGGCCTTCGACGTGGTGGCGGTGATGCCGGGCCAAGGGGCGCCGCGTCAGGGGGCGCCGGCAATGGCTGCCGCCACGCCCGCTCTGCCGGCCGGGGCTGCCGATGCGGCCAGCGTGATGCGCGCCATCATGGCGCAAGGGGTGGCAGCCTCGCGCATCCATCTCTCGCTGGCCACCGATCCGAAAGTCAGCACGCGGGAAGTGCGGGTCTATGTCCGCTAGAATCCTCGCCCGGCCGGTCGCGGCATCCGCCGACCGGCTGAGCGGGATTCTGCTGCTGGCCTTCACCGGCTGTGCCTGGGGCTTCACCTGGCCGGTCAATAAATACCTGCTCGCTTTGCTGCCGCCTTTCAGCATGCGGGCCGCGCCGGTAGCCATCGGGGTGGTGTTCGCCTTCGCGGTCGCGGCGATCCGGGGCGAAAGCCTGGCTCTGCCGCGCGGACAGTTCCTCTGGCTGGCGCTGCTCGGCATGCTCAATTACGGCGCCTTCACGGTGGCGACGACGCTGGCGCTGGTGCATCTCGACGCCTCGGTCGCGGTGCTGATCACCTATACGCTGCCGGTCTGGGCGACGCTGCTCGCCTGGCCGGTGCTGGGCGAACGGCCGAAGCCGCGCGGCATCGCGGCACTCGCCCTGGCGCTGATCGGCGTCGCTTTGCTGGTCGGCGCCGATCCCACCCAGGCCCGGCATGCCAGTTGGATCGGCATTGGCTGCGCTTTTCTGGCGGCCATCGCCTTTGCGCTCGGCACGGTGCTGGGCAAGCGCCGCCCGCTGCCCCTGCCGCCGATGACGGGGGTGGCCTGGCAGGCGAGTTTCGGGGTGCTGCCGGCGCTCGCCCTGGCAATTCCGGAGCATGCCGATTTCGCCGCCTTGCCGGGCCGCGGCTGGCTGGCCATTGCCTATGTCGCGACCATGCCGATGACGCTCGCCTACCTCACCTGGTTCCTGGCGCTGCGCCGCCTGCCGGCTGCGGTCGCCTCCACCGGGGTGCTGATCGCGCCGCTGGTCGGTGTGCTGGCCTCCGCCATGATGCTGGGCGAGCCGCTGGGGCCACGCCAGATCGTCGCCATGGCCGTGGTGCTGGGCGGCGTCGCCCTGGCCGCGCTATGAGCCGGCCGGGACATGGGACAAATTCGCCGCTTGCGCCGGTTGGGAAGGCGGCTCAATACGCAGGCCCCGTCGATGGGCACCGTGCCGGTGCCCGCCGCTCGTTGCCGTGCCGTTCCGAATTATGCCTGACGCGGGATGCCGTCGCCTTCGGCCCTCGCGCTGCCGGCAAAAGCCTGTGGGACACGCCGCATGCGTTCTGATTTCCGTGCTTTCTGCGCCGATGCGCTGGCCGATATCCAGGCCCAGGGCCGCTATCGGCGCTTCACCCCGCTGGCCAAGCAGGCGGCGCGCTTTCCTTATTACCGCCGCCCGGATGGGCGCGAGGTGCTGGTCTGGTCTGCCAATGATTATCTCGGCATGGGCAACCATAACGTGGTGATCGAGGCGGCCTGCGAGGCAGCGCGCGCGATGGGCGCGGGCGCCGGCGGGACGCGCAATATCGGCGGCACCAGCCCCGCCCATGTCGCGCTGGAGGCGGAACTCGCGGCGCTGCACGCCAAGCCGGCGGCGCTGCTGTTCACCTCCGGCTTCGTGTCCAACCAGGCGGCACTGGCGACCATCCTGAATTCCCGCCCGGCCGGGCCGGAACGTCCGTGGCATGTGTTTTCCGATGAGAAGAACCATGCCTCGATGATTGCCGGCATCAAGGGCGCGCGCGGCATTGTCTGCCATATCTTCCGCCATAATGATCTGGCGCATCTGGAAACCCTGCTGGCCGCCGCGCCGGCCGATGCGCCCAAGCTGATCGCCTTCGAATCCGTCTATTCGATGGATGCCGATATCGCCCCGCTGCCCGGGCTGTGCGATCTGGCGGAACGCTTCGGCGCCATGACCTATCTGGATGAGGTGCATGCCGTCGGCATGTACGGCGCCCATGGCGGCGGCGTGTCCGAACGCGACGGGGTCGCCCATCGCATCGACCTGATCGAGGGCACGCTGGCCAAGGCATTCGGCTGCCATGGCGGCTATGTCGCGGGCGATGCCACGGTGATCGACTATATCCGCTCCGCAGCCCCCGGTTTCATCTTCACCACCTCGCTGCCGCCGATGATCGCCGCCGCCGCGCTGGCCAGCCTGCGCCATGTCCGCGCCACGCCCGCGCTGCGCAGCACCCTGTTCGAACGCGCCGGCGCCCTGAAAGCACGGCTCGCCGCGGCCGGATTGCCGGTGATCCCGTCGGTCTCCCATATCGTGCCGGTGCATGTCGGCGAGGCGGCGCGCTGCTTTGCCATCAGCGAGCGGCTGCTGGCCGAATTCGGCATGTATGCGACGCCGATCAACTACCCGACCGTGCCGCGCGGGCAGGAAAGGCTGCGCCTGACGCCGACGCCCCTGCACACCGATGCGATGATGGATCAGCTGGTCGCCGCCCTGTCCACCATCCTGCTGCCGGCCCGCGCGGCCTGAGGTGGCCTGCCCCGTCCTGATCGATTGCGATCCGGGCACCGATGATGCGCTGGCGCTGCTGCTGGCGCTGGGCTCGCCCGCCCTCGATGTGCGGGCGATCACGGTGGCCGGCGGCAATGCGACGCTGGAGCGCACCTTGGCCAATGCCCGCGCGATCGTCGAGCTGAGCGGGCGGGACGTGCCGGTGCATGCCGGGGCCGACCGCCCCCTGCTGGGCCATTTCACCGGTGAGGCGCGGGTGCATGGCGCGGACGGTCTGGCCGGCATTGTCCTGCCGCCCGGCCCGCCGGCAGCGCCCGGACTGGCCGCGGATGCGATCCGCGCGGTGCTGCGCGCCGCCGCCGCCCCGGTCACGCTGATCGGCCTGGCCCCAGTCACCAATTTCGCCCTGGCACTGGCCAGCGAACCCGCCCTGACATCGCGGATCGATCGCGTCGTGCTGATGGGCGGCGCCTGGGGGGAGGGCAATGCCACGCCGGCGGCGGAGTTCAACGCGCTGGCCGACCCCGAGGCGCTGGCGATCCTGCTGAACCTGGGCGTGCGGCTGACCATGGCGGTGCTGGAAGTGACCAGCCAGGTGATCGTCACGCCCGCGCGGCTGGCCGGGCTCGGCAGCGGTGCCGGGCGCGCTTTGGCGGCGGCGCGGGCGATCCAGGCCGCGGTGCCGCCCTCCCGCCGGCTGGGTGGGGCGGGGACGCCGCTGCACGATCCCTGCGCGGTGGCGTACGTGATCGCGCCGGATTTGTTTCATGGGCGCGATGCCCATCTGACGGTAGAGTGCGGCATCGGCCCAGGGCGCGGGCGCACCCATATCGATCGCTGGGGTCGCACCGGGCGCGCGGCCAATGTTCATGTGCTGGAGAGGGTGGATGCGGAAGGGGTATTCGCCCTGCTGGCGGAGTCGCTGGCGCGGCTGCCATAGCCGGGATCGTCAAAGCCGCAAGGCCGGCGGGGCGGCATGCGCATGCTGCGTCTGATCGCCCGCACCCGCCGCATCCTGGCGGTGCGCCGGCGCCTGTTGAGCGGGCTTGCCGCCGGGACGGTGGTGTATCTGCTGCTGCCGCTGCTCGCCCGGCACGGACCGCTCGATCCCACGGTGCGCGCCATCCTGGCCTGGGATGGCGGGGTTGCGGTCTATATCGGGGCGATGCTGAGCCTGCTGTGGATCGGCACGCCGGAATCGATCGCGATCCATGCCGAGCGCCAGCAGGAAGGGGAATGGACGATTTTCTGGCTGATCGTGGCCGCCGTGGTGTTCAGCTTCGCGGCGATTCTGCAGGCTTTCGCCGGCATCTCCTCTCTGCCGCATGGGCAGAAATCGCTGCATGTGACGCTGGTCGCCGGCACGCTATTCCTGTCCTGGCTGATGACGCAGGTGACGTTCGCCTTCCGCTATGCGCATGAATATTATGCCCGCGACAAAGGCGGGCCAGGGGCTGATGGCGGGCTCGATTTTCCTGGCGACACGCCGCCCGACTACGGCGATTTCATGTATTTCGCGCTGGTGCTGGGCATGACGTTTCAGGTCTCCGATGTCGAGATCACCGCGCCCAAGCTGCGCAGGCTGGCCGCCGTGCACGGGCTGCTCGGGTTTCTGTTCAACACGATCATTCTGGCGCTGACGGTGAATATCGCGGCCGGGCTGTTGTAGGCGGCGACGCGTTCCCCGCCCCGTGCAGGGCGGCGATCCCCGCCACCGCGCCGATCACCATCAGCGCCGGGCCGGGCAGGCGCGCGCGGCGGGCGGCGAGCGTTGCCTCGCCCAGCGTGGTGCGCAGGATACGCGCACCGGGCAGCCCGGCGCGGGCGATCACCGCAAGCGGGGTTGCCGGATCGCGACCGGCCAAGAGGGCGGCCAGCACCAGCGCGTCGAGGCGTGAGAGCGCCATGAAGGCAACCAGTGTCGCGGTGCCGGCCAGGGCCGTCGCGGACGGCAGATCGCCGGCCGCGTCATGCCCGGTGAGAAACGTCACTGCCCCCGATAGGCCGCGATGGGTCAGGGGAATTCCCGCCAGGGCCGGAGCGGCGAGCCCGGCGCTGACGCCCGGCACGACCCGCCAGGGGATGCCGGCCTCGACGAGGGCGAGAGCCTCCTCTCCACCGCGGCCGAAGATGAACGGATCGCCGCCTTTCAGCCGCACCACGCGCAGGCCGGACCGCGCGGCGGCGATCAGCCGGGCATTGATCGCCGCCTGCGGCCAGGGTGCGTGGCCCTTGCGCTTGCCGACATCGATCAGCACCGCGCGCGGATCGGCCAGCCCCAGCACGGCGGTGCCGGGCAGGGCATCGTGCAGCACGATCTCCGCCGATCGCAGCGCTTCGGCCGCGCGCAGCGTCAGCAGGCCGGGATCGCCGGGGCCGGCGCCGACCAGCCAGACATGGCCGGGTGCCGGGCCGGATCCGGGCGCCGGGTCGGCAAGCCCGGGCATCGTCTCGGCATAGGCCCCGCCGGGCCGGCGGGCGGGGTGCGGTTCGGCCAGGCGCATTTCACACTAATCTTTCGTGGATAATTTCGCGTTTGACAGAGGGTATATATTCCGCTTCCTTGCGTCCATACCTTCATTAATTCACGGAGTATAATTGTGAATATGATCGCCCCCGACGCCAAGCGCTCCAGCGTCGAACGTCTCAAGGAAACCAGCCGTCGGCTGCGCGGGGCACTGGCCGAGGAGCTTGTCTCTGTCGCGCCGGAAGTGTCCGAGGATTCCTATAATCTTCTGAAATTCCACGGCACCTACGAACAGCACGACCGCGATACGGCGACCGCGCGGAAGCAGGCCGGGCTGGCCAAGGAATATTCCTTCATGGTCCGGGTGCGGATGCCGGGCGGGCGGCTGAATGCGGCGCAGTATCTGGCGCTGGACGCGTTGGCCGATCGCTACGCCAATGCCGGCCTGCGCATCACCACCCGCCAGGGGATTCAATTTCACGGTGTGGCGAAGGGCAATCTCAAGGCCCATATCGCCGAGATCAACCGTACTTTGCTTACCACCCAGAGCGCCTGCGGCGATGTCGCGCGCAATCTGATGGTCACGCCCGCGCCGCGCCAGGATGCGGCCCATCGTCGCCTGCTGGACGATGCCCGCATGCTGGCCGCCGCCCTGCTGCCGGCAAGCCGCGCCTATCACCAGATCTTCCTCGATGAGGCCGATCCCGGCATCGAGGAGGAGGAGGCGCTGTACGGCCCCGCCTATCTGCCGCGTAAATTCAAGATCGCGCTGGCTTTGCCGGAGGACAACACGGTCGATGTGCTCTGCAACGATCTCGGCCTGATCGCGGTGTTCGAAGGCGGCGCACTGGCCGGCTACAACATCGCCCTCGGCGGCGGGCTGGGCATGACGCATAATCGCGCCGATACCTATCCCCGGCTCGCCTCGGTGCTGGGTTTCGTGCCGGCGGCGGAGGCGCTGGCCGTGACGCGGGCGGCGATCGGCATCCATCGCGATTTCGGCGATCGCGCCGATCGCAAGCGGGCGCGGCTGAAATACGTTCTCGACGATCGCGGCCTCGATTGGACCCGGGCGGAACTGGCCGCGCGGCTCGGCCACCCGCTTGCCGCGCCGCGTCCGACCGCGCCGCTGGCGGTGCCCGATCTGCTCGGCTGGCACGCCGACGGGGCGGGTAATTTCTGGCTGGGCATCGCCATCCCCTCCGGGCGCATCGCCGATGGGGCGATTGCCTGGTGCAGCGCGCTGCGGGCGGTGATCGCGCGCTTCGGCTGCACCCCGATCATGACGCCGCAGCAGGATATTCTGCTGGCCGATATCGCGCCCGCCGATCGCGCCGGGATCGCCGCCCTGCTTGCCGAATACGGCATCGCCGCCCCGGCCGGCACGAGCGCGCTTGCCCGCTGGACGCTGGCCTGCCCGGCCCTGCCCACTTGCGGCCTGGCGCTGACCGAGGCGGAGCGGGTGCGCGATCCGATCGTCGCCGCGCTGGAGCCGGTGCTGGCCGGGCTGGGGCTGGCAGAAGAACGCATCAGCCTGCGCATCACCGGCTGCCCCAATGGCTGCGCGCGCAGCTATGCCGGCGATATCGGCCTGGTGGGGCGCATCCCGGGTGCCTATGCGCTGTATGTCGGCGGCGATTTCGCCGGCACCCGCCTGTCCTTCAAGCTGATCGAGCGGGTGCGCCAGGACGATCTGCCATCGGTGCTGGCGCCGCTTTTCGCGGCCTTCGCGGCAGGTCGCGCCCCGGGCGAAGGCTTCGGCGATTTCTGCCACCGTCTGGGGGGCGCGGCATTGCGGGCGCTGATCGAAGCGGCGCGAGCGCCCGCGCATCCGGCGGCGGCGGATTGATGTTTCCCGTCGCGCTCGATCTCGCCCGCCTGCCGGTGGTGCTGGCCGGGTCGGGGCGGCTGGCGTTGCGCCGGCTTGCCTTGCTGGATGATGCCGGGGCGGGGGCGGTGCGGGTGTTCTGCCCCGATGCGGCGGATGCGGCCTTGCAGGCGGCGGCCGGGGCGCGCTTTTGCGTGGGCCTGCCGGACGCGGCGGCAATCGCTGCGGCGCGGCTGCTGCTGGTTGCCGGGCTCGACGGCGATGCCAGTGCGGCGCTGGCCGCCTTGGCGCGGGCGCGCGGCGTTCTGGTCAATGTCGAGGATGATCTGTCGGACTGCGATTTTCATGTCCCGGCGATGCATCGGGCCGGCGATCTGCTGATCGCGGTATCGACCGGCGGGCAGAGCCCGACTCTGGCGCAGGCGATCCGCGCCCGCATCGCCGCGTGCTTCGGTCCGGAATGGGCCGGCCGGCTGGCCCGTGCGGCGGCATTGCGCCGCGCCCTGCGCGCCGATGGCGCGGATGGCCGGGCGGTGGGGGAGGCGGTGCGGGCCCTGGCAGCAAACGAGGCCTGGTTCGCCTCCGCGCAACCCGGCGCGGCGGAGGGAGGGCCGGAGTGACGCGCGCGTCACGGCGGGTGAGCGCAACAGGATATTTCGTGCTACGCCCAGCGTATGGAAAATCCGCCTCCTCCCTATTGGCCGCCGCCGCGCGGGCGCATCCATGATACGATTCTGGAGACGATCGGCGCGACGCCGCTGGTGCGTCTGTCCCGCCTTGCCGCCGCCGAGGGCGTGACGGCGGAGCTGATCCTCAAGCTTGAATTCTTCAACCCGCTCGGCTCGGTGAAGGATCGCATCGGCCGGGCGATGATCGAAGCGGCGGAGCAGGCCGGCACCATCGCGCCGGGCCGCACCGTGCTGATCGAGCCGACTTCGGGCAATACCGGCATCGCGCTGGCTTTCGTCGCCGCCGCGCGCGGCTATCGGCTGATCGTGGTGATGCCGGATGGCGCCTCGGTCGAACGGCGGCGGATGATGCGGCTGCTGGGCGCGGAGCTGGAGTTGACGCCGGCCCGGCTCGGCATGGCCGGCGCCATTGCCCGCGCCGAGGCGATCGCCGCGCGCACACCGCATGCCTGGATCGCCCGGCAATTCGACAATCCGGCCAATCCGGCGATCCATGCCGCGACCACCGCGGAGGAAATCTGGACTGATACGGCAGGGCGCCTCGATGCCGTGGTGGGGGGCATCGGCACGGGCGGCACGCTGACCGGCATCGCGCGGGCGCTGAAGCCGCGTCTGCCGGCGCTTGCGGTGATCGGGGTGGAGCCGGCGGAAAGCGCGGTTCTGTCCGGCGAGGCGCCCGGTCCGCACGGCATTCAAGGGATCGGCGCCGGCTTCTGCCCGGCCGTGCTGGAACGTGCCGCGCTGGATCGGATCATGACGGTCGGCGAGGCCGATGCGCTGGCTGCCGCCCGGCGCTGTGCGGCGCAGGAAGGCGTCGCGGTGGGTATTTCCTCGGGCGCGGTGCTGGCGGCGATGATCGCGCTGGGCCGCAGCCCGGAGATGGCGGGCAAGCGGATCATCGGCATCGCCGCGTCCTTTGCCGAGCGCTATCTTTCGACGGCGCTGTTCGAGGGGTTGTAGGCATCCGCACGCCGGTCAAGCGGTGGCAAGTCTGCGCGTATCGCATGCGCGGGTGCGAGCTCTGGCGCGTTGATGAGCTCGGCGAAAAACCCGATGCGGCGATTCAGGATGGCAGCAATCGGATCCGTCGCTCAATGAACGACTCGACCGCGCCGGCGAATTGGGCGCAATCATCGTCCGTGATGGTAAGGCTAAGGCTGATCATGCCGCGCCGCGCGATCCAGAACCCATCGGCGATCAGATCGAAGAAGAGCAGCTCTTTGACCGCTTGATTGGACGTGCTGAGATCTTCCGGGGAAGCTACTTTGTTGCCGGTGGCATGGATTGTCATCAGCGACCCATAGCCAAGCGTCTGCATGGCAACGCCGTGGCGCGTGAAGGCATTGTTGAGCGCGTTGCGAAGCGCATCGCCGCGTCGATTGAGAGAAACCGCCGCCTCGGGCGTGAATACGCTTTCGAGTCCGGCGATACCGGCGGCCATCGACAATACGTTGTTGTTGAACGTTCCCGCGTGGAAGAACGCGTCGGGTCTGGTTGGGTCGAAGCGTTCCATGCACGCGCGACGGCCGCCGAAGGCGCCGAATGACATCCCGCCCGCGAGGTATTTCCCGAGCGAGGTGAGATCCGGGTTGACGCCGTGCACCGCCTGAAGGCCGCCCGGCGACAGCCGCGACGTCATGACTTCGTCGAAGATCAAAAGCGCTCCGATATTCTCGGTTTCCTGGCGCAGCATGGCGAGGAAGGCCTGTGTTGCAGGGATCGAACCGCCGGCGCCGAGCATGGGCTCGATCACCACGGCGGCAAGCGTGGCGGCATGGTCGCGGATCAGCCTCTGCGTGCCGTCGAGATCGTTATATCGTGCCAGTACGAATTCATGCGGGGCATTCAGCGGCGCATCATCGAAGGGAAAAGCGAACACGCCGCCATGATAGGCGCCGCGGAAGACAAGAATTTTCTTCCGCCCGGTGATCGCTTTGGCGGCGGCCATCGCCATCAAATTGGCTTCGGTGCCGGAGTTGGTGAATCGGATCAGATCGATCGAGGGAAACCGCGCGGTGATCAATGCGGCAAGCCGTGCTTCCTTGACGCCTTGCCCGCCGAAATTCAGACCGCCATCGAGAGCTTCTCGTATGGCCTGGATGATTTTGGGGTGGGAATGCCCGTACAGGCCGGCCGTGTATTCTCCCAGAAAATCGGTGTACCGCGCGCCATCCGCCGACCAGAGAGAGTTGCCCTCTCCTTTGACGAAGGCCAGCGGGAACGGTGCGTAATGCAGGACGCTGCGCGTGTTCCCGCCTGGCATATAGGCTTTGGCGGCTTCCTGGTGGGCCGCGCTCTTCGGGTTCTCCAGCGTGTACCGCGCCCGCGCGCTGACAAGCGCCGATTCGAGATCGTCCTCGGGCGTAGCATTCCTGGGCGCGAGTTGGGTCACGAGCAGGCCTCTTCCATCTGTTTGAGCATTTCGACCATCCTGGCGCCGTCGGGCGTATTGTGATCGCGGGCGAGGAGTTCCGCACCTTCGCCATCCCCCGAGAGGATCGCCTCCATTAGCGCCTGATGAACCTGCAGGATGCCCGTCAGGTCGTAGTCCAGGGTCGACGTGATCCGAAGAAACAATCTGGTCTGGGCTTCGATCAGCCCGTAGGCGGCCTGCAGGCGCGCATGCCCGGAGAGATCCACGATGCATCGATGAAACCGGTAATCGGCGTTTACGACAGCAACACGGTTCTTCGCCTTCGCGGCGGAACGCATGTCTGCGATTGCCTGCGAGATTTCCGTTCTCACCCGATCGGTGACACGCCCCGCGACGATACGCGCCGCCATCGCCTCCAGCGTGTTGCGCATCGTGTAGACTTCATAGGCATCCTGCGCCGTGAGGCTTGCGACGAAGGTGCTTCGGAAGCGCTTCTGAACGACCAGTCCCTCGAAGCTTAATTGCTGCAAGGCGGCACGCAGGGTGCCGCGGCTGATGCCAAGCTCCTCTGCGAGTTCGATCTCCAGAACGCGACTACCTGGCGGCAGCGCACCCGAGATGATGCGCTCGCGCAGGATCGTCGTCGCCTGATCGTTTAGCGTCTGTAGGACAGCGGCTTGTGTCACAACGAACCTCACAGTCGTTCATCATTTAGATTGTTGACAATTGAAATGTCAAGTCGCACCTTCGCATGGTTCGCGCAGGAGGGATGGATGAAAGAGAAGTGGGTGACATTCGATTGCTTCGGCACGCTGATGGACTGGCAGACCGGCTTTCGGCAGGCGCTGGCGTCCGTCGCGGGTGAGAAGACCGATGCCCTGGTCGCTGCCTATCATGCCGAAGAACCTGGGACGCAGGATGCGGCGCCAACCCGCCCGTATCGTGAGGTCCTGAAGCGCACGCTGCAGCGCGCGGCGGAGATGATCGATCTGACACTCACCGATGCAGAAGCCGATATTCTGGCCCTGACCTGGGCCGACATGCCGATTTTCCCCGACACGAAAGCCTCGCTCGATCAGCTTCACGCCGATGGCTGGAAAGTCGCGATCCTGACGAATTGTGACAACGAATTGTTTGCGAAAACCCAGGCCGTCTTTCCAGTCAAACTCGATATGGTCGTCACCTCGCAGGAAGTGGGCAGCTACAAACCATCGCTCGGTCATTTCCACGAATTTGCGAAGCGTTCCGGCGTCGAGCGCGATCGTTGGGTCCATGCCGCCGTCAGCTGGTATCACGACATGAAGGCAGCGGAAGTTCTTGGTCTCAAGCGCGTCTGGGTTGATCGCGAAGACACGGGTCAGGACCCATCGATCTGCACAGCGCATATCCATGACATGGCAAGCCTTCCGGCCACGCTGCGCGCCTTTCATGTCATCTAGGCATCCACCGTGGCCTGGGCGGTGCCGACACGGCAACTCCGGCAAGTTGGCTGATTGATCGGACGCTGTGCGGCTGGAGGACACCATGCTCGAACCATTTTCCGTCGTCTGGCCGAAGGAGCGGATCGATCAATTGCGACAGCGTATCCGCGCCTACGAGTTCCCCACGATGATCGAGGCGGATGACTGGCGCTTTGGCTGCAAGCGAGGCTTTCTGCGTGATCTGTGCCAATACTGGGTCAATGAGTTCGATGCCGACGCCGCAGCTATGATCCTCAACCGATATCCGCAATTTCGCACGCGCATCGATGATATCGACCTCCACTTCATCCATGTCATCGGCGAGGCGCGGGGCCAACGGCCGCTGCTCCTGGTGCATGGCTGGCCAGGATCGATCATCGAATTCTGGCAGGTGATCGAAAAACTGGCATTTCCCAGTCGGCACGGCGGGGCGGCGTCCGATGCCTTCGATCTGGTAATCCCGTCACTGCCTGGGTATGGCTTCTCCGGCAAGCCCAACCGCCCCTTCGGCGCCCGCAGCACTGCGCGATTATTCGATGAACTCATGCGAGATCATCTTGGATATCGCAGCTATCTCGCCCAGGGGGGTGACTGGGGATCGGCGGTGTGCGCGTGGCTCGGCCTGGAGCACGGCGCCGGCCTTCGCGGAATACACCTCAATTATCTCCTGGTGCAGCCATCGGGCGACGCACAGACGAACGAGGAGAAATCCTGGCTCGTCGCGCGCGATCAGGTGCAGCAGCAACTCGGCGCCTACGCTGCGCTGCAAGGGACGAAGCCACTGTCACTCGCATACGCCATGGCGGCCAACCCGGTCGCGCAGGCGGCTTGGATTGTGGAACGGTTTTACGATTGGTCGGACCGCCGTGAGCGCGATTTCGCGGCGATCTTTTCGCGCGACGACCTTCTGATCGATATCATGATCTACGTCATGAACGATGCGTTCGCGAGTTCGGCATTTTATTATGCCGCGGCCGCCGCCGAGCATGTACGGCAGATGCCGCCTGGGGTATCCGTCACCGTGCCAACCGCCTTTACCGCCTACCCCGACCCACGCATGCCCGCACCCCCCAGGAGCTGGGTCGAGCGTGGATATAATTTGATGCGTTGGCGAGAGGCGCCGCGGGGCGGGCACTTCGCGGCGATGGAAGTCCCCGATTTCTTTATCGACGATCTGCGCGGCTGGGCTGCCGCCATCGCTTAGAGCGCTCCTAGCCTGCATTCCGCCGTGCGGCGGCGCATCGCCTACCCGAAATTCGTCAGCAGATCCTCCACCTGCGCGGCACTCAGCAGGCGCGGCTGCGCACCGCGCAGCAGCAGGAACAGCTTGGCCGCTTCCTCCAGCTCCTCCGCCGCATAGACCGCATCCGTCAGCGTCGCGGCGGAGACCACCGGGCCGTGATTGGCCAGCAGGATCGCCCGCGCATCCGCCGCCGCCGCCCGCACCGCCGGCTCCATCGCCGCATCGCCGGGACGGTAATAGGGCACGACCGGCATGCGCCGCCCCACGCGCATGACGAAATAGGGCGTCAGCGGCGGGATCGGATTGTCCTGATCGAGATCGGGCAGGCAGGCGATCGCGGTCGCCATGGTCGAATGCAGATGCACCACCGCCCCCGCGCCGGGCCGCGCGGCATAGAAGGCGCGATGGAGAAATACCTCCTTCGAAGGCCGATCGCCGCCGACAGGGACGAAATCGGCATCGAGGCGCGACAGGCGCGCCGGGTCGAGCCGCCCGAGCGAGGAGTTGGTCGGCGTCATCAGATAGCCGCCTTCCTCCAGCTTCACGCTGATATTGCCGGCACTGCCGACCGAAAAGCCGCGCACGAACAGGCTGGCCGCCAGATCGCACAGCAGCCGCCGGGTTTCCGCCTCGGTCACGGCGCCTCCTCCAGCATCGCGAAGGCTTTGAGGAAGAAATTCCGCCCGCCGAAATTGCCCGATTTCAGGGCCAGCAGCATCGGCGCGCCGGTGCCCTCGGCATAGGTCCAGGGCACGCCGGGATCGATTTCGCGGCCGATGCGCAGGCTGGCCACGCCCAACCTGGCCACCACCGCGCCCGAGGTTTCGCCGCCCGCCACCACCAGCCGGCGCAATCCGCGCGCCACCAGCGCCTCCGCGATGCGGGCCATGGTGTCCTCGATCAGCGCGCCGGCTGCTTCGCGGCCGAGGGCGGCCTGCAACGCCGCAACCTTGTCGGGCGGGGCGGAGGCGGCGATGACGATCGGCGTCGCCCCCAGCCGCGTCTCGGCCCAGGCGATGGCGTCGGCGGCCAGACGCGCGGCATCGGGTGTCGCCAGCGCATCGACGTCGTAGACCTCCACCCCCTGGCGGGCAAAGCCGATCTGACCCAGCGTGGCGCGCGAGCACGATCCCGCCAGCACCGCGCAGGCCCCTTCGATGTCGGGCAGCGCACCGGGATCCTCGCGCCGGGGCAGCAAGCCGGCGGCGCGGAAATTCTCCGGCAACCCCATCGCGATGCCCGATCCGCCGGTGATCAGCGCATGCCCGGCGGCGGCGGTGCCGATGGCGCGCAGATGCGCATCCTCCACCGCATCGACGATGGCGTAGCGCCGGCCTTGTTCCTTCAGCGCGGTCATCGCCTTGCGGATCGCCTCCGCCCCCTGCGCCACCACGGCATGCGCCACCAGGCCGACCGTGCCCTCGGTCTGCTGCGACAGCACGCGCACCAGATTGGCATCCTTCATCGGGGTCAGCGGATGGTTCTCCATCCCGCTTTCATTCAGCAGCGCGCTGCCGACAAAAAGATGGCCCTGATAGACGCTGCGGGCATTGGCGGGAAAAGCCGGGCAGGCCAGCGCGAACCCGCCCTCTAGGGCGGCCAGAAGTGCATCGGCTACCGGGCCGATATTGCCCTCCGGCGTGCTGTCGAAGGTGGAGCAGTATTTGAACAAGATCTGCCTCGCCCCCGCCGCGCGCAGCCAGGTCAGCGCCGCAAGGCTTTCCGCCACCGCCTGCGCGACCGGGGCGGTGCGTGATTTCAGCGCCACCACCACCGCATCGGCATCGGGGGCGACCTGACCCGGTCGTGGCGCGCCGATGCATTGCACGGTGCGCATGCCATTGGCCACCAGCATGGCGGCAAGATCGGTCGCGCCGGTGAAATCATCGGCGATGCAGCCCAGCAGCATGGAATTTCACTCCGAAAACATCAGCTCATGCAGGGTGGTGGCGGCAATCAGCCAGAGGCGGCGATGGCCGCCAGAAAGGCGCCCGCCTGGGTGTTCCAATCCGGGTGCAGCCGGCTTTTCTGCCACGCGGCATCGCCCATTTCCTGGCGCAGCGTGGCGCTGAAGATCAGCCGGCGCAGCGCTTTCGACATCCCCTCGTGATCGCCGGGCGCCACCACGATGCCGGTTTCCACATCGACCAGATCGCCGCCGGCGCTGCCTTCCGGTCCGCCGCCGGTGACCGCCACGGGAATGCCGCGGGCCAGCGCCTCGGCAGTGGCCATGCCATAGCCTTCCCAGCGCGATGCGAGCGCGAAAAGATCGGTGCGCGCCCAGGCTTCTTCCAGTGCCGCGTCGGACAGGGCGCCGGCGAATGTGACGCGCGCGGCAATCCCCAGGGTCTGCGCCAGCGCCTGCAGCATCGCCGCATGGGCCGGATCGCGCGCCGCGCTGCCGACGATGCGAAGATGCCAGTCGAGGTCGAACAGCCGCGCCAGGGCGCGCAGCAGGGTCGCGTGATCCTTGCGTTCGATCAGCGCGCCCACCGACAGGATGGCGCAGGGCGATGCGCCATCGCCATTCCTGCCGGCGCTGCGTGCCACCGCGGCGCGGCCGGGCGTCACCACGGCGACATGCGCGGCGGCCAGCATGCCATCGGCGCATAGACGCTCGGCGACGCGCGGGCTGGTGGCGATCACCCGCGCCAGGCGCGGCAGCAAGGTCAACTCGACGGCGCGCAGCGCGGCGCGGGCCTGCTCGCTCAACCCGGATTCCAGCGCGTGCGGATGATGGATCAGCCCGATCGCGCGGCGGCTGGCCAGCATCGCCTCCTGCCCGGCGAAGGCGGGCAAAGCCAGGCCGTCGATCACCAGCCGCGCCGTCGACGGCAGAGAGGCGAGCAGCGCCGCAGCCGCCTCCCGCCCGGCGGGGCCGCGCGGATCGGCCAGGGAATGGACCGTAATCGTTTCGCCGCGCGCCCGCAGCGCGTCGACAAGGGCCCGGTCATACGCTTGCCCGCCTTCCGGGGTGCCGGGCAGGGAAGGCACGATCAACGCCAGCGCCATCAGGGCCGGCCCGCACGGAAAGGCACGCCGGATCGGCGCGGCAGGGCAGGGGGGGCGGGCAGCAAGGGGGGCAGGCGCATGGCGAAACCTTTCGGCTGTCATCCATACGCCGCGCCGCCCCGGGTGGCGAGGGGTGGATGAGCCCCTCGCCCTCAGATCCACCGCCCTCAGATCCGCGCCGAGAGGGCGAAGGCCGGCATCCGCTCCGGCGCGGCGGAAAGGCCGCGCGCACCATAGCGCGGCGCGCCGGCGGCGAGGCTGCGCGGCACCGCCTTGGCGATGGTGCCCAGCACCCGTGCCTGCACCGCCATCGCCCGCTCCAGCAGGCGGCGATTTTCCTCGGCCAGGTCGCGCAGCCTTGCGGTGGCGGCCAGGGCGGCATCGCGCTGGGCCGGGCTGATCGTCATGGCCGGCGCGCGGCTGCCCGCCGCGCCGCTGCCTTGAGCCGCCACGAAAGCCGCCGCCGCCTGCTGCTTTTCCGCCAGCATCGCGGCTGCCCTGGTCATGTCCAGCCGGGCCAGCGCGGCATTCTCGCGCGCCAGCACATTGGCCAGATCGACGGCAGCGGCGACCAAGGCGGGCGTCAGGCGGGATTGCGGGAAATCGGTCATGGGGCCTCCGGGGTGGTGCGGGGTTGCGGCTGGTGGGCTTCCTGCAGGCGGAGCATCTGGGCGAAGACCGGCCGGGCGAGGCCCAGCCCGCCATGCGCGGCGATCTCCTTGGCGATCTCGCTGACCAGCATCGGCTTCCACGCCGCTTCGCCATTGCCGCCGCCGAACGGGCCCCTGGAGGTATCGACCGTGTCGAAAATCGGCTTGAGCAGCGCGCCGAGCGCCATCGCCTCGAAATTTTTCGCCGATTGCCACAGTCTCGTCGCGATGGCGGCGGGCAGGTCGCTGGCCGGCGGCCCGGCGGCGGGGGCGATCGTGCTGCTCATCAACGCACCCGCAGATTGGCTTGCAGCGCACCCGCCGCCTTGATCGATTGCAGGATGCTGATCAGATCGCGCGGCCCCACCCCCAGCGCGTTCAGGCTGGCCACCAGATCACGCAGCGTGACCGAGCCGCGCAGAATGCCCAGCTTGCGATCGTGCTGGTCGCTGACCTGAATCTGGGTGCGCGGCACGACCGTGGTGGTGCCGTTCGACAGCGCGCCGGGCTGGCTGACCTGCGGCGTTTCGGTGACGCGGATGGTCAGATTGCCCTGGGCGATGGCGACGGTGGAGACCCGCACATTGGCGCCCATCACCACCGTGCCGGTCGCCTCGTCGATGATCACCATGGCCGGCGTGTCGGGCACGACGTCCAGATCCTCCACCGCCTCCAGCACATGCACGGTATCGCGCCCGGCAAGGTCGAGCGTCACCGTGCCGGGGTCGGAGACATGGGCGATCGGCCCCTGGGCGCGGTCGATCGCCGCGGCGATGCGCTGCGCCGTGGTCAGGTCTGGATTGCGCAGCGCAAACCGCACCACCTGCTCGCTGTCCAGGCGAAAGGCGACCTGCTTTTCCACCGTCGCGCCATTGGCGATGCGCCCGGCGGTCGGCACGCCGCGCGTTACCGAACTCGCCGCCCCCGAGGCGGCGATGGCCCCGGTCGCCAGCGGTCCCTGGGCCACGGCATAGACCTCGCCATCGGCGGCCAGCAGCGGCGTGACCAGCAGGGTGCCGCCGCTCAGATTGGTGGCATCGCCGAGCGAGGAGACATGCACGTCGATGCGGCTGCCGCTGCGCGAAAAGGCCGGCAGATCGGCGGTGACCATCACCGCAGCGGTGTTCTTGGTCTTGAGGTTGTTGATCTGATCGCGCGTGTTCACGCCGAGTCGTTCCAGCATGCCGACCAGGGATTCGCGGGTGAACACGGCGTTGTTGAGCGAATCCCCCGTGCCGTTCAGCCCGACCACCAGCCCGTAGCCGATCAGCTGGTTCTGCCGCACGCCTTCGACATCGACGATGTCCTTGATGCGCACCTGCGCCTCCGCCGCGTGACCCAGCGCGCACAGGAGCAGCAGGGCGGGCAGCAGGCAGCGCAGCGGGCGAAACGGGCAATGGGGCACGGCGACCTCGATCAGCGGGAGGCGTGGCAGGCGCGTGGCGGCACGGCGCAAGCGGCGTGCCAGGGCTGGGCGGCGGAATCCCGCCAGCTTTGCCGCGCATCCGCCCGGCAAAGCGTGCCGGGCGGCACGGATCGCCCGGCGCGGCGCGCCGGGGCGATGCCGGGTGAAGGTCTTGCCTGGTGCGGGGCGCGCCGCGATAACGGCCTGGTGCAGGAACCGCCCCCCCTTTCTGACGCGGCCCCGCCCGCGCTCGCGGTCGTGGTGCTCAGTTTCAACGGCCGTGCCGATACGCTGCGCTGTCTGGAAAGCCTGGCGGCCCAGCGCGGCGTGGCGATGCATGTCATCGTCGTCGACAATGCCTCCGCCGATGGCTCGGCCGCGGCGGTGGCGGCCGCGTTTCCGGCGGTGGAGCTGATCGCGCTGGCGGAAAACCGCGGTTGGGCGGGTGGCAACAATGTCGGCATCGCGGCGGCGCTGCGCGGCGGCGCGGAATTCGTCTGCCTGCTCAACAACGACACGGTGATCGCCCCGGAGACCATGGCCGCGCTGGTGGCCGCGGCGCGCAGCCTGCCCCCGTGCCTGCTGCATCCCGGCATCGATTTCGCCGATCCGGCTCTGGGGGTGCAGCTCGATGCCGGGCAGGGGGCCTCGGCCGAGCCCATTGCCGGGCGGTCGGATGTGTTTCCGATGGACTTCGCCTATGGCGCCTGCCTGCTGGTGCCGGCGGCATTATTCGCCCGCATCGGTGTCTTCGACGAGCGCTTCTTCCTGCAGCTGGAGGAAGCCGATTTCCACGCCCGCGCCTGCAAGGTGGGCGTCGTTGCGCTGTGCCTGGCGGGCGCGCGGATCGTGCACGCCGAGTCGCGCAGCTTCGGTGCCAGAATCATCCCGCTGAAGACCTATTACAGCGTGCGCAACCAGCTGCTGCTGACCGAGAAGCACGCCGCCGGACCGCGCGCCTGGCTGGCCGGGCTGCGCCAGGCGGCATGGACGGTGATGAATTTCGCCCCTGCCGGGTCGGGCTGGCTGGCGATGCTGCGCTGGCTCGCCTCCGCCGATCCTTATGCCCGGGCCGGGCGGGCCGGCTTTGTCGATTATGTCTGCCGCCGCTTCGGCGCCGCCTCCGCCGCCCGGGTGCGGGCTTTGGCACTTCGCTAACCTGGCGCGGCCATGCTCGGCGGCTGCGATGATCGGGGGGATGGCGATGCGTATCGGCGGCGTGGCTGGAACGGGCCGGGTGCGGGCGGCGCGCGCTCTGACGACGGGTGGCGAAGCGGCGGATTTTCATATGCCGGATGCGGCGGAAGCGCCTGCCGCCGGGGCGCTGGCGGCGGCGGGCGGCAGCGTGGCGGTGCTGGGGGCCATGCTTGCGGCCCAGGAATGGGGTGGGCCGCGTGCGCCCAACGCGGCGGCGCAGCGCCATGGCCGGGCCATGCTGGATCATCTCGCGGCGTTGCAGCGTGCGATGCTGGGCGGCAGCCAGGATGGGCTGGGCGCGGTGCTCGGTCGGCTCGGCGCGCTGGCAGCGGTGGAGCCGCCGCCCGCCGATCCCGCACTCGCGGAATTGCTGGGCGCGATCCGTTTGCGCGCGCGGGTGGAGCTGGCGCGGCTGGGGCAATGATCGCCCAACCCGTCGATGTCAGTCCGTTGACGTTTGCCGGGCTGCGGCAGGCGGGCGCGTCCGGCCCCTTGGCGGCGCATCCCGGCCCCGCTATAAGCCCGCCGGGCGCACAAAACCGGCCGCATCAGCGCGCCCGTTCCAGCCTTTCAGGCAGGAAGCGGCTCGGTAAGGACGGCACGCATGATGGTCACTCTGCCTCCGGATTATCGTCCCGCCGAGGACGAGGAATTCATGAATCCGGTGCAGGTCGAGTATTTTCGCCAAAAACTGCTCCGCTGGCGCGCCGACCTGCTGCGCGAGGCGGACGGCACCCTGGCCAGCCTGTCGGAAGGCGGCATCCATGAAGCCGACATCACCGACCGCGCCAGCGTGGAGACCGACCGGGCGCTGGAACTGCGCACCCGCGACCGCGCCCGCAAGCTGATCTCCAAGATCGATCAGGCGCTGGCCCGCATCGAGGCCGGCACCTATGGGTTCTGCGAGGAAACCGGCGAGCCGATCGGCCTGAAGCGCCTGGAGGCCCGGCCCATCGCCACCCTGTCGATCGAGGCGCAGGAGCGGCATGAGCGCATGGAGCGCGTGCATCGCGACGATTGAGCGCCCGGCGAGCCCTGGCCGATCGCGCGGTTCAAGCCTTGGTCAAAAAAGCCCGGGCCACTGGCTTCGGATCGCCCACAGAATTGCCGCGCCGATCGCCCCGGCGATCAGATCATCGGCCATGATGCCGCCGGCGCCTTTCTGACGGTCGGCCCAGCCGACCGGGCCGGGCTTGGCGATATCCAGCAAGCGGAACAGCACGAAGGCGGCGGCCAGGCCGGACCCGCTGACATCGGCAAGCCCCAGCAGGGTCAGCCATTGCCCGGCCAGCTCGTCGATCACCACATGGCTGGGATCGCCCTCGATTCGTGCGGCGCGGATGGCGATCAGCCCGGCAAGGCTCGCCAGCGCGACGGCCGGACCCAGCCAGGCCGGCGCCCAGGCGAGCAGCGCCGCGCCGCTTGCCAGTCCCGCCAGCGAACCCGCCGTGCCGGGTGCCCAGGGGAAAAACCCAACGCCGCCGACGCTGGTGACGGCCAGGGCGATCGCCTGCTGCGGCCTCATTTCGCCCAGTCCGCGTTCAGCGGCGCGGCGCTTTTGCCCAGACGGGCGCGGTAGATCACCGTGTTCTCCAGCACGCGCTGGACGTAGTTGCGGGTTTCGCCGAAGGGAATCAGCTCGATCCAGTCGATCATATCGACCGGGCCGATGCGCGGATCGCCGTTCTTCGCCAGCCAGTCATCGACCCGGTTCGGCCCGGCATTATAGGCGGCGATGGCCAGCGGCGCGGCATTGCCGAAACGCGCCATCAGCCCGGCGAAATAGCGCGTGCCGAGCGCCACGTTCAGCCCCGGATCGCCGGTCAGCGCGGCCAGCGCCACCGGCCGGCCAGCGACCAGCCGCGCCGTGCCCGGCATCAGCTGCATCAGCCCGCGCGCCCCGGCCGGGCTGACCGCGCCGGCATCGAAGCTGCTTTCCTGACGGATCAGGCCGAGCGCCAAAGCGGGATCGACCCCGGCATCGGAGGGAATCGTCGCGGCCAGCGGCCATCCGGCGCGCGGCAGGGCGCTGCCCTCGAAGCCGGCATGGCGGGCGGTGAAGACGGCGATATCGGGCAGGCCCAGACCGAGGGCGAGGCGCGCCGTCAGGCTGCGATCGGCGTCATCGGCGGCCAGGAAGCCCATGCGCAACAGGAAGGTGCCGGCCCGGCGGCGATCGCCCCAGGCGGCCAGCAGGGCGGCGGCACGCACCACCTCGTGCCCGGTGAAATCAAGCGCCTGCGCGGGCGTATAGGCGGGATCGCGCAGGGCGGCGATGCGCCGCGCCAGGGCCATCGGATCGGGATCGAGTGCCAGGGCCGCCATCTGGCCATAGAAGGTCGTGGGCCAGGCGACGGCGCGGGCATAGGCCGGACGCGGATCCTGGCCGAGTGCCGCCTCGGCCCGGCCGATCCAGTACTGCGCCCGGCCCTGGGTGATCGCGGCGCGCGAGCTTGCCGCCAATGCCTGGAACTGCGCCAGCGCGGCGGCGGGATCATGGGTGAAGCGCAGCGCGATGAAGCCGGTCAGGAAATCGGCATCCGCCGCCATCTCGCCGCGCAACGCGCCGTGCCCGGCCGCGACCGCATAGGCGTCCTTGGCCCGCCCATCGGCCAGCAGGTCGCGGGCCAGAATGCTGCGTTCCAGCCAGAAGCGCGCCGACGCCCCGGCAGGCGCGCCTTGCACTCCGCCAGCCGCCGCCTGCTCGGCTGCGGCGCCGTCTTTTGCCCAAAGCGCCACGGCGCCATCCTCATCCCCCGCCTGACGCAGGGCGCGGGCATGGGCGAGCATCAGCAGCGGGCCGTTGCGCTGATCCGCAGGCAAGGCTGCCAGATCGGCGGCCCCGTCCGCCGTCCCGCGCGCCATCGCCAGGAATGCCGTCGCCATGGGCTGGTCATTGACGGCCAGGCGGGGGCGCATCGCCGCTGCCTCGCCGATGCGGCCGGCCCAGGCGAAATGGTAGAACCGCGCCAGCTGATCCTGCGCGCGGAGCGTTCCGCTCCAACGGGTGAGAAAGCCGTCACTGCCACTGTTCAGGCCCTCCGCCCAGGCGGCGCGGGCATCGTGGCTGGCCTGAACCGCCTGGCCGGCATCGGCTTCGGCATCGGCGCAGCGGGCCAGCACGCCGGGCTGGGTGATCGGGCGCCGGGCGCAGGCGGCCAGTACGGCAGCGGGATCGGGTTCGCTCAGGATTGCCTGCTGGCGTCGTTCCTCCAGCAGCCAGCCCAGCGGCCAGTCGGGATTGGCGGCGATGAAGGCCTCGATCTCCGCCGGGCTCGCCGCGCCGGGGGCGAGCAGGCGGTAGAAGCGCACCAGCTTCGCCGCCACCGGATCGGGATCGGTCGCGGCGATGGCTGCGGCCTGGTCCCATTGATCGGCGCGCACCGCATCCATCGGATTGGCGGGCGGGGTCTGTGCCTGGGCGGTACGCGCCAGGGCGAGCAGCGCGGTTCCCAGCAGGACGGCAAAACGGCGGCGGATCGGGTGCATGGGCAGAGCCTATGGCGAGGAGCCCCCGTTTTGCCAGCACCCGTTGGCGGCGAACAGGCGCGTCGATCCGCACCGCCCGGCGATTTGCCAGCGCATCGCAGTTGCGGCAGGAAGAAATGCCGGAACCGACAGCGGAGAGCGCGTATGGGATTCCTGACCGAGCCCGAACCGCCGCGCGGCGCGGCGCTGCCCGTTCTGCCCGGTATACGCCGCATCGTCGCCGCCAATCCGGGGCCGATGACCTATCATGGCACCAACACCTATCTGATCGACGCGCCGGACGGGACCATCGTGCTCGATCCCGGACCGGAAGATGCGGCGCATGTCGCCGCCGTGCTGGCGGCGAGCGGCGGGCGCGTCGCGTTGATCCTGCTGTCGCATACTCATCACGACCATGTCGGCGCGGTGGCCGCCTTGCAGGCGGCGAGCGGCGCGCGCGTGGCCGGGTGGCATGACAGCGCGCTGGCCGGTTTCAGCCCCGATCTGCCGCTCGATGACGGGGCGGAGATTGCCGGTTTCACCGCGATCTTCACCCCCGGCCACGCCGCCGATCATCTTTGCTTCGCCGGCCGCGCGGCGGATGGCCAGCCGATCCTGTTCAGCGCCGATCATGTGATGTCCTGGTCGTCTTCCGTGGTCAGCCCGCCGGGCGGCAATATGGCGGATTATTTCGCCTCGTTGCGCCGGCTGCTGGCCCGCACGGAAGATGAGATCTATCTGCCGGGCCATGGCCCCGGTCTTGCCGCGCCGCGCGATCTGGTGGCGCAATTGCTGCGCCATCGCGAGGCGCGCGAGGCGGCGATCGCGGCGAAACTCGCCGAGGGGCCGCTCGGCACCTATGCGCTGATGGATGCGCTCTATTCGCAGACCGACCCGCGCCTGCGCCGCGCCGCCGAACGCAATGTGCTGGCGCATCTGCTGAAATTATCCGCCGAAGGCCGGGTGCGACAGAACGGCGAAATCTGGGAGAGCGCGTGATGGAATTGCGGGGAAAACTCGCCTTGCTGACCGGTGGCAATGGCGGGCTGGGCCAGGTGATCGCCGAAGCGCTGGCCCGCGAGGGTGCCGATCTGGCGTTGATGTATGCGCAAAGCCGCGCCGAGACGGAAGCGGTGGCGGAACGTCTGGCGTCCCGCCATCAGATCAGGGCGGCGGCCTTCGGCTGCGACATCACCGATGATGCGGCGATCGCCGCGATGTTGGCGGCGGTTGTCGCGCGCTTCGGGCGGATCGACCTGCTGATCAACGATGCGGCGTACAACAAGGCGATCCCCTTCGCCGATCTCGATGCCATGACGGCGGAAGTCTGGGACCGCATCATCGCCGTGAACCTGACCGGGCCGATGCGTCTGACCCAGGCGGCGGCGGCGCATTTGCGGGCGCACAAGGCGGGCAGGGTGGTCAACATCGCCTCGGTCGCGGGGCTGGCGCCGACCGGGTCCTCGATCGCCTATGCGGTGTCCAAGGCCGGGCTGATCCATCTGACGCGCTGCATGGCGGTGGCGCTCGCCCCGGATGTGCTGGTCAATTGCGTCGCCCCGGGCCTGCTGACCGGCACCCGCGCCACTGCCAATCTCAGCGCCGAGCAGGTCGAGCGTTCCGCCGCCGGGGCGTTGCTGAAGCGCGCCGCCGACAAGGAGGATTGCGCCGCCATGGTGGTGGCGATGTGCAAGACCGAGACGATGACCGGCCAGACCAGCGTGATCGATGGCGGGCGGGTATTTCACTGAGCGGCTAAAAACCGAAGAAAGCGGCAAGTTCGGCCAGCGTCTCGTCCGGGCATTCCTCCTGCGGGGTGTGCCCGCACGGCATGGCGCGGCCGCGTACGTCACCGGCCCGCGCGCGCCATTCGCCAAGCACGTCGAACAGGCCGGGCAATCCGCCGCGCGCGCCCCATAGGGCCAGCAGCGGGGCGGTGATGCGCCGGTCGCGATCCTCCGCATCATGCGTCAGGTCGATGCGCGCGCCGGCGCGATAATCCTCGCAGATCGCATGCCGTGTCTGCGGATCGCTGTAGCAGCGGAGATATTCGGCGAAGGCTGCCTCCTCGGTCGCATCGGCGCGGTCGAGCTGGCGGCCGATATGGCGGCGCAGAAAGAAGGCCGGATCGCCGCCGATCAGCGTCTCCGGCAATGGTTCAGGCTGGATCAGGAAGAACCACCAGAAGTAGCGCGTCGCCAGGGCCTGATCGGCGCGTCCGTACATCGCCGCGGTCGGCACCAGATCGAACATCGCAACCTGCGAGACCGCGTCGGGATGATCGAGGCAGAGGCGATGCGCGACGCGGCCGCCGCGATCATGGCCGATGACGCGAAACCGCGAAAACCCGTGCGCCGCCATCAGCGCCATCTGATCGTCCGCCATGGCGCGCTTGGCATAGGGCGCATGCGCGGCATCGCTTTGCAGCTTGGCGCTGTCGCCATAGCCGCGCAGATCGGGCGCGATCACCGTGAAATGCCGCGCCAGCGCCGGGGCGATCTTGCGCCAGGTGATATGCGTCTGGGGGTGGCCGTGCAGCAGCAGCAAAGGCGGCCCGCTGCCGCCGCGGGCAAAGCGGATGCGCACCCCGTCTGCAGTGATGCAATCGCCCAGGGTGAAGCCCGCGATGAAAGGCTGCGGGCCAAGTTCGGTCAGCATGCGTCATCCTCCGTCGCGCCAGGATAGGGCGCCGGCCTATGGGCGCCAAATGCGCGGCACGGCGGCGGTCGCAAAAATCCGCTTGACGCCGATGGAACGAGAAGGATACGCCTTTCTACAACAACGAATAAAAGTTCGCAATCCGAATTTTCTGGAAACGCCATGGCTTCCCCCGCTCGTCCCATCGCCGCGCGCCCCATCTCCACTCTCCCCTCTGGCGCCCGCGCGACTTCGCCCGAGAAACCCGGTTCCGAAAAGAACCTCGTGCTCTCGCTCGCCAAGGGCCTGCGCGTGCTGGAGGCGTTCACCGCCGAGGCGCCGGAATTGAAGCTGGCCGAGGTGGCGCGGCGCACCGGCACCGACAACGCCACCGCCTTCCGCCTGCTGAACACGCTGGTGCAGCTCGGCTATGTCGAGAAGATCGGCACCACACGCGATTTCCGCCTCAGCCTGAAATGTCTCGATCTCGGCTTCAATGCGATCGCGCGCAGCGATATCCGCGAACTCGCCCGCCCGGTGCTGCGCACTCTGGTCGGGGAAACCCATGAAGCGGCCTCCATCGGCGTGCTGGAAGGGCCGGAGATCCTCTATATCGAACGCATCCAGGCAGGGCTGACGCGGCTTGGTGTCGATATCCGCATCGGTTCGCGCGTGCCGGTCTATTCCACCGCCATCGGCCACGCGATCCTGGCCTTCCTGCCGCGTGAGACGCAGGTCGCGGTGCTCGATGCCCGCGCCCGACCGAAACTGACCGAGCATACGCCGACGGAAATGCCGGAACTGCTCGCCCGCCTCGATGCGGTGCGCGCGCGCGGCTATGCGCTGTCCGATCAGGAAACCGTCTCTGGCCTGCGGGTGCTGTCCGCGCCGGTGCTCGACAGCGACGGGTTTCCGGTCGCCGGCCTGTCGGTGGCCGCCCCCGCCTTTCGCGCCCCGCTCGCCGCTTTTGAGGCGGCGGCGCGGCTTCCCGTGCTGAACGCTGCCTCGGCGCTGGCCCGCGCGCTTGCCGCCTCGGGCGGCGTTGCCGTGCAGACCATCCGCGCCTGACCCGCTTTCCGGAGAACCCGCCCATGAGCATGAATTTCCACGGCCTGATCCCGGCCATTACCGTGCCCTTCCGCCCCGATTACACGATCGACGAGGCCGATCTGCGTCGCTACGTCGCCTGGCTGGGCCGCCAGCCCGGGGTGGTGGCGATGATGACCAACGGCCATACCGGCGAGGTCTTCTCCCTGACCCCGCGCGAACGCGCCGAAGTGACGCGCATCGCCGCCGATGCCGCGCGCGGCATCTGCCCGGTGATCTCCTCGGTGGTCTGCGAAGGCATTAAGGACGCGGTGGAGCAGGCGCTATGGGCCAAGGAGGCGGGCGCGCAGGGCCTCGACATCATGCCGCCGCATCACTGGCTGCGCTTCGGCTTCCGCGCCGATCAGGTGATCGAGTATTTCACCGCGATCGGCGATGCGACAGGTCTGCCGCTGGTCGTGCATGTCTATCCGGCCTGGACGAAATCCTCCTTCTCCTCCGCGTTGCTCGCCCGGCTCGCCCAGCTTCCCGCCGTGCAGGCCTTCAAGATCGGCACGCGGGAGATGAATAAATACGCGACCGACATCCAGGCGATCCGCGCGGTCGCGCCGGAAAAGGCGCTGCTGACCTGCCATGACGAATATCTGCTCGCCTCCATGGTGCAGGGGATCGACGGTGCGCTGGTCGGTTTCGCCTCGCTGGTACCGGGGCTGATCAATGATCTTCTGGCTGCCGTGAAGGCCGGCGATCTGACCAGGGCGCAGGCGATCCAGGCGCGCATCGATCCGCTGAAGGATGCGGTCTACGGCGCCGGCGAGCCGACGGCGGAGGCGCATGCCTGCATGAAGGCGGCGATGGCCGAAGCCGGGCTGATCGCCAGCGCCACCATGCGCCCGCCCACCCATGCGCCGAATGCGGCGGAGATGGCGCGCATACGTGCCGCCGTTGCCGGGGCAGGGATCGCGCCGCGCGCCGCTGCCTAGGCTTGGCGGAACGGAGGGGGAAACACCATGAATGCGCAAGCATCCGCCGCACCGCTGATCGCGATGGAGGGGCTCGGCAAGGTCTATGAGGGCGCATCCGGCGATGTCCGCGCCCTGGCCGGAGTCGGGCTCGCCATCCGCGCGGGTGAATTCGTCAGCGTGGTGGGGCCTTCGGGCTGCGGCAAATCGACCCTGCTGCGCCTGCTGGCCGGGCTGGAACCATGCGAGGAAGGTCGCCTGACGCTCGCCGATCGTCCGGTCACCGGCCTGTCCGCTGATGTCGGGGTGGTGTTTCAGGCGGCCAATCTGCTGCCCTGGATGACGGTCGCGGAAAACGTTGCCTTGCCGCTGCGCGTCGGCACCGCCAGGCGGGGCGGCGATCCGGCGCGGATCGCGGCGCTGCTGCAGATGGCCGGCCTTGGGGAATTCGCCGCGCGCTATCCGTACGAATTATCCGGTGGCATGCAGCAGCGCGCCGGCATCTGCCGCGCCTTGGCCCGCGATCCGGCGATCCTGCTGATGGACGAGCCTTTCGGTGCGCTGGATGCGCTGACGCGCGAACGCATGAATGTCGAATTGCAGCGCATCTGGCAGCAAAGCGGCAAGACCGTGCTGCTGATCACCCATTCCATCGCCGAGGCGATCTTCCTGGCCGACCGCGTGGTGGTGATGTCGGCGCGCCCGGGCCGGGTGCTGGCCGATCTGCCGGTGGCGATCCCCCGGCCGCGCAGCTTCGACACCATCGTGAGCCACCCTGCCTATGCCGCGCTGGCGCGCGAAGTGCGCGGCCTGCTGAACGCCGAGGGAGCGCTGGAATGAACGCCATGCCTGAAATTTCCCCCGCGCTATCGGCCCCGCCCGCGCCACGCCGGCGCAAGGCCAAAGCGGTCAACGGGTCGCTGATCGCCGCCATCGGCGTGGTCGTGCTGCTCGCCGCCTGGGATGTCTCGGTGCGCTATCTGCATACGCCTTCTTACATTCTGCCGTCGCCCGCGGCCGTGGTGCACGCGCTGGCCTCCGGCCTGCTGGTCTCGCCGGCCAGTCCGCTCGGCTATTACATCCCGCTATGGAGCACGCTGCGCAATGCGGCGCTCGGCTTCATGGCCGGTGCCGGGCTGGGTCTGGTACTCGGCTCGCTGATGGCGGAAAGCCGCGTCGTCGAGAAGCTGGTGATGCCCTATGCCTTCGCCCTGCAGAGCCTGCCGAAAGTCGCGATCGCGCCGTTGGTGGTGATCTGGTTCGGCTTCGGCGACGGCTCGAAGATCGCCATTGCCGCCTTGCTCGCTTTCTTTCCGGTGCTGATCAACAGCTTCACCGGGCTGCGCGCCACCGAGCCGGAGCGCATCGATCTGATGCGCGCGCTGTCGGCCTCGCGCTTCGAGACCTATCGCATCGTCAAGCTGCCTTCGGCCGCGCCCTTCATCTTCGCCGGGTTGGATATGGCAGTGGTCTATGCGCTGCTCGGCACCATCGTCGCCGAATTCCTAGGCGCCCAGCAGGGCATGGGGGTGGTCATCACCCAGGCGGAATCGGTCACCGATGTGGCCGGCGTGTTCGCCGCGCTGATCATTCTCGGCGTGGTCGGCATCGTGCTGCACGCCCTGGTGCGGCGGATCGAAAGACGGGTGATCCACTGGTCGCGCCGTAAAATCTGACACAGACGGGAGGAAGAACAATGAAGAATTCCATCGGGCGCCGCGCCGTGCTGGCCGGCTCGGCCGGGCTGCTGGCCGCGCCGCTGATCGCGCGTCACGCCGGGGCTGCCGGGCTGCGCACCATCCGCTTCGGCATCGGCCTGAAAGCCATGAGCGCCATCGTCATCAACACGGTGATCGGCGAGGAGCTGGGCTACAACAAAGCGGAAGGCCTAATCGTCAAGCCGATGGCGCTGGGCAACAACACCAATGTGCAGCTGGCGCTAGATCGCGGCGACATCGATATCGGCATCGGCGTGCCGTCCTTTCAGATGCCGCTGCTGGCCAAGGGCGAGTGGCAGCGCGACGTCAATTTCTACGAATATACCTACCCGTACAAATGGGACATCGCGGTCAAGCCGGGTTCGCCGATCCATTCCTATGGCGCGCTGAAGGGCAAGAAGATCGGCGTGTCCGATTTCGGCGCGACCGATTATCCGGTGACCAAAAGCGTGCTGCGCTCGATCGGTCTCGATCCGGACAAGGACGTGAAATGGATCGCGGTCGGCAATGGCGTGCCGGCCGGGGTGGCGCTGGAACGCGGCGATATCGATGCGCTGGCCTATTACGATGCCGGTTTCGGTCAGATCGAGGCCGCCGGGATCAAGCTTGCCTATCTGCCGCGCCCGAAAAACCTGCCGATGGTGGGCGGGCAGTTCCTGATGGCGCCGCGCAGCATGCTGGCCAAGGAGCGGGAGACGCTGATCGGCTTCGGGCGGGGGATCTGCAAATCCTCCCAGTATATTCTGGCCAGTCCCGAGGCAGGGGCGCGCGCCTTTCTGAAAATGTATCCCGAGACGGCACCGCGCGGGGCGAGCGAGGCGCAGGCGGTGGCGGCGATCATGCACACGATCGGCCGGCGCATCAAACTCTACCGCCCGCCTTATGCGGGGGCGAAGATGGGCAGCATCAACCCGGCGGAATTCATCGCCGAGGCGAAGCTCGATCAGTTGAAAATCGGCTTGGTGGCCTCGCTGTACACCAACGCGCTGATCGATCCGATCAACCATTTCGATCTGGCGGCGGTGCAGAAAGCGGCGAAGGCGGCCGGTGGCTGAGCCGCGCCCCAGCCCCGGGCCGGCACCCCGCCACGCCGTCGTGACCGGGGCTGCCTCCGGCATCGGGGCGGCGATCGCCGCGCGGCTGCTGGCGGCGGGCTGGCGCGTCACCGGGCTGGATCGGGCGGCGCCGGCGGCGCTGCCCGAGGGCCTCGATCTGCGCCGCCTCGATCTGACCGATGGCGCGGCGACGCGCGCCATGGCGGCGCGTCTTCAGGGAGCCGATGCGCTGGTGCATGCGGCCGGCATGTTGCGGGTCGGGCGTCTGGGCGAAGACGATGGCGACGATGGCGCGGCGATGTGGCGCCTGCATGTCGAGGCGGCCTCGGTGCTGGCCGGGGTGCTGGCCCCGGCCATGGCGGCAGGCGGGCGCATCCTGCTGATCGGCAGCCGCACCGCGCAGGGCGCGGCGGGGCGCGCGCAGTACGCGGCCAGCAAGGCGGCACTGGTAGCTTTGGCGCGGTCCTGGGCGGCGGAATTGGCCGGACGCGGCATCACCGCCAATGTCATCGCCCCGGCCGCGACCGATACGCCGATGCTGCGCGATCCGGCCCGCGCCGGGCTCGCCCCGCGCCTGCCGCCGATCGGCCGCTTTGTCCAGCCCGAGGAGGTGGCGGCGCTGGCCGCCTTCCTGTTGTCGGCCGAGGCCGCGGCGATCACCGGCCAGCAGATCGTGATCTGCGGCGGTGCCTCGCTATAGAGCCTCCGACGCGATTACAGCAGCCCCGCGCCGGAGAAGCCGCCGAATACGCCCAGCCCGCAGGTCGCGATGCTGACCGCCAGCACCAGCGCGTAATACCAGCCGCGCAGGCGCTGCCCGGCCGGCAGGGTGCGCCGCGACAGCGCGATCAGGAAGCCCAGCACCATCGGCAGCAGCAGCGCATTCATCACCTGCACGCCGATATTGAGCGAGACCAGATCCGGCCATTCCGCCACCACCACCGCGCCGCCGAGAACACACAGCGCGTAGACGCCGTAGAACCAGCGCGCTTCGAAGGGGCGGTATTCCAGCGAACGGCGATAGCCTGTCACCTCGCCCAGCCCCCAGGCGAAGGCCAAAGAGCAGACGATGGCCGCCACCATCCCCGCGCCGAGCACACCGAGGCCGAACACCAGATTACCCATCTGCGTGCCCAGGAACGGCGTCAGCGCCTTGGCCATATCGCCCACCGTATTCAGCGTGGCATCCGGATGCGCCCGTCCGATGGTCGCCGCGCAGGCGATCAGCACGGCGGCCATCACCAGCTGGGTGATGATCGCGCCGATGGCCGTATCCCAGCGCGCGGCGGTGAAATGCTCCGGCCCCAGCCGCTTATCGGCGATCGCCGATTGCTGGTAGAAAATCATCCACGGCATCACCACCGCGCCGATATTCGCCGCCGCCAGATACAGATAATCCTTGTCGGCATAGGGGATATCGAGGCTGCCCGAGAGCAGGGCGCGCGGATCGGGATGCGCGGTCCAGGCGACGAAGAAGAAGGCCAGCTCGAACAGGCCGATGACGATCGCCGCCCGCTCCACCCGGCGATACGATCCGGTGATCACCACCACCAGCAGGGCGACGGCGGCGATCGGCAGGGTGATCAGGCGGGAGACGCCATACAGCTCCCCCACCCCCGCCACGCCGGAGAATTCGGTCAGCAGCGCCCCCACCGTGGCGACGCCCAGCCCGGCGGCGGACAGCCAGGCCCAGCCGGGGCCGAACGTGTCGCGGATCAGCTCGCCATGGCCGCGCCCGGTGAAGATGCCCAGCCGCACCGTCAACTCCTGGACGATGAACAGGATGGGGATCAGCACGAATTGCAGGGCGAGCAGGCGATAGCCCCATTGCACCCCGCTCTGCCCGGCGGTGATGACGCTGCCGACATCGGTATCGGCCAGCATCACCACCAGGCCGGGGCCGAATACCGCGATCGCCATGCCCAGCCGGCCGCGTCCGCCGCGCACCTTGCCGCCTTGCGCCGCCGGCATGGCCGCGTGCGTGCCGTCATCCATGGAGCCACCTTGCGCCGCGCCGGGCGCGCCAGAGTGCCGCAAGCCGATGGTTGTTGCGAGTGGTTCGCAAATTCTGACCCGGGAGGTAGGCGTCCACCCCGGTTCTTGTCAATGCGTCGGCTTGCGCCTGCCGCGCGGCTCTGAGAGAAACCGCTTCATGCCCGCATTCCGCCCCGTGCTGCACCTGCATAACAGCCTGACCCGGCGGAAGGAGGTCTTCGCGCCCGCCGATCCGGCCCATGTGCGGATGTATGTCTGCGGGCCGACGGTCTATGACCTGGCCCATCTCGGCAATGCCCGCCCGGTGGTGGTGTTCGACGTGCTCGCGCGCTTGCTGCGCCGGCTGTATCCGCGCCTGACCTATGTCCGCAACATCACCGACGTCGACGACAAGATCAACGCGCGGGCCAGCGAGACCGGCGAGCCGATCGCCGCGATCACCGCCCGCACCACGGCGGATTTCCATGCCGATATGGCGGCGCTGGGCGCCCTGGCGCCGGATATCGAGCCGCGCGCCACCGCACATATCCCCGAAATGCTCGACCTGATCGCCCGGCTGATCGCCGGCGGGCATGCCTATGCGGCGGACGGGCATGTCCTGTTCGCGGTGGCGAGCGATCCGCAATACGGCAGCCTGTCGGGGCGCAGCCGGGAAGAATTGCTGGCCGGGGCGCGCATCGATGTCGCGCCCTATAAGCGCGATCCGGGCGATTTCGTGCTGTGGAAGCCCTCGCCGCCGGAATTGCCGGGCTGGGACAGCCCCTATGGGCGCGGCCGGCCGGGCTGGCATATCGAGTGCAGCGCCATGTCCTGGCGCTATCTGGGCGAGGAATTCGACATCCATGGCGGCGGCGCGGATCTGATCTTTCCCCATCATGAGAACGAGATGGCGCAGAGCTGCTGCGCCTTTCCCGGCAGCCGTTTCGCCCGGCTGTGGATGCATAACGGCATGTTGCTGGTGAACGGGGAGAAAATGTCCAAGAGCCTGGGCAATTTCCTGACCGTGCGCGACGTGCTGGACCGCGCGCCCGCCGAGGCGGCGCGGCTGCTGCTGCTCTCGGCGCAGTATCGCAGTGCGCTCGATTTCACCGATGCGGGGCTTGCCGAGGCGCGGCGCACGCTGGATCGCTTCTACCGCGCGCTGGAACGCCACCCCGATGCGGCGGCGGGCGATGTGCCGGCCCCGGTGCTGGCGGCTTTGTGCGATGACCTCAATACGCCGGCGGCGCTCGCCGCGATGCATGCGCTGGCCGATGCGGCGCTGGCCGGCGATGCGCCGGCGGCCTCCGCGCTGAAAGCGTCCGGTGCGGCGCTGGGGCTGCTTTCCCAATCCCCCGCCGCCTGGTTCCAGGGCGGTGCGGCGGATGGCGCGCGGATCGAGGCGGCGATCGCCGAACGTCTGGCCGCGCGCAAGGCCCGCGATTTCGCCCGTGCGGACGCGATCCGCGCCGCGCTCGCGGCCGAGGGGGTGGTATTGGAAGACGGACCTTCCGGCACCACCTGGCGGCGGGGCTAGCGATGACCGGTCGCGATGGCGGCGCGCCGCTCGCGCCGATCGGCAATGCCCCGGTAGTCATTTTGGTGCGCCCGCAAATGGCCGAGAATATCGGCGCCACGGCACGCGCCATGGCCAATGGCGGGCTGTTTCACCTTCGCCTCGTGGCGCCGCGCGATGGCTGGCCGCAGGACAAGGCCTGGCGCACCGCCTCGGGGGCGGATCGCATCCTGGAAGCGGCGCAGGTGTTCGACAGCGTGGCGGCGGCGACCGCCGATCTGACGCATGTCTTCGCCACCTGCCCGCGGCCGCGCCATGTCGTGAAGCCGGTGCTGACGGCGCGCGGCGCGGCGGCGGAATTACGGGTGATCGCCGCGCGCGGCCTGGCCTCGGGCATTCTGTTCGGCCCGGAACGCGCCGGCCTCGATAATGACGACATGGCGGCGGCGGATGCGCTGGTGCGGTTTCCGCTCAATCCCGCCTTCATGTCGCTCAATCTCGGCCAGGCGGTGCTGGTCATGGCCTATGAATGGTGGATGGCCGAGGATCAGACCCTGCCCCGCATGCTCGCCACGCATGAAGGCAAGGTCGCGAACAAGGCGGCGCTGGACGGCTTCCTCGATCACCTGGTCCGCGAACTCGACGCCAGCGGCTTTCTGCGCAATGTCGAAAAGCGGGCCGGGATGGTGCGCAATATCCGCCATTATTTTCAGCGCGGCGAACCGACGGAGCAGGAATTGCGCACCCTGCACGGCATCGTGACGGAGCTGGTCACCGGGCGCGGGCGCAGCGGGGCGGGCGGCGATAAGGCGGGGCGGGAGAAGCCATAGCGCGGCGCCGGCTTGACCTTCCCATGCGGCAACCGCCACCTCGTTTCGCATGACCGGGCGCTTGGAGCAGGAGCGGGCAATGGCATTGGCACGGCGGCATTTTCTCGGCGGCGCGGCGCTGCTGGCGGTCGGATCGGCGGCGCCGGCGCAGGCCGGCGTGGTCGCATCGCGCCGGCTGACCGCGCTGAGCCGCACGCTGGAGGTCAATGGCCGCGCCGCGCGCGTGTTCGGCCTGCTCGGCCCCGACGGGACGCAGGGCCTGACGCTCGACCCCGGGGAGCGGTTTCGCGTGCGGCTGGAAAACCGCCTCGCGGTGCGCAGCATCATCCATTGGCATGGCCAGACCCCGCCGGTGCGCCAGGACGGGGTGGCCGAAACCGGGCTGGAGGCGCTGATCCCCCCCGGTGGCGCGCAGGAATACGATTTCGCGCCGCGTTCCGGCACGTACTGGATGCACTCCCATGCCGGCATGCAGGAACAGCAATTGCTGGCCGCCCCCCTGATCATGCGCGATCGCGCCGATCTGCATGCGGATATGCAGGAGGTCGTGCTGATGCTGCATGATTTCACCTTCCGCGACCCGGCGGAGATCCTCGCCGGGCTGCGCGGCATGGGGAAGATGGCCGGGGCGGACCAGGGGATGGCCATGGGCGGCATGGCGATGCCAGGAATGTCGATGTCCGGCATGTCGATGCCGGGCATGGCGATGGACGGGACGGCGAAGCCGGGCGCGGCGGACCTCAATGATGTCGCCTTCGATGCCTATCTGGCCAATGACCGCACGCTGGCCGACCCGGCGGTGATCCGGGTGGAGAAAGCCGGGCAGGTGCGCTTGCGCATCATCAACGGCGCGGCGGCGACGGCGTTCTGGATCGATCTTGGCGGGCTGGCGGGGCAGGTGGTGGCGGCGGATGGCGATCCGGTGCACCCGCTTGCCGCCCGGCTGCTGCCGCTGGCCGAGGCCCAGCGCCTGGACGTGCTGCTGCGCATTCCCGCCAGCGGCGGGGCATTCCCCATCCTCGCCCTGCGGGAGGGGGCGCTGGAACGCACCGGCATCGTGCTGGCCACCGCCGGGGCGCGGATCGCGCATCTACCCGCGACGGCCGCGACGCCGGCGCCGCAAGTCGATCTGTCGCTGGAAGCCCGCCTGCGCGCCGCTATGCCGCTGGCCGCGCAACCAGCCAGGGTTCAGCGCGTGACGCTGACCGGATCGATGATGGGGTTTCACTGGGGCATCGATGGCCGGGAATGGCCACAGCACAGGCCGATCCTGGTGGAGCCGGGCAGCCGCGTGGCGTTCGATCTGGTCAACCGCACCGGAATGGCCCATCCGATGCACCTGCATGGGCATCGCTTCCAGGTGATCGGCCTGGGCGGGCAGGCGCTGGCCGGGGCGCTGCGCGATACGGTGCTGGTGCCGGCGCACGCCACGGTGCGGATCGCCTTCGATGCCGACAATCCCGGGCGCTGGCTGTTTCACTGCCATAACCTCTATCACATGGCGGCCGGCATGATGACGGAGGTGGCCTATCGCGGCTTTCGCGACGGGGTGTGACGCGCGTGATGCTCGAAGGCGAAATCGCTGCAGGCCCGAATCACGCGCGCAAATAAAGAGCAACAGCGGGTTGGGCGCGCGCATGCGAATCCATGCCGCTCTAATCCGCGCCCAGCTTGCGGGCCAGGCGGCGCGCCTGCAGCCAGCCGGGCAGCGCGGCAAGCGGCGCGCCCGGCAGCATGATCAGGAAGCCGAGATGCACGCCGTTGACGATCATCGCAAGCCCGATGCCCAACAGCATGCCGCCGGTCAGGGCGCCCCAGACGCCCGCGGAAATGCCCAGCATCACGATCTCGCCGCGCTTGATCATGCCGGATGGGTAAGGGAGAGGGGGTGGTTTGACAAGCCGCCCCCCCACCCCTATTAGGCCGGCCATTGCCGGGAACGTGGACGTACCCTTGCCCCCGAACCGGGGAACCGCAACGGGTGCGCGCCCGCCGCTTGGACCCCATTCCGGGGCGATCCTTGCGGCCTACTGGTGCAACAAGCCGGAACCTGCCGGTGTAGAAGTAAAGGATACCGCGCATGACCAAGCGCGTCGAAAGCAAGTACAAGATCAATCGCCGCCTCGGTGTCAATCTGTGGGGCCGGGCGAAATCACCTCTCAGCAAGCGCGAATACGGCCCCGGCCAGCATGGCCAGCGCCGCAAGAAGCCCAGCGACTTCGGCGTGCAGCTGATGGCCAAGCAGAAGCTGAAGGGCTATTACGGCAATATTACAGAACGTCAGTTCCGCAAGTATTACGAGGAAGCCGTGCGCCGCAAAGGCGACACCTCGGAAAACCTGATCGACCTGCTGGAGCGTCGTCTGGACGCAGTGGTCTATCGCCTGAAATTCGCGATCACCCCCTTCGCCGCGCGCCAGTTCGTCAACCATGGCCATGTCCAGGTGAACGGGCGGCGGGTGAACATCGCCTCCTTCCTCGTGCGCGATAATGACGTGATCGAGGTCAAGGAGAAGTCGAAGCAGCTCGCCGTTCTGCTGGATGCGACGCAGAGCGCCGAACGCGACGTGCCGGAATATCTGGAAGTCGATCATCGCGCCATGAAGGGCCGCTTCCTGCGCGCGCCGAAGCTCTCCGATGTGCCCTATCCGGTGCAGATGGAGCCGAATCTCGTCGTCGAATTCTACTCCCGCTAAAACCTGCCCGCGCGGGCGTTGGGGTGGTCATCCGACGGCGATTTCCTGTGCTCCGGTGCTCGGAAATCATCGCCGGGTGGCGGGCTGAGCCCCGCCTCTGACTCACCCGAACGCCCGCGCGAACAGGTTTTGATGAACCTGTTCGCGTGTCGATTGCCATTTCTCGGCGACGAACGGCATGCCTGAGGGCGTTGCAATGACAAGCTCTGATCCGGCGGCGGAGATTGCCCGGCGTCGCACCTTCGCCATCATCTCCCACCCGGACGCGGGCAAGACGACGCTGACCGAGCGGCTGCTGCGCCAGGGCGGGGCGATCCAGCTGGCCGGCAATGTCCGGGCCAAGGGCGAGCGTCGGCGCACCCGTTCGGACTGGATGGCGATCGAGCGCGATCGCGGCATTTCCGTCGTTACCTCGGTCATGACGTTCGAGCACGCGGGCTGCGTCTTCAACCTGCTGGATACGCCCGGGCACGAGGATTTCTCCGAAGATACCTACCGCACGCTGACCGCCGTCGATGCCGCCGTGATGGTGATCGACGCGGCCAAGGGGATCGAGGCGCGCACCCGCCGCCTGTTCGAGATCTGCCGCCTGCGCGACATCCCGATCGTCACCTTCATCAACAAGATGGACCGCGAAAGTCGCGATCCGTTCGAGCTGCTGGACGAGATTTCGAGCGGCCTCGCCCTGGATACCGCGCCGCTGACCTGGCCGGTCGGCCGTGCTTCCGAATTTGCCGGCACCTATGATCTGCGCAGCCGCAGCCTGCATCTGACGCAGGATTTGCCGCAATCCGATCCGCGCCTGGTCGCGCTGGGCGAGGAGATCGATCTGGTGCGCGGCGCGCTGCCCGAATTCGGCGTTGCGGAATTTGCCGAAGGCCATCTGAGCCCGGTCTATTTCGGCAGTGCCATCAAGGAGATCGGGGTTGCCGATCTGCTCAACGGGCTGGCCGAATACGGGCCGCGCCCGCGTGCCCAGAAAGCCGATACCCGTGTCGTGGAAGCGAGCGAGCCGGGCCTGACCGCGCTGGTCTTCAAGATCCAGGCGAATATGGACCCTAATCATCGCGACCGCATTGCCTTCGCGCGCATCTGTTCCGGCCGGCTGATCCGCGGCATGAAGCTGAAGCAGGTGCGTACCGGCAAGCAGATGGCGTTGCATGCACCGCAATTCTTCTTCGCCCGCGAACGCGAAATCGCCGAGGAGGCGTTTGCCGGCGACGTGGTCGGCATTCCCAATCATGGCACGCTGCGTATCGGCGACACGCTGACCGAGGGCGAGACGCTGAATTTCGTCGGCGTGCCCTATTTCGCCCCGGAAATTCTGCGCCGGGTGCGCCTCGACGATGCGATGAAGGCAAAGAAGCTGCGCCAGGCGCTGACCGAACTGGCCGAGGAGGGGGTGGTGCAGCTGTTCCGCCCGGTTGATGGCTCGCCGCCCCTGGTCGGCGTGGTTGGCACGCTGCAGCTGGATGTGCTGATCGCCCGGCTGGGCGCGGAATATGGCGTGCGCATCGGGCTGGAGAGCAGCCCGTTCGCGCTGGCGCGCTGGGTGTCTGCTGCCGATCGTGCCGCGCTCGATCGCTTCCTGGGCGAAAATCGCAGCGCCATCGCCGAGGATGTCGATGGCGATCCGGTGTTTCTGGCAAGCTCGGCCTTCATGATGCGCCGCGCCGCCGAAATGGCGCCCGCCCTGACCTTCCGCGACATCAAGGATATTCGCCCCGAGGCTGCCTGAACGGCGCGGCCCCGAGCGGCGCCCACGGGGCGGGTCAAAGAGATTTGCCACTGGGGCGAGGCCGTTCCATGCTGGCGGCAAAGCAGCGGAGGACGCCATGGACCGGCAGGATTTCGATTTCGAGGCGGCCTTCGCCCCCGGCTTGCCCGCCCCCGCGCCGCGCTTCACCGGCTTCCCGCGCTTCAATTTCATCGGCGGCCATAACGACCCCGCCCAGATCCCGGTGGAAGGCCTGATCGAGGCTGCGGCGGCGGCGCTGAAGCGCGATGGCCAGGCCCTGGCACTGTACAATCTCGGCCAGGGACCGCAGGGCTATCGCCCGCTGCGGCAATTCCTGTCGGACAAGCTGTCCTCGGTGCGCGGCATCCGCGCCGAGGCGGAGGATATCCTGATCACCTCCGGTTCCGGCCAGGGCATCGATCTCGTCACCCGCCTTCTGGTGCGCCCGGGCGATTGCGTGCTGGCCGAGGAATTCACCTATGGCGGCGCGCTCAATCGCATGCGCGCCCTGGGAGCCAAGGTGGTCGGCGTGAAGCTCGACGATCAGGGCATCGACATCGCCGCCTTGCATGCCCAGCTGGCGGAGATGGCGGGCAGGGGGGAGAAGCCGAAATTCCTCTATACCATCCCCACCATCCAGAACCCGACGGGCAGCGTCCTGCCGCTGGAACGCCGTCATGCGCTGCTGGAGCTGGCGCGTGCCTTCGACCTGCCGATCTTCGAGGATGAGTGCTACGCCGACCTCACCTGGGCGCTGGATGCGCCGCCGGCGCTGGCCGCGCTCGATCCCGGGCGGGTGATCCATATCGGCTCGTTTTCCAAATCCCTCGCCCCGGCCCTGCGGGTCGGCTACGCGACCGCCCCGTGGGCGGTGCTGTCGCGGATGATCGCCTGCAAAAGTGACGGCGGTACCGGCGCGCTCGATCAGATGGTCGCGGCTGAGTTCTTCACCCATCATTATGCCGGGCATATGCAGCGCCTGCATGGCGCGCTGTCTGGCAAGCTTGCGGTGATGACCGAGGCGTTGGCGGCGGAATTCGGCACCTCGGTCGAGATGTTCGCCCCCAAAGGCGGCATCTTCCTGTGGCTGCGCCTGCCCGAGGGGGTCGATGTGCGCAAGCTGGTGGCGCCCGCCGCCGCCGCCGGGCTGGTGTTCAATCCCGGTCCGGAATGGGCCTGCGATGCCGAGGCGGCGCAATCGCATCTCCGCCTGTGTTTTGCCCTGCCCGATGCCGCGACCATCCGCGACGGGGTGGCAACCTTTGCAAGGGTCTGTTTCGAGGAAACCGGCATCCCCGCGCGTGGTGCGAACCGCACGCGTAGCTGATCTTCACGGGTTGGAGGTTTTCCTTTTCCCGAATCAGGCTTATTGAGCGGCCCTCAACAATGGTGCAGGGCAGGCGATGGCGGGATTCCAGATTGATACGCATGACAAGCGGCGCAGTGCGGCGGCGGACGCCAAGCGCGCCATGCTGGAGCAGTTCCGCGCCCGCGCCAGCCAGGACGACCCCGAAATTCAGCGCCGGATCGAGGAGCGGAAGGCGATCGCCGCCGCCCGGGCCGAGCGTGACGCGATCAAGGCCGCGGCCAAGGCGGCCGAGCAGGCCCGCCTGAAGCTGGAAGCCGAGCAGAAGGCGCGCGAGGCAGCCCAGCGCGAGGCCGAGGAAGCCGCCCTGGCGCGCCAGGCGATCCGCGACCGCAGTGCCATGCTGGCCGATCAGAAGGCCAAGCGCGATGCCCGCTACGCCGCCCGCAAGGCCCGCACCGGCCGGCGCTGAGCGGTAACCTGCCAGAGCCTGGCGCCAGCGAGCAAGGCGTCAGGCGGCAAGGCGGCCGGGTGCCTGTCCCGTCCGCCCCGTTTCCCTGTCACTCGGCCAATCTCCCCGGTACCCAGCCGGTGGCGTTGGATGACGCGGCTGCTTCCAGCGCTGCCGCGCTGAGCCCGAGCTTGCCCGCCGCCTCGGTGATGTCGGCCCAGCTTTGCGGATCGATTGTGATCCCCTGATCCATCCGTTCCGCCGCTGCCCGCCGTTCCGGCTCACCCGGCAGCAGGATCGCCGAGACGCCCGGCGCCGGACGGGCGGAGCGGATATGCGCCGTCGTCTCCCCCACCGCGCGGGCAATCGCCGCCGGATCGCCGAGCCGGGCGAGGTCGATCACCACGGCGAGCATCGAATTGAGGATGCCGCCCTTCTCAGGCTCCCCGGCACGCTGTCCGCCGGCCACGGCGCCGGCCATGATTTCGCACATCACCGCGAGCCCCGAGCCCTTATGCCCGCCGAAGGAGAGCAGGGCGCCGATATGGTCGCGGATGAACGGGGTGGGGTCGGTGGTGGGCTGGCCCTCCGCATCGATCAGCGCGCCGGGGGGCACCGCCACGCCCTTGTTATGGGCCACCCGCGCCTTGCCGGCGGCGATGGTGGTGGTCGCCATGTCGAGCAGCACGGGATTGCCGTCCGGCCCCGGCACGGCGGTGCAGAACGGGTTGGTGCCCAGCCGAGGCTGGCCGCAGCCGAACGGGGCCTGCACGTCGTGATGGTCGGAGACGTTAACATAGCCGATGAAGGCCATGCCGGCGCGCGCCGCCATTTCGCCATAGGTGCCGATGCGCCCGATATGGGCGCTGTTGCGAAAGGCCAGGATGCAGGCGCCATGCGCGCGCGCATGGGCGATCGCGGCGCGCACCGCATTGCCGGTCATGCGCTGGCCATAGCCGCGCCGGGCATCGATCACCAGCAGCGCGCCGGCATCCAGCACCGTCTCCGGCGTCTGATTGGGCACCAGCAGCCCGGCCTGGAGCAGGCGGACATAGGCCGGCAGCATGCCGACGCCATGGCTGTCATGCCCGGCCAGATTGGCGCGCACCAGGTGATCGGCGACTTCCTCCACCTCCGGGCCATTGCTGCCCATGGCGGTGACGATCAGCTTGGTGGCGGCGTGCAGCCCATGGGCGGTGAAACGGGGCATGGATTTTCCTCCGGGATCGGTTGGCGGCACTGTGACGCAAAGCCGCGCGGGCGCAAATGCCGCGCCCGCGTGCGGGGCGTGCACGGGTGCCATGCATCGCCGACGCAGCTTCGCGCATTGCCACACGCGCATACCGGACGTTACGGTTTGCTCATGACGATGTGGATCATCACGCACGCGCGCCAAGTCAAGCCGCCCTCCGGCAGGGTGTCTTGGGCGTTCGCCTGCGGGTAATCGCAGCGCAGAAACCCCAGGGGCCCCGCCGGAAACGGTCGGGGCCCTCGGTTTTTCGGGCCCCTGCCTGCTCCGGCTGCGCCGCGCACGCCAGGAGGACGCCATGCCCAGCCCATCCGCCGCCGATCCGGAACCATTACCCCCCGCCCCGCCGCCTTCGCTTCCCGCCGCCGCGCGCCTTGCCGTGGTGGGTGCGACCGGCGCCGTCGGGGCCGAGCTGATCGCCTGTCTGGAGCGGCGGAATTTCCCGCTCGCCGGGCTGCGCCTGTTCGCCTCGCCGCGCTCGGCGGGCAAGCGGCTGATGGTGCGCGGCACCTCTCTGCCGGTGGAGGCGCTGGCGCCGGGCTGTTTCGACGGCACCGATATCGCGTTGTTCTCCGCCGGCTCGGAGACCTCGCGTATTTACGCCCTGCAGGCGGTCGCCGAGGGCGCGATGGTGGTCGATAATTCCGCGGCCTTCCGCATGGACCCGAGCGTGCCGCTGATCATTCCGGAGGTGAATGCCCGCGCCCTGTGGCGCCATCGCGGCATCATCGCCAATCCCAATTGCGCGGCGATCATCGCGATCACCCCGCTCTGGCCGATGCATCGGCGCAATCGGCTGTGCCGGCTGATCCTGTCCACCTATCAGGCGGCATCGGGCGCCGGGGCTGCGGCGATGGAGGAGCTGCGCGAGGCGACGCGCGCCAATCTGGACGGGCAGGATTATCCGCCGCGCGTGCTGGCCCATCCCTATGCCTTCAACCTGTTCAGCCACGACACCGCGATCGACCTCGCCACCGGCTATAATGGCGAGGAGACCAAGGTGATGCAGGAGACGCGCAAGATCTTCGACGATCCGGATATCGCGATCGGCGTGACCTGCATCCGGGTCCCGGTCCTGCGCGCCCATGCGGTGGCGATCACCGCGACCTTCGAGGATGCGGTGACGCCCGAGGATATGCGCGCCGAACTGGCCGCGACGCCGGGCATTCGCATCGTCGACGACGCGGCGCGCAATTACTTCCCGATGCCGCGCGATGCCTCCGGTCAGGACGATATCCTGGTCGGTCGCATCCGCCAGGATCTCAGCGATCCCAGCGGGCGCTCGCTCGCCTTGTTCGTGGTCGGCGATCAATTGCTCAAGGGCGCGGCGCTGAATGCGGTGCAGATCGCCGAATTGCTGCTGACCCGGCTGCGGGAGGTGCGGGCATAAGCAGGGGTTGCGCCGCCCGTGCCGAACGCGCGGACCGGCCGGCTGTTAAAGCCGGCCGGCCAGCAGCAATCCGGCTTCCAGCATGCCGCCGGCCAGGAAGCCGACCAGCGTGCCGTTGATGCGCACGAATTGCAGATCGGGCCCGACCCGCAATTCGAGATTTTCGGTGATCGTCGCGCTATCCCAGCCGGCCACCACCTCGGCGATGAAATCGGCCAGCCGGGTCTGCGCCGAAGGCAGCAAACTCGCCGCGATGCGCCCGGCCGCGCCATCCAGGCGCGCGCGCGTCGGCGCATCCTCCGCCAGCAGCGTGCCGAGATTGGCCAGCGCCCCCTCCATCCAATCGGTCACGCGGCTGTGCTGGCGGGTGAGATCGGCCTCCAGCGCGTGGCGTAGCCTGGCCCAGACATCCCATAGCCAGGCCAGCACCGTCTCATGCGCGACGACGCGGCGGATCGCGGCCCCCAACTCGGCGGCGCGCGCGGGGTCTTCCTCCAGCCGGGTGATCTCGCGCCGGACCCATTCATCGAAGGCCAGCCGCAATTCCGAGCCGTCGGGGCCGATCCGGTCCATCTCGGCATTCAGCGCGGCCAGCACGCGCCGCGCGATGGTCGCCCCCATCGCCCAGCCGACCAGCCGGCCGCCTTGCTCGCGCACGCGCTCCTCGATCGCCGCGCGCAGCGCCTCCTCCCGCCCTTCCAGCAGGGTGCGGAATTCGCCCAGCACGAAGCCGAAGGCTTCCTGATGGCGTCCGCCCTCCACCAGCCCGCGCAGGGCGCGCGCCACGACGATGCCGGCGCCTGGTCCGCCCAGCAGGCGCGGGGCGATGCGCGCGACCATGCGCCGCGCGCGCCCATCCTCCACCGTTGCCAGCAGGCGCGGCAGCAGCGTGGCCAGCGCCGCGGCGGCGGGGCGCGCGGCCTGCGGATCGCTCAGGAAACGGCGGAGGATCTCCGGCAGGTCGATGCGGTGCAGCAGGCCCGCCACCTCGGTTTCGGTGAAGACGCGGGTGGCGACGAAGCGGCCCAGCGCCCGGCCGAGGCGCTGTTTCTGGCGCGGCAGGATCGCGGTATGCGGTATCGGCAGGCCCAGCGGATGGCGAAACAGCGCGGTGACGGCGAACCAGTCGGCCAGCCCGCCGATGAAGCCGGCGCGCGCGGCGGCTTCGAGGATCGCGGCGGCGGGGCTGGGCGGCAGGGCGAGCGCGGCGGCGGCGAGGCCGGCCATGACCGCGAGCAGGCCCGTGGCGAAAGCGCGGTGGCGGCGGAGGGAGAGCCTGGCTGCGCGGTCGGGATCGGTCATGCGCCATCTTCATAGCCCGTTCGGCCGGCGGCGCCAAAACCCGGGCATTTGTGCCGCGCCGCATCCGCCGCGGCCCGCATCTTTGCCCGGTCCGCCTGCCGCTTCATTCGCTGCCCGCTCTAGGCTAGACATGCTTCGTTACACAGGGATGCGACATCCATGGGACGCGGGTTGAAGCGCAATTTCGTTCTGCTGCACGGCGCATTTCACGGCGGCTGGTGCTGGGCGCGTGTCGCCGAACGCCTGATCGAAGCCGGGCATCGCGTCACCACCCCCACCCAGACCGGCGTGGGCGAGCGTCACCATCTGATGAGCGAGAGCATCACCGTCGAGACCTTCATCTGCGATCTGGTCAACCATCTGGTGGCCGAGGAGATCGAGGATGCGGTGCTGGTCGGCCACAGCTTCGGCAATGTCGCGACCTCGGGTGCCGCCGATCGCGTGCCGGAGCGGATCGGGCGGTTGATCTACCTCGATTCGCGGCTGGTCCAGAGCGGCCAATGCGCCTTCGATACCCAGCCGGCTGCCGTGGTCGCGGCCCGCATTGCCGCCGCCGAGGCTTTCAATGGCGGCAAATCCTGCCCGCCGCCCCCGGCCGAGAGTTTCGGCATTCCCCCCGGTGCCGATGCCGATTGGGTGAACCGGCGCCTGACGCCGCAGCCGATGGGGGTGTTTTCCTCGGTGCTGCGCCTGGCCGGGCCGCTCGGTAATCATCTGCCGGCGACCTATATCGGCTGCACCGCCCCTTATTACGGCACGCAGGCGGAGTTTCACGCTCTGGCGCGACGCCAGCCGGGCTGGGGCTGGGCGGAGCTTGCCACCGGCCATGATGCGATGGTGACCGCGCCCGATGCGCTCGCCGCGCTGTTGCAGGAAATCGGTGCATGAGCGATCCGGCATTCTGGCGCGGACGGCGCGTCCTGGTGACCGGCGGGGCAGGGTTTCTCGGCGCCAATCTGTGCCACGCGCTGGCCGCACGCGGCGCGGAGGTGACGGCGCTCGATGGGTTTCTGTTCGGCGGCGGCGCCAATCCCGCCAATCTGGAGGAGGCGCCGGGACCCGGGCGGATCGAGCTGGTGCGCGGCGATATCCGCGAGATCGATCTGCGCCCGCTCTGCGAAGGCCGTGCGGTGATCTTCAATCTTGCCGCCCAGACATCGCATATGGGTGGGCAGGCCGATCCGCTGGCCGATATCGCGGTGAACGCGGTCGCCCAGGTGCGGCTGATCCAGGCTATGCGTGAGGCGGCGCCGCAGGCGGTGGTGGTGCATGCTTCCACCCGCCAATTCTATGGCCGGGTGGAGAAGCTGCCGGTCGATGAAAACCAGCCCGTGGCGCCGCCGGATGCCAATGGCGTGTCGAAATTCGCCGGCGAGCAATACTGGATGCTGGAGCATCGTGTGCATCATCGCCCGGTGACGGCGCTGCGGCTGACCAATTGCTACGGTCCGCGTCTGCGCATCCGCGATGCGCGCCAGACCTTCCTGGGCATCTGGCTGCGCGCCGTGCTGGAAGGCAGACCCTTCGAGGTCTGGGGCGGAGAGCAGCTGCGCGACATGACCTATGTCGATGACGTCACCGAAGCCTTTCTGGCGGCGGCGGAAAATCCGGCCTGTCACGGGCGGATTTTCAATATCGGCGGCGCCCCGCCGGCCAGTCTGCGGCGGATCGCCGAGATATTGGTGCGCGCCGCCGGCGCCGGGGCCGAGTTCGTGGTGAAGGAATTTCCGCCCGAACGGGCCAGTATCGATATCGGCAGCTACCACGCCGATGACCGGGCGTTTCGCGCGGCCAGCCTCTGGGCGCCGCGCATCGGGCTGGAGGAGGGGATCGCGGCCAGCCTCGCCTGGTTCCGCCCGCGCATGGCACGCTACCTGTGAACGCGCCGGTCAAACCCGCCGATCCCGGTGCCGCCTACCGCGCGCATCAGGCCGAGATCGACGCGGCGGTGGCGCGGGTGCTGGCATCGGGATGGTATATTCTCGGCGCCGAGGGCAAGGCGTTCGAGGCGGCGTTCGCCGCATTCCTGGGAACCGGCCACGCGATCGGCTGCGCCAACGGCACCGATGCGCTGGTACTGGCGCTGCGCGGGCTGGGCATCGGCCCGGGGATGACGGTCGCGACGGTGTCCCATACGGCGGTCGCCACGGTGGCGGCGATCGAGATGGTGGGCGCGACGCCGCTGCTGCTGGATATCGAGCCGGGGCTCTACACGCTCGATCCCGGCGAGCTGGCTTCGGTGCTGGCCGCCCCGCCTGCCGGCCTGCCGCCGATCCGCGCCGTGGTGGCGGTGCATCTCTATGGCCAGGCCGCCGATCTGGATGCGATCCTGCCGCTATGCCGCGCCCACTCCGTGGCGCTGATCGAGGATTGCGCCCAGGCGCATGGCGCGACGCTGCATGGCAGGATGCTGGGCGGCATCGGCGATGTGGCGAGTTTCAGCTTTTATCCGACAAAAAATCTCGGCGCGCTGGGCGATGGCGGGGCGGTCGCGACCTCGGATGCGGCGTTGGCCACGCGCATCGCGGCGCTGCGCCAATATGGCTGGCATACGCATTATATTTCCGACGAGGCGGGGATGAATTCCCGTCTCGATGAAATCCAGGCGGCGATTCTCGGCGTGCGGCTGCGCCATCTGGCGGCGGATACGGCGCGCCGGCAGGCGATCGCATCGCGCTACGATGCCGCCCTGCGCGACTTGGGCCGGATCGCCCCGGTGCAGCGGCGCGATGGCGCAGCGCATGTCTTTCATCAATATGTGATCGAGGTTGCCGAGCGCGAGGCGGTGCGAGCGGCCATGAAGGAAAGCGGCGTCGGCACGCTGATCCATTATCCGATGGCGGTGCATCAGCAGCCCGCCTATCGCGACCGCGTCGCTCTCGGCCCGCGCGGCTGCAAGGTATCGGAACAGGCCGCCGCGCGCGTCCTCAGTCTGCCGATCCATCCGGAACTCACGGATGCGGAGGTCGAAAGAGTGGAGAAGGCACTGGCACGCCTGTAATCCGCCAGGCCTTCCCACCGTTTTTCGCGACAAGCCGTATCGGCGGATGGCTGCGTACAGCCGGCACCGCCGCCTTATTCACCCGTTTCCCTGCTGGTCGAGGCTGGGCATCTGCACGAAACCCATGACGGACGGTGCGGGCTTGCCCTGATGGGTTGCGACATAGCGCGCGATCGACGCAGCCGCTTCATACGCCGCCGTGCCGCGATAGAAACCGGCCGGGGCTGCGTTGACGGAGCCCGCTTCGGCCTGACCGCTGACGGTTGCGACCAGCGGGTCGGGGCCGGCATGCAGGCTCGCGGCCTGGGCGAAGCCGGTGCCCAGCATCAGCGCGGCGACGGTGGCGATCAGCATGGTCTTCATGGTCGTGTTCCTGTCTGAAAGGCAGTTGCCCGGAATGGATCAACCGCTTGCCGATCAGACCGGGCAG
>JAGWRU010000109.1 GCA_028869595.1 Rhodospirillales bacterium
AGTTCCAGCGGCGTTACCACGATGTAGCCCTGGCCGATCCCGGCCACCACCGTATCGCCGATATTCCACGGATGGCCCTGCGCGATCCGCCATTCGCGCGTCGGGATCAGCCCGGTGCGCACACCCGGCAGGTCGATATCCGGCTTCACCCCCAGCCCCAGGCGATGCGCCATGGCGGCGATGGTATCGATGCCGGTGCGCCGCGCGGTTTCATAGAAGAACACGTCGCAGCTGTTCTTCAGCCCGCCGCGCACATCCAGCAGCCCGTGCCCGCCCAGCTTCCAGCAATGGAAACGCGAGGTGCCGATATCGATATAGCCGGGGCAGAAAATCTGATCGGTCGGCTTCAGCGCCCCCGACGTCAATGCGGCCAGAGCCACCGCGACCTTGAAGGTGGAACCGGGGGCATAAAGCCCGGTCGTTGCCTTGTTGATCAGCGGCGCGCGCTCGTTGGTGATCCAGGCGCGCCATTGCGCTTCGGATACGCCGGAATTGAACAGCGAGGGATCGAACGAAGGCTGCGTCGCCATCGCCAGCACCTCGCCATTGGTGCAGTCGAGCACCAGGGCGGAGGCGCTTTGATCGCCGAGATGGCCGATTACCGATTGCTGCAATGTGGCATCGATGGTCAGGCCGACCTCGGCGCCCTGCACCCCGTCCTGGCGATCGAGTTCGCGGATGACGCGGCCGAAGGCATTGACCTCCAACTGCACCACGCCGGCCTGGCCGCGCAATTCCAGATCGTGCTGCTTCTCCACCCCGGCGCGCCCTACCCGCATGCCGGGCAGGGCCAGCAGCGGATCGCTGCCCACCTCCTTCTGATTGGGCGGGGCGACATAGCCCACGACATGGGCCAACTGATCGGCGAACGGATATTCGCGGGTGCTGCCGACATCGACCAGGATGCCGGGCAGATCCGGGGCGGCGACCTCGATCCGCGCCATCTCGTCCCAGGTCAGGAAATCGCGCACCAGCACCGGGATGAAGCGGCGGTTGCGATGGGCTTCCTGGATCACCCTTGCCTGCTCCGCCTCGCTCAGCGGAATGATGCTGGCCAGGCGCGTAAGGGTTGCCGCGATATTGTCGGTCTGTTCGGCAATCAGCAAAGCGCGCCAATTCGCACGGTTGCCGGCCAGCACCTGATCGAAACGGTCCAGGATGCGCCCGCGCGGCGGCGCGATCAGGCGGGCGCTGATGCGGTTGTCGCGCGCCTTGGTGCGATACTGCGCCGCGTCGATCACCTGCATCTGATACAGCCGCGCGCCCAGCCCGCCGAGGATCGTCACCTGCCCGCCCATCAGCAGCAGGGCGCGCCGGGTAAACACGGTCTGGCGGCGATTCTCCCGCTTCATCGCCTCAGGCCCGGTCCGGATTGGCGATGGAGCGATGCGCCCCGGTCAGCAGAATGGCGAGCGCGGGGTACAGCGAGGCGGAGATCAGCGCCTGCAGCATGGCCGGTGCGGTGGGCAGCACGCGGAACAGCAGCAGCGAGGCCAGCGCCCAGACCAGCGCGGCATCCGCGCAGGCAAAGACGATGAAAACCAGGTAGATGCGCAGGAACCCCTGCCGTGCCAGGCCGCCGCGCCAGCGCAGGCACAGCCCCTGCGTCAACAGCAGAGTCAGCGGCGCGATGCCGCTGGGCAGCGTGCCGAGCAGATCGAGCAGCACGCCCAGCACGAAGGTCGCAAGCGGCGGCATCGCCGCCGGACGGAACAGCGACCAGAAATAGACGATCCCAAGACATGCGGCCGGCGGCAGCGCGGCCTGGCCGGGAAAGCCGAAGGGCAGTTGCAGGAGCAGCAGCAGCGCCACTGCGCTGGCCATCGGAAAGGCCTGCCGCGCCATGATGTCGAGCCGCCGGCCGAGGCTGGGGCGTGGGCGGATGCCGGGAAGCCGGTCCGCGGCCGCCATCTCAGTACCCGCCCGCCGCCATGCCCGCGGGCCGCTGCGGCGTCGGCCTGGCGCCGGTTTCCGGCCCGGACAGGACGTGCAGCCCGTAATCGAAGACACGCACCAGTTGCAGCCGATGCAGATGGGCCGCCGGAATCACCTCCGGCACATGCTGGGCGGTGTAGTGGACGGTGCCGACCGGCAGATTGGCGGGAAATGCCCCGGCCTCGGCGCTGGTGACGACATGCTCCCCCTCGCGCGGCGGAGAGCCTTCGGGCCAATACATCAGCCGCGGCATCGGCCCGTTGGTGCCGACCAGGATCGCATGCGCGCCGCTTTGCTGCAGCGCCACCGGAATGCGGCTGTTCATATCGGTGATCAGCAGCACCCGGGCGGAACGTTTGCCGGTTTCCGTCACCCGCCCGACCAGCCCGTCGGCGTCGAGGGCGATTTCGCCGCGCTTGATCGGCTGCGTCGGCCCGGTGGCCAGCAGCACCGCGCGGGCATAAAGCCCGCCGGCATCGGCCACCACCCGGGCGGTGACGAAAGACGGCGCGGGATCGGGGATCCAGTGCAGCTGTGCCTTCAGCTGATGATTTTCCGCATCCAGCGCCAGGGCCACCGCCTGCCAGTGGCGCAGCCGGGCATTTTCACGGCGCAGATGGGCATCTTCGGTTCGCAGCGACCATAGCGCGGCGATCTGGGCCGCCTGATCGCGCAGCGCGCCCAGCGGCGCGGCGAAGGCGGTGTAGATCGGCGCGAGCGCGTCGTTCACCGCCATGCGGGCCCGATCGGCCAGCAGCGTATCGGCCTTGCCGAGCAGCATCAGCCCGAAGGAAGCCGCCACCAGCACCGGCAGCGTCAACCGCGACAGCGCCTGGCGGGCCTGGATCGAAGGACGGATCATGACGGGCGGCCGAGCATCATCGATGGCGCCTTGGGCTGCGTGCTGGGGGCATCATAAACCCCGGCGACGAAATTTAATACATGCTTGTCAATACGTTGCGCAGGCGCTTCATCTCCTCCAACGCGCGCCCGGTGCCGAGTGCGACGCATTGCAGCGCATCCTCGGCGACCACCACCGGCAGGCCGGTGGCATCGCGCAGCACCTGGTTCAGCCGGGTCAGCAGCGCCCCGCCGCCGGTCAGCACGATGCCTTTATCGACGATATCGGCGGAAAGCTCGGGCGGGGTGTTTTCCAGCGCCACCGTCACCGCCTCGACGATCGCGCCCACCGGCTCGGCCAGGCTTTCGGCGATCTGGGCCTGATCGACCAGCACCTCGCGCGGCACGCCGTTCATCAGATCGCGCCCCTTCACCTCGCGCTGCGGCCCGCGATCGATGGCGTCCGGGGCGGAGGCGGCGCCGATCTCCATCTTGATCCGCTCCGCCGAGCTTTCGCCGATCAGCAGGTTATGGGTGCGGCGGATGTAGGAGATGATCGCCTCGTCCATCTTGTCGCCGCCCACGCGCACGGAGCGCGCATAGACGATGCCGCCGAGCGAGATCACCGCCACTTCCGTGGTCCCGCCGCCGATATCCACCACCATGGAGCCGGACGGCTCCGTCACCGGCAGTCCCGCGCCGATCGCCGCCGCCATGGGCTCCTCGATCAGCAGCACCTTGCGCGCGCCCGCGCTCTCCGCACTCTCCTGGATCGCCCGCCGCTCCACCGCCGTGGACCCTGACGGCACGCAGACGATGATCACCGGGGAGGCGAA
>JAGWRU010000110.1 GCA_028869595.1 Rhodospirillales bacterium
ACTTGTCCGGCTTGGCGAGCTTGGCGCCCATCGCCAGGCCAAGCCCGTATCCGAGCTGCGTGGTCTTGCCCCAGCCGATATAGGAAAGCGGCTCGGTCGCGACCCAGAACGGGGTGATCTGATCGCGCGGGCTGCCGGCATCATGGGTGATGATGGTATTGGCCGGATCGACGGCGTGCATCAACTCCCAGATCACCCGATAGGGCGAGAGCGGATTTTCGTTGCTGGTCAGGCGCGGCATCCATTCCGCCATCCAGCCTTCGCGCACCCGGGTGATTTCGGCAATCACCGCGCCGGCATCGCGATCGGTCTTCACCGCCTTGCCGATTTCGCCGATCAGCGCCTCCAGCACCAGTTGCGCATCGCCCAGCAGCCCGACACTGGCCACCACATCCTTGTTCAGATGCGCGGGATCCAGCGTGGCGTGGATGAATTTCTTGGCCTTGGGGAATTTGATGCCGAAATTGGTCTCGGTGAAGGAGCAGCCGATGCCGATGATCAGATCGGCATTCTGCACGAAATGATGCACCGGCCCCGGCACCGCCGCACCGCCGGAGCCGAGCGAGAGCGGATGGTCTTCGGGGAAGGCGCTTTTGCCGCCCAGGCTGGTGGTGACCGGCGCGCCGAGCAATTCGGCGAAGCGGCGCAGTTGCGGCCAGGCCTCCGCCCAGTGGATGCCGGTGCCGGCATAGATCAGCGGGCGCTGGGCGGCGAGGATGGCTGCCGCGGCGGCGCGCACATCGGCCGGATCGGGCGCGGTGCGGGCGCGGATCACCGGGGTGTAGTCGATCTCTCCCACTTCCTCGTTCCACAGATCGGTGGGGATTTCGACGATCGCCGGCCCGCCGCGCCCGTTGCGCAGATTGCTGAAGGCGCGGCGCAGGATATTGGCGATCTCGCCGGGCAGGCCGACCGGTTCCGCGATCTTGGCGATCCCGCGCATCTCGCGCACCGCGTTGTAGTTGGGATCGATATGCGCGATCCGGCGGGGATAGCCCTGCGGAATCACCAGGATCGGCACGGACTCCGCATAGGCCTGGGCGACGCCGCCATAGGCGTTTTCCGTCCCCGGGCCGTGCTGCATGCAGAAGGCGCCGATCTTGCGCCCCGAGGTGACGCGCGAGATCGCATCCGCCATGTGCAGCCCGATGCGTTCCTGGCGCACGATCACCGGGCGGATATCGGCTTTGGCGGCGAATTCCAGCAGATGGTTGACGGGATAGCCGCAGAGGATCTCGATCCCCTCGCGCTTCATGATCATGGCAACCGCATCGCCGAGTTTCATGGCGTCCGTCCCTCCGCTGCACCGCGCGCCGGCCGCTCTGCCGGTCTGGCGCCGAGCCTGGACCCGAAGGGGCGTCGGTGGCAAGTTGGCGCCGGCCCGGCAATCGGGCGACACAGGATGGAGGCAATGCGATGATCACGCTTTACGGAATGGGCAGTCCGAATGTGGTGAAGGTGATCCTCGCACTGGAGGAGCTCGATCTTCCCTATGAGATGAAACCGGTCGACGTCTTTGCCGGCGAGCAGTTCAAAAGCGATTTCACCAAGCTCAACCCGCAGGCCAAAGTGCCGGTCATCGTCGATCCCGAGGGGCCGGGCGGGGCGCCGATCACGCTGTTCGAATCAGCGGCGATCCTGATCTATCTGGCCGAGAAGGCGGGCCGGCTGATCCCCGCGGATGCCCATGCCCGCTACACCATGCTGCAATGGCTGATGGTGCAGGTCGCGGGCGTCGGGCCGATGAGCGGGCAATTGGTGCATTTCCTGCGTTTCGCCCCGGACGGCAACGAGTATGCCAAATCGCGATATTTGACTCAGGTGCATCGCGTCTACGAGGCGATCGAGGCGCGGCTCGCCGAAGCGCCGTTCCTGGCCGGGGCGGAGTATTCCATCGCCGATATCGCAACCTTCCCCTGGCTGCGTCTGGCCGGCATGCTGCTGGGCGAGACCAAGGATCGCTATCCGAAGATTGCCGCCTGGGTGGAGATGATCGCCGCCCGTCCCGCCACGGTGCGGGCCCTGGCGGCTTCGGATGCGGTGCGGGGCCGGACCACCGCCTTCGACAAGGCCGCACCCGACATGATCGACAAGGTGATGGGCCGGGGGCGTCACGCCGTCGCCTGAACGGCGGGAGTTTGCGGCGGGAGTTTTCTGTATCGATCTGTTTCAGCCTCGCCTTCCCCCCTGTCGGTCGGCTGCGGCCATGCTAAGTTAAGGCTGATCTTCCCCGCCGCCACCCCGGGCTGCCTCCTCGGGCTGCCGCGCGCGCCGGGGCAGCCAGGAGTGCGGGAATGCGGGATTGGACGCGGTTCGGTGCCCGGTTGCGCCGGTTTGTCCTGGTGGGCGGGCTGGCCGGCCTGGCGCTTGGCGGTTTCATGCTGGTCGTCTTCCGTCATCCGGCGGCGGAAACCCAGGCGCCGGCGGCGCCGGCCGGCATCCCGGTGACGCTGGGCGATGTTCGCCGCGCCGATGTGCCGGTCTTTCTCGAAGGGCTGGGCCAGGTGCAGGCCCATAATTCGGTGCTGGTGCGCGCGCGTGTCGATGGCATGCTGATGCGCTTCGCCGTCAAGGAAGGCCAGAATGTCCGCAAGGGCGATCTGATCGCCGAGATCGATCCGCGCCCCTATCAGGCGACGCTGGACGCCGCCCTGGCGCATCAGCAGCAGGATCAGGTGCAACTGGCCAATGCCAAGCTCGACCTGACCCGTTATGCCTCGCTCGCGCAGCGCGATTATGCCTCCCGCCAGCAGCTCGACACCCAGCGAGCCCTGGTGGCGCAATATGTCGCGGCCCTGGCCGGGGATGCGGCGGCGATCGAAAGTGCCAAACTCAATCTGGATTTCTGCTACATCAAATCGCCGATCGACGGGCGGGTCGGCCTGCGCCTGACCGATCCGGGCAATCTGGTGCATGCCAACGACATCGCGGGGATCGTGACGATCACGCAGATCCATCCGATCTCGGTGGTTTTTACCCTGCCGCAGACCGATCTGCCGCGGGTGCAGGCGGCGATGGCGCGCGATCCGGCCAGCCTGCCGGTGCTGGCCAATGCCGGTGACAGCGGCAAGCTGCTCGATCGCGGTCTGCTGCTGACCACCGATAACGCGATCGATCCGGCGACCGGTACGATCCGCCTGAAGGCGAGCTTTCCCAACCCGCATGATGCGCTGTGGCCGGGCCAGTTCATCAATGCCCGCCTGCAATTGGAGACGCTGAAGGACGCCACCACCATCCCGGACGCGGCGGTGCAGCACGGTCCGGACGGGCTCTATGCCTATGTGCTGCACCCGGATGGCACCGTCTATCGCCAGGCGCTGGATGTGACGCTGGAACAGAACGGCATTGCGGTGATCGGCACAGGGGTGCAGGCCGGCCAGCGCGTGGTGGTGGATGGGCAGTCGCGGCTGCGCCAGGGGGTGAAGGTGGTGGCGGTCGGCGCGCCCGGACCGATCCCGTCCGGCGTGCCGATCTCGCATCGCGCCGGGGGCGTGGGCGGGAACGCGGCCGGGGACGCAGGATGAGCATTTCCACCCCGTTCATCCGCCGCCCGATCGCCACCTCGCTGCTGATGGCGGCTTTCGTGCTGGTGGGCATCGCGGCCTATCCGTTTCTGCCGGTGGCACCGCTGCCGCGCGTCGATTTTCCCACCATCACCGTCTTCGCCAAGCTGCCCGGCGCGAGCCCGGAGACGCTGGCCAGCACGGTTGCCCAGCCGCTTGAATACCAGTTCGCGGAAATTCCCGGCGTTGCCCAGATGACTTCGCTGTCGGTGCAGGGGCAGACGCAGATCACCATGCAGTTCGACCTCGACCGCAACATCGATGCTGCGGCCGGCGACGTGCAGGCGGCGATCAATGCGGCAGCCGGGCAATTGCCGAAATCGATGCCCTCGCCGCCGACCTATCGCAAGACCAACCCGGCCGACAGCCCGATCCTGATCCTGGCGGTGCAGTCCAGCGCCGTGCCGCTGATGAAGGTCGATGATTACGCCGACAACATTCTTTCGCAGCAGATTTCGCAGATCGCCGGCGTCTCGCAGGTGCTGATCGGCGGTGAGCAGAAGCGGGCGATCCGCGTGCAGGTCGATCCGGCCAAGCTTGCCGCCATGGGCATGACGCTGGAGGATGTGCGCAACACCCTGGTCAATGCGACCGTCGACAGCCCCAAGGGCAATATCGACGGCGATGCCAGGAACTATACGGTCTACGCCAACGACCAGCTTACCACCGGCTCGGCTCTGGATAATGTCGTGCTGGCCTATCGCAACGGGGCTGCGGTGCGGGTGCGCGATATCGGCCGCGCCGTCGACGGGCCGGAAAACCGTCTTCTGGCCGGCTGGCAGAACGGCCAGCGCGGCATCATCCTGCTGGTCTTCAAGCAGCCCGGTGCCAATGTCATCAACACGGTGGAGCGCATCAAGGCGGAGCTGCCGCGCCTGGAAGCCTCCATCCCGCCGGCCATCCATGTCCGCACCATCATGGACCGCACGCTGACGATCCGCGCCGCCGTGCAGGATGTGCAATTCACCCTGATCCTGTCGATCTGCCTGGTGGTGATGGTCATCTTCCTGTTCCTGCGCAGCTTCTGGGCGACCGTCATCCCCTCCATCACCGTGCCGGTGGCGCTGATCTGCACCTTCGCGGCGATGTATCTGCTGGGCTTCAGCCTGGATAATCTCTCGCTGATGGCGCTGACCATCGCGGTCGGCTTCGTCATCGACGACGCCATCGTGATGCTGGAAAACATCTACCGCCACGTCGAAGACGGCATGGCGCCGATGGACGCGGCCTTGCAGGGCGCGCGCGAGATCGGCTTCACCATCGTCTCGATCAGTGCCTCGCTGATCGCGGTGTTCATCCCGTTGCTGCTGATGGGCGGCATTGTCGGACGGCTGTTCCGCGAATTCGCCATGACGGTGACGGCGGCGGTGGCGGTCTCGGCGGTGATTTCCCTGACGCTGACGCCGATGATGTGCTCGCGCTTCCTGCGCCATCACAGCGGCACGCATGGGCGGTTCTATCGCGTGGTGGAGGCAGGCTTCGATGCGATGAACGCCTTCTACGCCCGCACGCTGGATATCGCGCTGCGCCATCGCTTCATCACGCTGATGACCTTCTTCGCCACGGTCGCCCTGACCATCGGGCTTTATATCTACATCCCCAAAGGCTTCTTCCCGATCCAGGATACCGGCGTGGTGATCGGCGTGACCGAAGGGGCGCAGGACATCTCCTTCTCCCAGATGGCGAAGGTGCAGCAGCGTCTGGCGGCGGTGATCGCCTCCGACCCGGATGTCGATGCCTATGGCTCGACCATCGGCGCCGGCATTGGTGGGCAGACCGAGAATAACGGGCGCATCTATATCAGCCTCAAGCCATGGGATCAGCGGGTCGGCGGCTCGGCCATGGATTTCATCCGCCGCATGCGGCCCAAGCTTGCAAAAGTCGAAGGCGGCGCGCTGTTCCTGCAGCCGGCGCAGGATATCCGGGTCGGCGGGCGGCTGACCAAGACGCAGTTCCAGTACACCCTGCAGGACGCCAATCTGGATGAGCTGTACACCTGGGCGCCGCGCATTCTGACCCGATTGCGCAGCCTGAAGATGCTGCGCGACGTGACCACCGATCAGCAGATGTCGGGCACCACCGCGACCATCACCATCGACCGCGACGCGGCGGCGCGCTTCGGCATTCAACCGCAACAGATCGACGATACGCTGTACGATGCGTTCGGCCAGCGCCAGATCACCCAGTTCTTCACCCAGCTCAACACCTATCACTTGATCCTGGAGGTGGAGCCGCATCTGCTGGGCAAGGTCAGCACGCTGAATCAGCTCTATGTGCGTTCCTCCTCCGGCCAGGTGGTGCCGCTCTCGGCCTTCGCGCATTGGAGCACGCATCCGACCCAGCCTTTGTCGATCAGCCATCAGAGCCAGTTTCCCGCCGTCACCATCTCCTTCAATCTGGCCAAGGGCGCGGCGCTGGGCCAGGCGGTGGATGCCATCGCGGCGGCAGTGCGACAGATGAACGTGCCCGATTCCGTGCAGGGATCGTTTCAGGGCACGGCGCAGGCGTTTCAATCCTCGCTGTCCAGCCAGCCTTATCTGATCGCCGCGGCGCTGATCACCGTCTACATCATTCTGGGCATTCTCTATGAAAGCTACATCCTGCCGCTGACCATCCTGTCGACGCTGCCTTCGGCCGGCGTCGGCGCGCTGCTGATGCTGCTGATCGTGCATACCGAACTGACGGTGATCGCCCTGGTCGGCGTCATACTGCTGATCGGCATCGTCAAGAAGAACGGCATCATGATGGTCGATTTCGCCATCACCGCCGAACGGCGCGATCATCTGGCGCCGGCCGAGGCGATCCGGCGCGCCTGCCTGTTGCGCTTCCGCCCGATCCTGATGACGACGATGGCGGCCTTGCTATCCGGCCTGCCGCTGATGCTGGGCAGCGGGGCGGGCTCGGAGCTGCGCCGGCCGCTCGGTTATGCGATGGTTGGCGGGCTGCTGCTGAGCCAGGTGCTGACACTGTACACGACGCCGGTGATCTATCTCTATCTCGACCGGTTGCAGCATTACCTCGCACCCAGGCCGAAACGCCTGCCGCGGCTCGCGGCCACGCTCGGCGATGCGGAGGCGGATTGAGGATGACTGGTTGAATAGCGCGGATCAGGCCCCAATTCGGCGCTCATGAACGCCCCGACCGCGCCGCCGCCCGCGGCACTTTCGTTTCTGCTCGCCGCGTCCTGCGGGCTGATCGTCGCCAATCTCTATTACGCCCAACCGCTCGCCGGACCGATCGGCGCGGCGCTCGGCCTGTCGCCCGGTGCCACCGGGCTGATCGTCACGCTCACCCAGATCGGCTACGGCGCCGGGCTTCTCGCCCTGGTGCCGCTCGGCGATCTGATGGAGAACCGCAAGCTGGTGCTGGGTTTGATCGGGCTTGCCTCGCTCGGGCTGATCGGTGCGGCGGCATCGGTGAGCCCGGCGATGTTTCTCGCCTCCGCCCTGCTGCTCGGTCTCGGCTCGGTCGCCGCCCAGGTGCTGGTGCCGTACGCGGCCCATCTCGCCCCGGATGCGATCCGCGGCCGCGTCGTCGGCAATGTCATGAGCGGGCTGATGCTCGGCATCATGCTGGCCCGGCCGGTCGCCAGCATGGTGGCGGAGTTTTCCTCCTGGCGGGTGATGTTCTGGCTGTCGGTGGCGGCGATGGCGGGGCTGGCACTGATCCTGGCGCGCGCCTTGCCGCCGCGTACCCCGTCCTCGACACTGCGCTATCGCGATCTGCTGCTCTCGATGGTGGGCTTGCTGCGGTCGAGCGCGGTGCTGCGCCGCCGCTCGCTCTATCACGCCTGTCTGTTCGGGGCGTTCAGCCTGTTCTGGACGACGGTGCCGCTCTATCTCGCCAGTCCCGCCTACGGGCTCAGCCAGGGGGGCATCGCCCTGTTCGCCCTGGCCGGGGTGGCGGGCGCGGTGGCGACGCCGCTGGCCGGGCGCATTGCCGATCGCGGCTGGATCCGCCCGGCGACGCGGGCGGCGATGGCGATTGCCGCGGGGTCCTTTCTGCTGGCCCATTGCGTGCCGCATACGACGCTCGGCCTTGGCCTGCTGACTTTGGCGGCGATCGGTGTGGATTTCGGCTCGGCGGCCAATCTGACCTTGGGTCAGCGGGCGATTTTCGCGCTCGGCGCGGCGCAGCGGGCGCGGCTGAACGGGCTGTACATGGCGATCTTCTTTGCCGGCGGTGCGGTGGGGTCGGCGCTGGGCGGCTGGGCCTTTGCGCAAGGCGGCTGGGCGCTGGCCTCCTGGATCGGCACCGCGCTGCCGGTCCTCGCTTTCGCCTATCAGATGACCGAGGCGCGGGGCTGATCGGCGGCTTCGTCGAACACCGCGCAGGCCAGGTCGACCAGATGTGCCGCCGTGCCGCGAAACCCGGCGCGTTCGGCATCCTGGGCGAGCGCGATCAACCGGTCCGATAACAGCAGCGGGCTGGTCTGGGGGCAGGTGGGCAGGGGCGTGGCGAGCAGGTGGATCATCGGGTTTTCCTCGGGGCTGGCGGCTTTATGCCTGCCCCGAAGAATGCCCCCGCATTCCTTGGCGGGTGGTTAATCGCCGAATACCCGCGCGAAAATCGCATCCAGCGCGGCCAGATGCATCGCCGGGTCCATCGCCCGGTCGAGCAGCGCGGCATCGACCCGCCCGGCCACTTCCGGATCGGCTTCCAGATTGGCGCGGAAGCTGCGCCCGTCCGGCGTGCCGAGCTTGGTCCAGGTTTCCATCGCGTTGCGCTGGACGATGCGATAGGCGTCCTCGCGCGAGATGCCGGCGCGGGCCAGCGCCAGCAGCACCTCGCCCGAATGCACGACGCCGCCCAGGCTTTCCAGATTGGCGGTCATGCGATCCGGATAGACGACCAGCTTTTCCATCATCCCGGCCAGGCGCATCAGGGCAAAATCCAGCGTCACCGTGGCGTCGGGCGCGATCATGCGTTCGACCGAGGAATGGCTGATGTCGCGCTCGTGCCACAGCGCGATATTCTCCATCGCCGGCAGCACCGCGCCGCGCACGATGCGCGCCAGCCCGGTCAGGTTCTCGCTCAGCACCGGGTTGCGCTTATGTGGCAT
>JAGWRU010000111.1 GCA_028869595.1 Rhodospirillales bacterium
GGCAAGCCGCGCCGGCGGCAGCGCGCCGGCGGCGAGATGGGCGGGGGCGACGCCGGCTGCGGCGAAATGCAGCGCCGCGGTCGGCGCGGCCGGGGTGCCGGTGATGCGCGCGCCCGCGTTCAGTGTGCCGGTCAGCGCCGGGCCGCCGAATTGCGCCAGCGTCGCCAGCGGCATCGCCGCCAGATCGACGTTGAGATCGAGCGTCGGGGCAATGCGCCCGGTCGCGGCAAGCCGCGCGCGCGCGCCCTTCATCGCCAGATCGAGGGCGGGAATGCGCAGCGCCGTCATGCTCAGGCTGGCCGGCGCTGCGATGCGCAAATTCGCCCCGCGCCAGGACGCGGCCAGCCGGTCCAGGCTCAGGCTGCGCGCGCTGCCATTCACCAAAGCGGCGGCGGATAGCTGCGCCGGCCCGCCCGCCAGCACCGCGCGCCCGGCCAGCGTCACCGCCAGCGCATCGGTGCTGCCTTTGGCCGTCACCTCCAGCGTGCCTTGCGGGATGGCGATGGCGGATTGCCCCAAAGCGGCCAGCACCGGGGCGATGTCGCGCAGATCGGCAAGGCGCATTGCGGCATCGATCCGCGGCGGCGCGGCGGCGGGGATGCGGGCGGTGCCGGCCAGGGTGATGCCGCGCCAGGCGAAGCGGGCCTGCTGCACCGCCCAGCCGCCGCCCGCATCGCCGCCGCCCGCACCGCCGCCGCCCGCTTGGGCAGCGGCCAGGTCCAGCGTCAGCGGCGCGGCCCCCAGCGCGCCGGCCAGCGCGACATGCGCCTTTCCATCGGCATAGCCGGCACTCCCCGTCAGCGCCGTCTGCGGTCCGTCGAGCCGCAGCGTCAGCGCCGCCAGCGGATCGGCGAGATGCGTGGCGAGCGTCAGCGCAATAGGCCCCGGCGCCTGCCAGGACGAAGCCGCCGCGCCGGCCACGCGCAGCGCTAGATGCAGCGCGCCTGCCCGGTCCAGGCGCAGATCGGCGGCGGCACCGGCCACGCCGAGGCCGCCCGGTAGCGCCGCCTTGCCGGCGGTAACGTGCAGGGCCCCGCTCGGGGCATAGCCGCGCGTCAATGCCACCTGCCCCGTCACCGCAAGATCGAGCGGGCGGATCGCCACGGCGGGGTCGAGATGCAGCACTGGGATCGACAGCGCCTTGACGCGGATCGCCACCGGCAAGGGCGCGCTGGTCCCGCCCTTGCCGGCAGGCGGCTGGGACCGCACCGATGCCTTGCCGATCACCAGCCGGGTCAGCGTCAATCGGCGATCCAGCAGCGCCGCCGGATCGATGTCGGCGGCGACATCGGACAGTACCAGCCAATCCTTGCCGTCCGCGCCGCGCAGCGCGATGCGCGCGGCACGCGGATGCCAGGGCAGGGCGCCGGCCAGGCCGCTGACGCGCAGCGTGTTGCCGCTCACGCGGGTGATCAGATCGGCCAGCGCCGTGCGCCCCGGCGCGGTGTTGATCGCCGCCAGCAGGGCGAGCGGCAGCATCACCGCCAGCGCCAGCACCAGGGCGGCGATCCGCAGGGAAAGCAGCAGCGCGTCGCGTAGCAGGCGAAGAACAGGGCGCATCAGAAGGCCTGGCCGATGCCGATATAGAGTTGAAACGCGCCGGAGCCGGGCTGGTTCGTGACCGGCACCGCGACATCCAGCCGGATCGGGCCGATCGCGGTGTAGTAGCGCAGCCCGATGCCCGCGCCCACCTGCCAGTGGCCGCTGGCCAGCAGCGCGCCGTCGCCCACCTGCCCGGCATCGACGAAGGCCGCGACACCGTACTGGGCGCCGATGCGCTGGCGCCATTCCAGCGCGCCGATCGCCGTGGCGCTGCCGCCCTGGGGTTTGCCGTCGGCGAAAACCGGACCGATCGACTGGTATTTGAAGCCGCGCACCGTGCCGCCGCCGCCGGCATAGAAGCGCTGATCGGGCGGCAGGTCGAAGGCGCCGGCGCCGATGATCTGGCCCAGCAAGGCGCGCATCGCCAGCACCGAACGGCCCGGCGCTTCGCGGAACACGGGGCTCGCGTCGAGATAGGTGGAGCCGGAGATCTGCGCGACGGTGAAGGTCGCATCGCCCGGGCCGAAGGAATGGGTCGGCGCGGCCAGCGCCGTCAGGCGGAAGCCGCGCGTCGGATCGAGCGGGTTATTGGTGGTATCCCAGCGCAGCCGCACCGGCAGGGAGAAAAGATCATAGCGCCGGGCGATGTCTTCCTGGGTCACCCGCTCCTGCTCGGCGGCCAGCGACACCGAGAGCGACAAGCCCGGCGCCAGCGCGCGGCGCAACCCGAGGCGTTCGCGCAGCGCGGTCTGGGAATAGGCGTCCAGATTCTCCTGCACCGCGCCGAGCGAGGCGATCAGCGACTGGTCCTGGCGCAGGAAGCCCGGCTTGGTGAAGCGCGCCGTCACGGTGTAGCTGGGCTGCGGCTCGGCCGTGCCGCCGGCATTGAAATTCGCCCCCAGCGCCAGGTTTTCGGCATGGCCGAACAGGTTGCGGTCGATCCAGGTGGCGCTCAGCCCGGCGCCCAGATCGGTGCTGTAATCGGCGCCGAGTTCGACGGAATGGCGCTTGCGCTCGCTGACCACGACGCGCAGCGGCAGGCGGCCATCGGCGCCGAGCGCGCTGGCCGGTTCCATGCGGATGCTCGCGAAGACGCCGAGCTTGTCGAGCCGGGCGCGGGCGGCATCGAGGGTGCGCGGATCGAAGCGCTCGCCGGGATGCAGCCGCAGCCAGCGCCGCACGAAACCGGCATCCATCGCCCGCGTGCCGGTGATGGTGATGGCGCCCAGATCGACGCGCGGGCCGGCATCGACGGTGAAGCGGATATCGAGCGCATGCGCGGCGGGGCGCAGCACGGCGTCGGGCGCGGAGACTTTGGCCAGCGCATAACCGGCATCGAGCAGGGCGTTGCGCAGCGCCGTGCCGGCGGCCAGCACGCGCGCGGCGATGGCCGGCGCGCCCGGCGCGAGGGCGAGCGCGATGCCCGGCGGCAGGCTGCCGGAGACGCCGACATGGCCGAGGTGAAACCGCACCCCGGGCGTGACGGTGATGACGACCGGCACGGGCGGCGCGGCGGGCGCGGCATGCAGCGCCTCGGCCAGGGTGGGGTCGGCAAGGGCGAGCCCGTCGATGCGGATGGCGATGGTGGCGGCGTAATAGCCGAACCCGTCCGCCACCTGCGCCAGGCGGGCGCGATCGGCGCGCGCGCGCGCGATCAGGGCGAAGGCGCCGACCGGCACATGCGGGCCGAGCGCGATCAGCGAGGAGGCGTCGTGCAGCGCCTGATCCAGCGCGGCGATGCCGGTGGGCGAAATCCGGGCGGTGTAGGGCTGCGGATCGGCGGCGCGCGCCGGGACGGTCAGCAGCGCCAGCAGGGCCAGCAGCCAGAGACGCGAATGGCGCAGCAAGGCGTGCGGGCGGGGCAAACGGCACTGCATCGGCGCCAGCATAGCGCCTGTGTCGCGCCTGCGGCAGGGCAGGGACGATCAATGGTAGGTGCCTGCGGCGCTGGGGTCGGTGCCTGCGGCGCTGGGGTAGGTGCCTGCGGCGCTGGGGGATTCGTTGCTTTCGCGCAAACGTCACGCGCCTGCCATTGTGGCGCCACGCAACGCTTGGTATCGGCAGCCTATGCGAGATGCCCCAAGCCGGCTGGTCGCCAAGCGCACCCCCCTGGTCCGCACCGCTTTCCCTGCGGGGGCGGAGGATCTGCTGTCGGGCGCGCCGCCGCGCCGCCATCGCCGGCTGCGCGCCATCCGCCGCATCGCCGAAGTGATCCTGTGGACCCTGCCGGCCATGGCGGTGCAGGCGCTGTTGCTGCTGCTGCCCGGCGGGCATCGGCCGGCCGATGGATTCGCGCGCTTCTACTGGCGGGTGATCTGCCGCCTGATCGGGCTGAAAGTACGGGTGATCGGCGCACCCGCCGCCTCGGCGCGCGGGCGGGCGGTGGTGTATGTCTCCAACCATTCCTCCTGGCTGGATATCGCCGCACTGGGCGGGCGGCTGCCCGGGCGGTTCGTCGCCAAGGCCGATGTCGCGGGCTGGCCGGTGATCGGGCAGGTGGCGCGGCTGGGGCGTTCGGTGTTCGTCAGCCGCCAGCGCGGCCGCACCGGGACCGAGCGCGAGGCGCTGGAGGCGCGGCTGGCCGCCGGGGACGATCTGATCCTGTTCCCGGAGGGCACGACCTCGGACGGTTCGCGGGTGCTGCCCTTCCGGTCCTCGTTCTTCGCATTGGCCGATGGGCCGTCGAAGCCGCTGATCCAGCCGGTTTCCATCGTCTACGACCGCCTTGCCGGGCTGCCGACCGGGCGGGCGAGCCGGCCGCTTTTCGCGTGGTACGGCGATATGGACATTGCCAGCCATGCCTGGCGGCTGACCCAGCAGCGCGGGCTGCGGGTGACGATCCTGCTGCATACGCCGATCGACCCGGCCCGCTATGCCGACCGCAAGGCGCTGAGCCGCACGGTCTGGACGATCGTCGCCGATGGCGCGGCGACGCTGCGCCAGAACCGCCCGGCCGAGGCGCTGAGCGCGCCGGAGACGCCGGAAGCGCCCGAGACGGAGGCGTCGGCGGCGTTTGCGTGATGACCCGGATGCCGAGGACATCGCGCAGCCCGCGTGCGGGGCGGCGCGCCATCACGCCCGGCCGGGCAGCGGCGCGGACTGAAACAAAACGGTCTTCCCTGGAATGATTGACAGGCCACGGCCCTTTCCGGCCAGATAGCTTCAGCCAAACGGAGGTGCGAACGCGCTCTTGCGCTTGACCGGGCCGCGCTGTTGGAGGCTTTTTCCCGCTCCCCGTGCCGGGATCGTCCGGCCAGGGTGGCTGGAGTTCGGTCCGTGACGCATCAATCCCCCCTTCCCCGCCGGCTGCACGTCATCACCTGGGGCTGCCAGATGAACGTGTACGACAGCGCACGCATGACCGATGTGCTGGCCCCGCTCGGCTATGCCACGACCGATACGCCGGAGGAGGCCGATATGGTCATCCTCAATACCTGCCATATCCGCGATCGCGCGGCGGAGAAGGTGTTCTCCGAACTGGGCCGGCTGCGCCGCGTCAAGGAAGCGCGCGCGGCGGCGGGCGCGCCCACCATTCTGGCGGTGGCCGGCTGCGTCGCCCAGGCGGAGGGCAAGGAAATCCTCGCCCGCGCCCCCTATGTCGATATCGTGCTGGGGCCGCAGACCTATCACCGCCTGCCGGAAATGGTCGCCCGCGCGGCGCGCGCCGGCGGCGCGGTGATCGAGACCGATTTCCCCGCCGAGGATAAATTCGACCATCTGCCCGCCCCCGGCCCGGCCAGCGGGGTTTCCGCCTTTCTGACCATCCAGGAAGGCTGCGACAAATTCTGCTCCTTCTGCGTCGTGCCCTATACGCGCGGGGCGGAGGCGAGCCGCCCGGCCGCCGCCGTGCTGGCCGAGGCCCGCCATCTGGTGGCCGGCGGCGCGCGGGAGATCGTGTTGCTCGGCCAGAACGTGAATGCCTGGCACGGCGCCGGGCCGCAGGGCGGGGTGTGGACGCTGGCCGCGCTACTCCAGGAACTGGCGGCCATCCCCGGGCTTCTTCGCCTGCGCTACACCACCTCGCACCCGCGCGACATGGATGCGGGGCTGATCGCCGCGCATCGCGACATCCCGGCGCTGATGCCCTTCCTGCATCTGCCGGTGCAATCGGGATCGGATCGCATCCTGGCGGCGATGAACCGGGGCCACACGGCGGCGCAGTACCGCGAGACCATCGCCGCTTTGCGCGAGGCGCGGCCCGATCTCGCCTTGTCGTCGGATTTCATCGTCGGCCATCCCGGCGAAAGCGAGGCGGATTTCCAGGCAACCATGGACCTGATCGCCGCGGTGGGTTTCGCGCAGGCCTTCAGCTTCAAATATTCCCCCCGTCCCGGCACCCCGGCGGCAGGCGTGCCCGCGCAGGTGGCGGAGGCGGAGAAGGATCGCCGCCTGCAGGCCCTGCAGGCGCTGCTGCGCGAACAGCAGGCCGCCTTCAACGCCGCCTGCGCCGGGCGCCGCCTGGGCGTGCTGATCACCGGGGCGGGCCGCCATCCCGGCCAGATCGCCGGGCGCAGCCCCTATCTGCAACCGGTCCATCTGAACGGGCCGGATCACCTCGCCGGGCAGGAAGTGGCGGTGGATATCCTCGCCGCGCACACCAATTCTCTGTCCGGCGCACTGGCCTTTCCCTCGACCGCCGCGATCCCCCAAGCAACGCTGCAACAGGAGCGAGTCTGCGCTTGACCCACATCGTCGCATCGCCCTCCGCCGTTTCCCTCGGTCCCGTTCCCGGCAAGCCGGTGACGCTGCAATTCGGCAACAACGCCCTGCTGGCGCTGCTGCTGGGCGAGCATGACCGCCACCTCGCCCGCATCGAGCAGGCGCTGGGTGTGCGCCTGTCCTGCCGGGGCAACCGCATCGCCATCGCCGGAGAGCCGGCGCGGGTCGAACTGGTGGAAGGGATGCTGCGCGCCCTGTGGCAGCGGCTGGAACGCGGGGAAAGCATCGGCCGGGCGGAGGTGGAGGCGGCGATCCGCATCGCCGAACCCGATGCCGCCGATCCGCGCCTGCCGCTTTCCGATCTGCCGGCGATCCGCACGCGGCGCGGCGCGGTGGGACCGCGCAGCCCGGGCCAGGCGACCTATATGGACGCGCTGGCCAACCACGAAATGGTGTTCGGCGTCGGCCCCGCCGGCACCGGCAAGACCTATCTGGCGGTGGCCCAGGCGGTGGCGATGCTCCAGGCCGGGCGGGTCGATCGCATCGTGCTGTGCCGCCCGGCGGTGGAGGCGGGCGAAAGGCTGGGCTTCCTGCCCGGCGACATGAAGGAAAAGATCGATCCCTACCTGCGCCCGCTCTATGATGCGCTGCACGACATGATGCCCGGCGACCAGGTGATCCGCCGCA
>JAGWRU010000112.1 GCA_028869595.1 Rhodospirillales bacterium
GATGCTGAAACTCGCCATATTGGCGAACATCGTCGTGTTGCCATCCAGCCCGTCCGCCCACGGACGCGCGCCCCAGGCGGCCGACAGAAAATCGACATAGATGTAGGGTGAGCGATCGGCATGATAGCCGCCGATGGTAATGCCGGTATTGCCGCCATCCGATGCCGCGAAGACACGCCCCGGATACAGCGCCGCCAGAGCGCCGAAGCAGCAATCGGTGGCACGGAACCCGGTCAGCCCGCGCGCGGCGCAGGCGGCCGGCGGCAAGGCATTGGTGACGGTGCCCGGCGGGGCGATGACGTCGATCGCGCGAAATACGCCGTCATTATTCGGCATGTTGACCGAGAGCAGCGATTTCACCGCCGTGTACGACGCCGCCGCCGTATAGCTCCAGGTATTGTTGATCGCGCCTTTGACCTGCGGCGCGCTGCCGGTCCAGTCCACCGTTATGCGATCGCCGGTTTTGCGTACCGTGCAGACCAGCTTGACCGGTACGCCCGCGTCGATCTGATCGTCATCGATCCAGTCAGTGAAGCGCGCCTCCCCGTCCGGCAGCTCGGCCAGACAGGCGCGGGTCAGGCGTTCGGAATAATCCATCGTCTCGGCCATCAGCGCGCGCAGCCCATCCACGCCGTGGCGCGCCGCAAGCTCGGCGATGCCGCGCGCGGCAATCTCGCAGGCGGCAAGCTGGGAACGCAGATCGCCCAGCACCCGGCCCGGCAGGCGGACATTCTTCTCGATGATGCGCAGCAGCGTCGTATTGGGCCGGCCCCGCTCGTAGAGCTTGAGCGGCGGGATACGCAGCCCCTCGGCGAAAATCTCGGTACTGTCGGAGGCATTCGACCCGGCCACCCGCCCGCCGACATCGGTATGGTGGCAGATCGTCGCGCCATAGGCGAGCAACTCTCCTGCCACGAAAACAGGGCGAAAGACGAAGATATCCGGCAGATGCATCCCGCCTTCATAGGGATCGTTCATCGTCAGGATATCGCCTTCTTCGATCTCGCCGGCGAAATGCGCGATGGTGGCTTTCAGCGCGACCGGGATCGAACAGAGATGGCCGGGCAGCGACAGGCCCTGCGCCACCAGCCGCCCCTCCGCGTCACAGATCGCGGTGGAATAATCCATGATATTCTTGAGCACCCCGGAATAGGCGGTGCGGTAGATGGTCAGCGACATCTCGTCGCCGAGCGCTGCGATGGCGTTGCGGAACAGCTCGGCGGTGATCGGGTCGGGCGTGGCTGTCGGCATGGGGCCTCCTGGATGCATCGCAGCATCGCAGCCTATGGCTGGCAAGTGCCGAAAACGCGCCATGGGCCAGGCTGATCCGACGGGCGGGCGGCCGCCCGGCTACCGCACCCCCGAGGGCCACAGCACTACCCGCAGCGTCTGCAGGATGATCAGCAGATCCAGTCCGATCGAGGCGTTCTTCACGTAGTAAAGGTCGTAACTCAGCTTGGAACGCGCATCATCCAGCGACGCGCCATAGGGATAATTGATCTGTGCCCAGCCGGTCAGCCCGGCTTTGACGATATGGCGCTCATTGTACAGCGGCAGCTTCTCGGCCAGGTCACGGATGAATTCCGGGCGTTCCGGGCGCGGCCCGACAAACGACATCTCTCCGCGCAGGATATTAAATAATTGCGGGATCTCATCGATCCGGGTGCGCCGCAGGAAATTGCCGATGCGGGTGATCCGCCGGTCCTGCGCCCCCGCCCAGACCGCGCCGGCCGCTTCGGCATCGATGCGCATGGTGCGCAATTTCAGGATGCTGAATTCACGCATGCCCCGGGTGACGCGGGTTTGCGAATAGAAGGGCGAATGCCGATCCTGCAGCCAGACCGCCACGATCCCGCCCAGCAGCAGCGGCGAGGTAAGGATCAGCAGCGCCAGGCTGACCGTGATATCGAGCATCCGTTTAAGAAACCGGTCGAGCGCGGTGGTGGCAAAGCCGTCGGAATAGAGCAGCCAGGTCAGGTCGAGCCGCTTGATGTCGATGCGGCGGATCTCCGTCTCCAGGAAGCTCATGTATTGATAGACCGGATAGCCTGCCATCTTGCAGTCGATCAGCAGATCGAGCGGCATGCCGCGCCGTTCATCCGGCGCGATGACGATCTGGTCGCTGCGCAGGCGCCGCGCGGTGGCCAGATAGCCGCTGTTCACACGGATGATGCTGCTCGCGCTGCTTTGTGCCAGGCGCGGATCGACCTTCCCGAAGCGATCATCATGCACGAAGGTGACGTCGTAATGCAGGTTGCGCCCTTCGTTCTTCAGCATCCAGACGAGGTCCCATGCCCGCTCTCCGGCGCCGACGATCAGCAGACGGCGTTTCAGCAGGCGGGATTTGCGCAGACGTAGAAAGATCAGCCGCGCCACCATGCCGCAGCCGGTGAAGCAGAAGGCGGCGGCGATGAACAGCGGATCGGTGAAGCGATGCGGCCAGCTGCTGCGATGGACCACCAGCAGCGGGGGGACCAGCAGCAGCAGCGCCGTCGCCCCGATCGCGCCGATCCCGACCACCAGCGGCAGGCGGCGGATGGCGCGACGCACGGTCAGGATGATGTCGCGCCGATACATTCCCAGCGCGTACAGCGACAGGAGATTGATGCCGCCGTACAGCGCCACGACCACGCCGATCCCCGGCCCGAGATGCGGCACGCTGCCGGCCAGGGTGAACCACGCGATGACCGGCCATAACAGGGCGATCAGCGCGGCGTCGAGGCAGAACATGATGGCGCCGGAATTCATCGGGGCGGGGGACCGTGCGGGAATGGGGCGGGAAGGCAGGCGGCGCAGGATTCAACCATAACGCGCAGGGAAGGCAATGACCCCGCAACAACGCGTGGGGTGCGCACCACGCGCCCATGCGCCCGCGCAAGCCTTGACGTGCCATCGCCCCGCCCCGAACCTGCCGCCCGCCGACCCGACCATGCGGTGCGGCCCTGCGGAGTGAACGCGATGACCCTGCCCCCCACCATGCGCCACATCACCTTCGTGCCCGGCGGCCCCGAAGGCATGTCCCTGACCACCGGGCCCCTGCCCGCACCCGGCGCGGGAGAGGTGCTGATCCGTGTCGCCTGCGCCGGCGTCAACCGCCCCGATGTGCAGCAGCGCCTCGGCCATTATCCGCCGCCGCCCGGCGCCAGTGCGATTCTGGGCCTGGAAGTCGCCGGCGAGATCGCGGCACTCGGCGAGGGCGTGAGCGGCCATGCCGTGGGTGATCGGGTCTGCGCCCTGACCAATGGCGGCGGCTATGCCGAGTATGTCGCGGTGCCGGTCGGACAATGCCTGCCCTGGCCCAAGGGCTATGACGCACTCCGCGCCGCTGCCCTGCCGGAGACCTATTTCACCGTCTGGGCCAATCTGTTTCAACGCGGCCGGCTCCGTGCCGGCGAGACGGCGCTGGTGCATGGCGGCACGTCGGGCATCGGGGTCACGGCCATCCAGCTCGCCCATGCCTTCGGCGCGCGCATCTACGCCACCGCCGGTTCGGCGGAAAAATGCGCCGCCTGCGTCGAACTCGGCGCCACCCGGGCGATCAATTACCGCAGCGAGGATTTCGCCGCGGTGCTGAAAGAGGTGGCGCCCAAGGGGGTCGACGTCATTCTCGACATGGTCGGCGGACCGTATATGACGCGCAATCTGCGCTGCCTCGCCATGGATGGACGGCTGGTGCTGGTCGCCTTCATGCAGGGATCGAAGGTCGAGTCCTTCGATTTTCTGACGGTGATGACCAAACGCCTGACCATCACCGGATCGACCATGCGCCCGCGCAGCGCGACCGAGAAAGCCGCGATCGCCGAGGAGCTACGCGCCAAGGTCTGGCCGATCCTCGATTCGGGGCGTTGCGCTCCGGTGATCCACGCGACCTTCCCCCTCGCTCAGGCGGCGGAGGCGCACCAGCTGATGGAAAGCAGCCAGCATATCGGCAAGATCATGCTGCGCCTGGATGGATAGCCGCCACGCCTACAGGAAGGGCGCGTTATCGGGATCCAGCGCGCGCTGCAGAAAGACCGGCGCCAACGGGGCGAAGCGTTCCCACAAGGCGCGCAATTCGGTCACCGGCTCGTCATGCCAGTCGATTCGCAGATCGATGACCGGGAATGGCGCCTGGTCGACCACCAGCAGATGGGCGCTGTGCAGCGGCATCATGTCGCCGCCGGCCGCCAGCCCCTCCTCCAGCGCGCGGACCAGGCGTTCGGGCAGCGGCAAAGCCGGATCGGCATCGAAAGCCACGCGCATGGCCGCCGGCACCCGGGCGCTGGCCAGCAGATTGCCGATCGCACAGACATTCGGACCGGCGGCCTCGCTCATTTCCGGGCGGGTGCGCGCACCGCTGAACACCGCGCCCTGGCCGGTGCGGTCCAGCACCGCGATCTGGCGCCAGCGTGCCTCGGGGTTGTTGTCCATCAATTGCCGAACCACGCCCGCGGCATCCATGCCCTGGGCGAGCAAAGCCAGGGCAGCCGGACCCAGCCGCGGATCGGTGCGGTGCTGGGTCAGCGCGGCGCCGATGCCGGCGGCACAAAATGCCACGCGCGCACCCGTCGCCATCGCCGCTCCTGCGGCAACGGCGCCGAACTGTCCGGTACGGGCGCACCGGCCAATGAGGGAAAAGGTCATTTAATGCTTATGTCACGATTGATTGACGTTTCGCAATCGCTTCCACCGACCCCGCGCCCGGCCGCCATACCGCGACGCGGCCTGCTGCAACTCGGCGCGTCCGTCGTGCTGCTGGCTTCCGCCTGGCCGCTTACCAAACTTGCCATCGATCGCGGTGCCGCGCCGCTCTGGCTGGCCGAGGCGCGGGCGGTGCTGTCCTGCCTGACGGCGGCGGCGATCCTGGCGGCGCGCGGGCGTCTTGCCCGGCCCGTCGGACGGGATTGGAGGGTGATCGGCGCGGTCGGAGTGTTCCAGCTCGGCATCTATTTCGCCCTTGCGCACGAGGCGGTGGCCTGGGTTTCGGCCGGACGGACGACGATCTTGGCGAATACTACCACCGTCTGGGTGGTGCCGCTGTCGCTGATCTTCCTGGGCGAACACATTCCCGTGCGTCGCTGGCTGGCGGTAGCCTGCGGGCTGGGCGGGGTCGGCGTATTGATCGGCCCGTGGGCGATCGACTGGCGCGACCCGCGCACGCTGATCGGCAATGCCCTGTTGCTGGGCGCGGCCCTGTCCTGGTCGGTGGCGATCCTGGTGCTGCGCCAGGTCCGCCCGCGCAGCGGCATGCTGGCCACGCTGCCTTTCAGCTTCCTGCTCGCCAGCCTGGTGCTGGCGCCGCTGCTGATCGCCCATCCCGAAGGCGGCATCGGCAAGGCGCCCGCGGCCTGGGCGGCGGTGCTCTATATCGGCGCGATCGCCGGCCCGTTCGGCACCTGGTGCGTGCTGGAGGCGACGGCGGCGCTGCCCGCCATCGTCTCCTCGATCGGCTTTCTGGCGACGCCGGCGGTGGGCTTGGCGCTGTCCAACCTGATCCTGGGCGAGGCCTTCACCCCTGATTTACTGACTGGCTCGACCCTGATCCTCGGCGGCGTGGCACTGGCCGCCTGGCCCGCCCGCGCGGCAGAGATGCCGGCGGCGGGACCGATGGCAGTGGAGCGGAACCGATGATCCTGCATGCGATCGAAGCGGGGCCACGCGACGGCGCCGCCCTGCCGCTGGTGCTGCTGCACGGGCTGTTCGGCGCGGCGCGCAATTTCGGTGCCGTGCAGCGCATGCTCGCGGCGGGCCCGCCCGGGCGGCACGTGCTCGCCCTGGACCTACGCAACCATGGCGGCAGCCCGCATGATCCGGCGATGACCTATCCTGGGATGGCCGCCGATGTGCGGGCGACGCTCGATGCCATGGGGCTCGGCCGCGTCGCCCTGCTGGGCCATTCGATGGGCGGCAAGGTGGCGATGCATCTCGCCTGCGCCGCGCCGGAACGGATCGCCCGGCTGATCGTCGCCGATATCGCCCCGATCGCCTATCCGCCGCGCAACCGCCGGTTCGCCGAGGCGCTGCTGGCGCTGCCGCTACCGCAAGGCCTGACGCGCGCGGCCGCCGATGCGGCACTCGCCGGCAGCATCGCCGATGCCGGACTGCGCGGTTTCCTGTTGCAGAATCTTGCCCTTACCCCCGCGCCGCATTGGCGGATCGGCCTGGCGGAGATCACCGCCGCCCTGCCCGCCATCGAAGGCTGGCAGGCGCCGGAGGGACCGCCCTATTCCGGCCCGGCCCTGGTGCTGCGCGGCGCCCGATCGGATTATGTGCCGGACGAAGCGCGCACCGCCTGTCGCGCCCTGCTGCCGGCGGTGCGCTTCGCCGCCCTGAAATCCGCCGGGCATTGGCTGCACGCCGACGATCCCGCTGGCTTCGTGGCCAGCGTGGCCGCATTTCTGCAAGCAGATCTGTAGCGTTCCAGCGAAATCTTAAAAAAGACGGGAAATACCGCGTCCGCACCGGGAACCGACCGTTCCGGATTACCTAATTTTCACGAAAATATTATCTCTTCGTATTGTCGTGAATATTCCATGCTGCACCGCATTCAACACTACGTGGTATGATCGTTCCGTGAGCGACAGCCCTATGCAAGGGGCCTATTTATTCCAGGCGACCTGCAGGTCGCCCCGGAACGGACGACGGAGCGTGCACCATGGCCACCACGACGCATGGAACCGATCTCGAATTCGCACTCGTCCCGCCCGCCCGTCCAGGCGGCGCGCTGTCGGATGCCGGCGTGCATAGCCGGTTGATCGTGGCCATCGGCAGCGTCATGTCCCAGCGCAGCATGTCGACCGAGGAGGCGGCGCGCCTCTGCGGCATCAGCGCGACGCAGCTATCGGCACTGCTGCACGGGCAGACCCGGGCGGAAAGCATGGACCAGTTGGTGCGCTGGCTGACCCTGCTGGGCCGGGATGTGGAAATCATCATCCGCCGCGCCCCGCCCAGCCGCAGCCAGGGCAGGATGATCGTGCTCGAGCCGATGTGAGCGCGAAAGCCGGCGGGGCCGCACGCGGCGGCCCCCCGCCGGATCAACCGACCAGATCGGTGCCGGCGAAGAAGAAGGCGATCTCGATCGCGGCATTCTCGGCGCTGTCGGAGCCATGCACCGAATTGGCCTCGATGCTCTCGGCGAAACGCGCGCGGATGGTGCCGGCGGCGGCCTTGGCGGGATCGGTCGCGCCCATCACCTCGCGGTTGCGGGCCACCGCATTCTCCCCTTCCAACACCTGCACCACGACCGGGCCGGAGGTCATGAAAGTCACCAGATCGCGGAAGAACCCGCGCTCGCGATGCACGCCGTAGAAGCTTTCGGCCTGCGCGGTGGTCATCTGGATGCGGCGCTGGGCGATGATGCGCAGCCCCGCCTCCTCCAGGCAGGCATTGACCTGCCCGGTCAGGTTGCGCCGCGTGGCATCCGGCTTGATGATGGAGAAAGTGCGCTCGATGGCCATGGCGAAAACCCTGTGTCTGATCGGGGGATTGCGTGGCGCGGGGCTTTAGACCGCGCGCGCGCGCACGTCAAACACCCTTCCACCTGAGCCCCGCCCGCCGTAAACCGCCCCGATCATGAGCCTGCTCTTTCTCCGCGACATCTCCATCCGTCTGGGCGGCCGGCTTCTGCTGGACGGTGCCGATCTGACCATCGAGGCGGGGCGCCGCGTCGGGCTGGTCGGGCGCAACGGCGCCGGCAAATCGACGCTGCTGCGCGCCATTCAGGGGCTGATCACCCCCGATGGCGGCACCATCCGCCTGGCCGCCGGGGCGCGCATGGCAACGGTGGCGCAGGAAGCCCCGGCCGGGCCCGCCACGCTGGTCGATACCGTGCTGACCGGCGATCCGGAGCGGCTGGCGCTGCTCGCCGCCCTCGACACCGCCGCACCGCAACGCCTGGGGGAAATCCACGAGCGTCTGCGTGCCATCGAAGCCGACGCCGCGCCCGCCCGCGCCGCCGCCATCCTGGCCGGGCTGGGCTTCGATGCCGAGGCGCAGGCGCGCCCCGTCGGTTCCTTTTCCGGCGGCTGGCGGATGCGCGTGGCGCTGGCCACCGCCCTGTTCGCCAATCCCGATCTGCTGCTGCTGGACGAGCCGACCAACCATCTCGACCTCGAAGCGACGCTGTGGCTGGAAACCTGGCTGTCGCGCTTTCCCGGCGCGGCGCTGATCGTCTCCCACGATCGCGGGCTGCTGGATCGCGCGGTCGATGCCATCGCCCATCTCGACCGCGCCCGTCTGTCGCTGACCCCGGGCGGGTTCGAGGCTTTCGTGCGCATCCGCACCGAACGCGCCGAGCAGCAGGCCCAGGCGGCAGCGAAACTGACCGAGCAGCGCGCCCATATGCAGGCTTTCGTCGACCGCTTCCGCGCCAAGGCCAGCAAGGCGCGCCAGGCCCAGGCGCGCGTCAAGGCGCTGGCCCGCCTGCCGGTGATCGAGGCGGTGATCGAGGATGCACCGACCCGCTTCGCCTTTCCCGCCCCGGCCCGCCTCGCGCCGCCGATCCTGGCGCTGGAACGGGTGAGCGCGGGCTATGACGGGCGGGCGGTGCTGCGCAACCTGTCGCTGACCGTCGATGCCGAGGACCGGATCGCCCTGCTGGGTGCCAACGGCAACGGCAAATCGACCTTCGCCAAGCTGCTGGCCGGGCGGCTCGATCCGCTGGCCGGCGAAATCCGCCGCAGCGCCCGGCTCGCGGTCGGCTATTTCGCCCAGCATCAGGCCGAGGAGCTGATCGGTGCCGACAGCGCGCTCGATCACATGGCGCGGGCCATTCCGCGGGCCAGCGAAACCATCCAGCGCGCCCAGCTCGCCCGTTTCGGCCTGGATGCGGATCGCGTCGGCACGCCGACCGCCGATCTGTCGGGCGGCGAAAAAGCCCGGCTGCTGCTGGCGCTGGCGACGCGCGAGGCGCCGCATCTGCTGATCCTGGACGAACCGACCAACCATCTCGACATCGATGCGCGCGAGGCGCTGGTGCGCGCGCTTGCCGAATTCGAGGGCGCGGTGCTGCTGATCAGCCATGACCCGCATCTGGTCGAACTGATCGCCGACCGGTTCTGGCTGGTCGCCGATGGCACGGTGCGGCCCTATGACGGCGATCTGGACGAATACCGCGCCTTGCTGGCCGAGCGCGCACGCCCGGCCGGGCGCGAGCCGGTGCGCAGCCAGCGCGACGACCGGCGCGACCGGGCCGAGGCGCGCGCCGCCCTGGCCCCGCTGCGCCGCGAAGCGAAGGAGGCGGAGGCGAAGCTTGCCCGCCTGGCCACCGAACGTGCCGCGATCGAGGCCAGGCTGGCCGATCCGGCGATCTATGCCCCCGGGCGGGTTGCCGAGATCACGGCGGCCAATACCCGCCTGGGCGCCATCGCGCGCGAAGCCGCCGCCGCCGAGGAAGCCTGGCTGATGGCGGCCGCAGCATTGGAGGAAGCCGGCGGATGAATGAGAGTTTCACCTTCACCGAGGCCGTGCCCGATCGTTGCGCGCCGCTGCTGTTCAGCAGCCCCCACAGCGGACGCCATTACCCCGAAGACTGGCAGAGCACGCTGACCCGCGCCGAATTGCGGCTGGGCGAGGATGCCTATGTCGACGATCTGCTGACTGCGGCGCCTGGGCAGGGTGTCGCCCTGCTCGCGGCGCACTATCCGCGCTGCTACATCGACCTCAATCGCGCCGAGGGCGATCTCGATCCCGCTTTGCTCGCCGATCCCTGGCCAGGGGAACTGGCACCGGGCGAGAAGACCCGCATGGGGCTGGGGCTGATCCGCCGCTACGTGGTGCCGGGGCTGACGATCAATCCCGCGCCGCTGCCTTCCGCCGAAATCGCCCGGCGCATCGCCACCATCCATCGCCCCTATCACGCCCGGCTGCGGGCGGAGTTGGAGGCGCTGCGCGCGCGGTTCGGCCATGCCTGGATGATCGACTGGCATTCGATGAAATCCATCGGCAATGCCATGACCCCGGACGGGGCCGGGGCGCGCCGGCCGGATTTCGTGCTGGGCGATCGCGACGGCACAAGCTGCACGCCGCGCCTGACCGCGCTGGCCGCCGATACATTGAGCGGCATGGGCTATCGCATCACCATCAACGATCCCTACAAGGGCGGCACCATTACCCAACGCTATGGCCGCCCGGCCGATGGGCTGCACGCGCTGCAGATCGAGATGAACCGGGCGCTTTATCTGCACGAACCGAGCGTGACGGTGACGGCAGGGTTCGACTCGCTGAAGCGCAACCTCGGCATGCTGACCGAGGTGCTGGCGAAAGCCGCGAGGGAGGGATAGGGGGGCGCCGTTCGGTCGCTGTGGGCCGGCGTGAGGGCTGGCCATTGCGCCGCACGATCTGGTTCAGGGGGTTCGCCACGCTCTCCTGCTGGAGGGAGGCGGGATACACCGTCGCGGTATCCGCGCTCTCGGTCGACGAACCGATCCAGCCCAGCGCGTTGCGGGTGCAGGCGAAACTGCTCGTCTGACCCGAGGGCGCCAACGCTGCGATCCGTATCATCTCGGCCCGCCAGCCGACCAAAAACGAGACACGGCAATATCAACAAGGAACCTGACACCATGCGCGATGAATACGATTTCACCGACGGACAACGGGGCAAATTCCATCGCCCCGGCCTGCATCTTATTCCCCCAGTCCATCTCGAACCGGACGTGCTGACCTATCTTGCCGAACGCGCCAGAGACAAGGGAACCTCGCTAAACGCCCTGGTCAACCAACTGCTCAAGAAAGATATCGAACTCATCAAAATCGGTACCTGATCAGCCCATCCGAATTCCACGCGCCGCCGAGGCTTTGGCCGTCATCGGTCGGATACAGGGCCCTTCCGGAGGCCCCGCCGCGTCCCAGCTATATGTCCGCGTCGTTGCGCAGGGGCTGGCCGTTGCGCCGCACGATCTGGTTCAGCCCGTTCGCCACGCTCTCCTGCTGGAGGGAGGCGAGATACACCGTCGCGGTATCCGCGCTCTCCGTCGACGAACCGATCCAGCCCAGCGCGTTGCTGGTGTAGGCGAAGCTGCTCGTCTGACCCGAGGACAGGCCCACATCCGTGATCCCGGACAGGCGACGGTCGCCGCTGTTCGGAAGATAGCTCCAGACCGTCGATAGCGTCGTGCCCGTCAGCGCGCGCTCCGTCAGCTGCGATGTCTCCCCCAGGTAGCTCAGCGTGAAGGAACCCAGATCGCTGCCGTGGCTCACCAGCCGCCCCAGCGCGTCATACCCGAAACTCTCCGCCCCGGCCCCCGACACCGTGCGAGAGGAGAGCCGGCCCAGCGCATCATACGCATAGGCAATGCTTGCCCCGCCGCCCTGGACCTCCTGCTGCAGCTGTAGCGCCCCAAAAGTGCCAACCGGCACGTAGCTATACGTTGTGGTCCCCGTTCCGTCCGTCATCGCCGTCAGGCGCGGGAAATACGGGTCATAGGCAAAGCCGACCCTGGGCGTCGCGTTCACCGCGTTCTGCCAGATTCCGCCATCCCGCGGGGAGGATGCCGCCGCCTTGGCGCCCCGGCCATGCGCATTGAACCGGCCGCTTCCTCCGCCCTTCAGGCCCGCGCCTCCACGGCCGATCCGGCCGGGATTGCCGCCGGCCCGGCGCACGGCAAGCTCGACCTGATGGGTGAAGGGCAGATCGCGCGGGTTGGCCCGCCTTCCGGCCCCTCGGGAACGGCCTGGCCGGATGCGGATATCGTCGCTGTCGTCCTTTGCCATGACCGGACGATCGGCATCCGATCCATGCTTGCCAAGTCACTTCAAGTGCCCGTCGTGCTCTGGCGTAATAATACTTGCGCCAGCGTAGAAACGGCGGAACCGGCCATCCCGCACCGTGCGGCCGCCATACGTTTGAACGTTGAAAGCAAAAGGAAAAACGCCTCAGGCGCCATCCCGCGCACCTTCCCGGGTGCCGCTTCGGCACCCCTGCAAGGTGCAAAAACAATGTGCAGACAACCACTTACGCCCAAAGGGCCGGCGGATCACAAATCCGCTTTATCTTGCCCTCACCACATTGCGGAGCTGCTCGACCGGATTCCAGCCAGTAGGAGGCTCAGTTCGCCCCTTATCCCAGGTCATCCCGCCGTCGATCCACTGCTGGCGCCACTGCTCGTAGCTAAAGCCCCGGTCATCATCGGAGACCCCAAATTGAAATCCACATGACGGGCATATTTCATATGATCCGCCAGACGACTTGCTACGAGGCGGCTCTTCTAAGTCAGGAAAACCACACACTGGGCAAATATGGGGCATCTCAAGGCCCTCCGAAAATCGCCGGAGGAACTCCGGGCTGTCGAGCAAAATAAGTCGGGCTCGTAGGCTGGAAGAACGTCCTAGTCGTTCCATTCGCGTTATAGGCGCCAAAGGTGTTGCTGGCTGGATCGTAGGTCCGGATAGTACCGCTCGGATCGATCTTGGTCGGCAGCCCTTCGGCTTGCGAGCGTTCGAGAAATTGAGACGCCTGGCTGGCATAGTCCTCGGCGCTGGTCGCGCCAAAATCCGCTCCGTGGTCAGCGAAATGACGGGCAAGGGTAGCGGGATTTCCCCAAGATTCGGCCGCCTCTAAGCCAAGCCCGCCTGCGCCTTCTGCGGCCTCCTCAACAGCAAGCGCGACGACAGCCTCACCCGATCCGACGAGAGCGCCGGTTAACGCCGATGCCCCAACTTCTCCCCAACTCACGCATGACAGATTGCCGCCATTGCCAGCCAATTGTGCCGCAAGATCAACCCCGCCTCCGACCCCAGCCCCCACCAAGGCGCCAACCAGCAGCCCGAACCTTCCACTCGGATCAACCGCCCCGACCGGATCCCCCCCAACATATGCGTAGAGGTTTCCCTGCGGGTCCGCGCCTTCTCCCAGCGGGTCCCTCGACAGCCACCGCCCCGCCACCGGATCATACGCCCGCGCGCCCGCCAGATCGAGCCCGCTATCGGCGTTGTAGAACAACCCCGCATAGCCAAAATCCGTCGCGGGCGCCGTGCCCTGTAGCGGGTTGCCATACGGATCATACGCATAGGCAGGCGCACTGGTGGCACTCGCGAACACCCGACGCACCGAGCCAATCTGGTCCGTGCCGGCGTCATGCCATCGCGCGATTCAGACCTCCGGCGTCCGCCTGCGGTCATCGCGCAACATGTCTGGTCGCGCGATTCAGACCTCCGACGTCCGCCTGCGGTCATCGCGCAACATGTCTGGTCGCGCGATTCAGACCTCCGGCGTCCGCCTGCGGTCATCGCGCTCTACGGCCTCAAAAACCCCACCAGCCGTTCCGCCTCGGCGACGATCGGATCGGCGATGGCCGCGGCGCGGCTGGCACCGTCGCGCAGGATCGCATCCACGCCCGCCGGATCGGCGAGATAGCGCCGCGCCTCGGCGGCGATCGGGGCAAGCTTGTCGATCAGCAAGGCGGCCAACGCCTCCTTGAACGGGCCGAAACCCTTGCCGCCGAATGTACCCAGCACGGCGGCATGATCGGTGCCGGCAAGGGCGGCATAGATGCCCACCAGATTGCGCGCCTCCGCCCGCCCGTCGAGGCCGCCGACATGCTCCGGCAGCGGTTCGGGATCGGTCTTGGCGCGGCGGATTTTCAGCGCGATGGTATCGGCATCGTCGTTCAGATTGATCCGGCTCTGATCGGAGGGATCGGATTTCGACATCTTCCTCGTGCCGTCGCGCAGACTCATGACGCGCGCCGCCGGGCCGAGGATCAGCGGCTCGATCGCGGGGAAGAAATCGACGCCGTAATCATGGTTGAATTTCTGCGCGATATCGTTGGCGAGTTCGAGATGCTGCTTCTGATCGTCGCCCACCGGCACGCGGGTTGCGTGATAGGCGTGGATATCGGCGGCCATCAGGTTGGGATAGACGTACAGGCCGGCCGAGGCATTCTCCCGGTCCTTGCCGGCCTTGTCCTTGAACTGCGTCATGCGGTTCAGCCAGCCGAGCCGGGCGATGCAGTTGAAGATCCAGGCAAGCTGCGCATGCGCGCGGACTGAGGATTGCGCGAACAGGATATGGCGCCGCGCATCGATGCCGCAGGCCAGCAGCACTGCCGCCATCTCCCGCGTCTGGGTGCGCAGCGCCTCGGGTTCCTGAAACACCGTGATGGCGTGCAGATCGACGACGCACCACAGGCATTCATGATCGCCCTGCAAGCCGACCCAGTTGCGGATCGCCCCCAGATAATTGCCGAGCGTGGGAATGCCGGAGGGCTGAATGCCGGAGAAGATGCGCTGCATGGCTTGCCTGCGGGGGTGGGAAGAAAGCTGTGGTGATGGCCGATTGGGACGGGGAGCGCAAGGTGGCGGGCGATCGCGGCACCGTCCCGGCGGACCGCGCCATGATCGGGCAGGCCGGACCGACCCGTCAGCGGGCACCACCGCCGATCCCCGGCAATGCGCGCAACGGCGCAAGCGGGGCCAGCGGCATCAAGGCGAAGCGCATCAGATGCGCCCGGCCCAGCGGCAGGGCTTCCAGCATGGCATGTGCCTTTCCGGGGTCGGTCATATTGAGCAGGAAGACCACGCCCTTGCCGTCGGCAAGGGAGTACCATTGGTCGATCCTGCCATCGAGATAGAGCAGCACGGTCGCCTTCACCTCGGCCGGCAGAATGGCGCGGATAGCGGCCATGCTGCCGCCGGGGGCCAGGGTGCCGATCGCGAGAATGCGAGTGACCGGCGCGGGCGGAGACGGGGGCTGCGGGCTGCGGGTGCTCTGGGCCAGGCCGGGACTGGCGGTGGCGAGCAGCACGAGGCCGGCGGCGAAGGCTGCGCGAAACATGCGGGGCATCGGGGTTCTCCGGGGGACAAGGCAGCCCCCGGCCGCGCGGGCCGGGGGGATCGATGATCAGAGGGCGAGCATGATGCGCGCGGCATCCTCCGCCGCGTCGATCTGCGGCCAGTGCCCAGCATCCAGCGCATGCAGCACGCCATGGCGGAGCTGCGATTGCAGGAAGGCCGCCGTCGACAGGTGCAGATAGGGGTCGTTGCGCCCCCAGATCAGCGCCACCGGCACTTCGGATCGGCGCAGCGTCAGGATGCGGGCGGTATTGGCGGCGATCTCGTCCTGCAATTGCGCCGTCATCTGCGCGAAGGCGGACGCCGCACTCGGGGTCTGGCGGAAATTATCGTCGATCAGCGGGCCGAGCAGCTCCTGATAGCGGCGCTGGCCGGACGGGCTTGCATCCGCCAGCAGCAGGCGGCGCTGGAAGTCGAGCAGCCAGGCGAATTGCGCCGGGCTGGCCAGGAAATGCTGTGCCAGCGCCTGCAACGGCTTGTGCGAGAAGATTTCGATCAATTCCGGCACCAGCAGCCCCGGCGCCTCGCCATAGAACGCATTCATCAGCACGACGGAAGCGACCCGTTCGGGATGCAGCAGCGCCATGTTCAGCGCCGCCGGACCGCCGGCATCGTGGCCGACCAGCACGACGCGATCGAGGTGCAGTGCATCGAGCACCGCTGCGACATCGCCGCGCTGCTGGGCGAAGGAATAGTGCGCGCCCGCCGGCTTGTCGGAGGCGCCGAAGCCGAGAAAATCGATGGTGATGGCACGCCGGCCGCCGGCCACGAGATGCGGAATGAGATCGTCATAGATATGGCCGTGATCGGGAAAGCCGTGCAGCATCACGAAGGCCGGGCCACTGCCGGGATAGTCGCGCACAGAGAGCGTGCCGCCTGCGCTGGGCACGCGATGTTCGGTGACGCCGGTCATGTTTATCTCCATCCTCGGGCGCGGCGGCCGTTTGGCCCGCCAGCGCGGTTCCGTTCGGTTACGCGAGAGGCGTGCAAACTCAGGCAGCGCGGCCATAGCGGGCGGCGGCATGCTGGCGGGAGAGGTTGGGGCCGAGCCGGCCGCGCGCGGCGTTGAACCCGTCCCAATCGGCGCGATCGGGCAGCGAGGGGATGGTGACGTCCTCTCCGGCATCGAGGCCGGCGAGGGCGGCATCCACCAATTCCCCGGCATCCATCAGCATCTCCGCCGGCAGACCCTCCCCGGCCGGGCCCCAGAAAGCGGTGCGGGTGGCACCGGGCAGCACCGCCTGCACCTGCACGCCATGCGGCGCCATTTCCTGGCGGAGCGAGATCGAGAGGTTGAGGAGATAGGCCTTGGTGCCGCTATAGGCGCCGCTGAACAACTCCGGCGCCAAGGCAAGGGCGGAGGAGAGGTTGACGATGACGCCCCGCCCGGCGGCGGCAAAGGCGGCGGCGGCGGCGCCGGCAAGGCGGGTCGGCGCCGTCACGTTGACCGCGATCATCTGCTCCAGCGCGTCGGGATCGACATTGGCCAGACCCGGCGCGGCGCCGATGCCGGCATTATTGACCAGCATGGCGATGGCGCCGTCGCCGCGCAGGCGCGCTTCGACACGGCGCAGATCGGCCGGCTGGGCCAGATCGGCGCGGACCGTCTCCGCCGCCACGCCGTGGCGGGTGGCGGCTTCAGCCACCGTCGTCAGCCGCGCCGCATCGCGGGCCACCAGAACAAGGTCGTAGCCACGGCGGGCCAGGCGGTCGGCATAGACGGCGCCGATGCCGCTGGAGGCGCCGGTGATCAGGGCGGTGGGGCGGGCTGAGGTGTTCATCGCGACGGTTCCTTTCGGGGTTTCGATGAAAGGAACCTGCCCTCTTCTTCTGATCGGCATAATTACCTAAAATTGGCGATCATTTTTTCTTAAAATGGGATAATCATGGACCGCCTGGACGCCATGACCGCCCTGCTCGCCGTGGTCGAAACCGGCAGCTTCACCGCCGCCTCCCGCCGGCTGCGCGTGCCGGTGACCACCGTGAGCCGACGGGTCGCGGAGCTGGAGGCGCATCTGCGCACCCAGTTGCTGGCCCGCACCACCCGCAAAGTGACGCTGACCGATGCCGGCGCGCCCTATGTCGCGGTGTGCCGCAAAGTGCTGGAACAGATCAGCGAGGCGGAACGCAACGCGGCGGGCGAATATCAAAGCCCGCGCGGGGAACTGACCGTGACGGCGCCGCTGGTGTTCGGGCGGATGCATCTCGTGCCGGTGATGGCCGAGTTCATGGCGCAATTCGTCGATGTCCGGCTGAACTGCCGCTTCAACGACCGCATGCTCGATCTGCAGGACGAGGGCATCGATCTGGCCATCCGCCTCGGCACGCTGGCCGATCAGCGCTGGCGGGCGCGGCGGATCGGCGCGGTGCGCCGGGTGGTCTGCGCCAGCCCCGCCTATCTCGCCCGGCACGGCGAACCGCGCAGCCCGGCCGATCTCGATGCCCATGCATGCGTGGGATTTCACGGCTTCGACCCGCCGGGCAACTGGCTGTTCCCGATGCCGGGGGGCGAGGCGGCGGTGCCGATCCGCTCGCGCATCCTGTTCGACACGATCGATGCCGCGATCGATGCGGGCATCGCCGGCATGGGGCTGATCCGGGTGTTCTCCTATCACGTCCGCCCGGCCATCCGCGCCGGCCTGCTGCGGGAGGTGCTGGGCGATTTCGTGCCTCCGGAGGTGCCGGTGCAGATCCTCCATCGCCACGACACGATGGTACCGCTGAAAGTACGCGCCTTCATCGATTGCTGCGTGCCGCGCCTGCAAGCGCGGCTGGCCTTGTAAACGCCGCTATCGCCGCCGCCGCACCAGCCCCCGCAGCTCCGCCACGCTGAAGGCCCGCAGCCGCCAGGCCGCCAGCAGATAGATCGCAAGCCCCGCCGTCACCAGCGCGGCCAAAGCGGCCGGGCGCATCGCGCCATGCAGGGCCGCGAAATCCAGCCCGCGCGCCAGGAAAAACAGCCCCGCCGCCATCGCGAGCCCGGCGCCCGCCATGCGCGGCAGGCGGGTGCGCAGCTGCGCATCCGGCGCCAGAATGCCGCGCCGATGCAGCACCCAGCCCAGCAGCGCCGCGTTCAATGCAGCCGCCAGGCTGGTCGCCAATGCCGGGCCGACATGGCGCAGCGGCACCATGAACGCCAGATTGAGCGCGAGATTGACGGCCACCGCCACCGCGCCGATCACCACCGGCGTCTTCGTGTCGCCGCGCGCGAAAAAACCCGGCGCCAGCACCTTCACCGCCACGAAGGCGGGCAGCCCCAGCGCATAGGCGGCCAGCGACTGCGCCGATCGCACCGCGCTTGCCATGCCGAACGCGCCATGGCCGAACAGCACCCAGATGATCGGAAACGGCACCACGATCAGCGCCATCGCCGCCGGCAAGGTCAGGAACAGACCGAATTCCAACGCGCGGTTCAGCGTCTCCTTCGCCGCGGCATGCTGATCGAGGCGCATCTGACGCGCCAGCGTCGGCAGCAGAGCGGTGCCGATCGCCGTGCCGATCACGCCCAGCGGCAATTGGTTGATCCGGTCGGCGTAATTCAGCACCGAGACGGTGCCGGCCGGCAGCAGGCTCGCGATGATCACATCGACTGCGAAATTCACCTGCGTCACCCCGGCACCGATCAGCCCGGGCAGCATGCGGCGCATCAGCAGGCGGATATCGGGGGAAAGCCGGGGGCGGCGAAGATGCAGCGTGAAGCCGGCGCGATGCAGGGCGAACAGCAGCACGCCCAGCTGCGCGATGCCCGATGCCGTCACGCCGATCGCCATCGCATGCCCCGCCGTCGGCAGAAACGGCGTCAGCCCGAACAGCGCGGCAATACCGATCACGTTGAACAGCACATAGGAGGCCGCAGCGGCCGTAAAGCGGTCGAGGCCGTTTAGCACCCCGGCCACCAGAGCGGCGGCGCAGATCAGGATCAGATAGGGAAAGGTGATGCGCGACAGCGTCACGGCGAGGGCGAATTTCGCGGGAAATTTCTCGAACCCCGGGGCCAGCACGGCCATCAGGCCGGGCATGAAGATCTCGCCCAGCAGCGTCAGGATCAGCAGCCACAGGCCGAGCACGGCAAAGGCTTCCTCGGCGAAGCGATGCGCCGCGGCCTCGCCCTCGGCGGCCAGCTTGCCGGTGAAGCCGGGCACGAAAGCGGCGTTGAACGCGCCCTCGCCGAACAGGCGGCGAAACAGATTGGGCAGTTTCAGCGCGACGAAGAACGCGTCGGCGACCGGGCCGGTGCCCAGCATGGCGGCGATCAGGATCTCGCGCACCAGGCCCAGAATGCGGCTCGCCATGGTCCAGCCGCCGACTGAGAGGATCTTGCGCAGCATCGCCTATTCGTCGCGCTGCGGGCGCGACAGCAGCGCCGCCATCGCCGCCGCCAGGCCGATCCGCCCGGCGATCAGCGCCGCCACCGCGTCGATCACCGGCATCTCGACGGCATGGCGCGCGGCATAGGCGGCCAGCGCCGGGGCGGCGGCCAGCCCTTCGGCCACGCCCCTGGCGGGATCGTGCGGCGCCTCGCCGCGTCCCAAAGCCAGGCCCGCGCTGAAATTCCGGCTCGCCGGGCCGGTCGCGGTCAGCAGCAGATCGCCCAGCCCGGACAGCCCGGCCACGGTCTCGGCCCGCCCGCCGCACGCCACGATCAGCCGGGCGAGTTCGGCAAGCGCGCGGGTGATCAGCGCCGCCCGCGCATTCTCCCCCAGCCCCGCGCCGATCACCGCCCCGGCGGCGATGGCGATCACGTTCTTGGCCGCCGCGCAAAGCTGCACGCCCTGCGGGTCGTCATTGCCGTAGACGCGAAATCCGGGGGCCGCCAGCAGAATCGCGAGGCGCTGGCGCAGCGGCGCATCCGCGCTCGCGATCACTGCCGCGGCGGGTTTGCCGGCGGCGATCTCGGCGGCGAAATTCGGCCCGCTCAGCATGGCCCGCGCGCGGGCGGGATGGAGTGCCGCGAGTACCTCCAGCGGCAAGGCCAGGCTTTCGCCCTCCATCCCCTTGCAGCAGGCGATCAGCGGCGCATCGCCGGGCGGCAGGGCAGCGGCGATCTTGCGCAGATGCGCGACCGGCACCACCAGCAGCACCGCATCGGCGCCATCCGGCAGGGCATTGCTGCACAGGGCCAGATCGGCGGGCAGCGCCGCCCCGGGCAGGCGCGGATTATGGCGCGTGGCGGCAATCGCCGCGGCGCGCGCCGGATCGCGCGCCCACAGCGTCACCGCATGGCCGGCACGATGGGCGAGAAGGGCCAGAGCCGTGCCCCAGGCCCCGGCGCCGATCACCGCGATGCGGGGTCTATTCATCGGTCAGGCGCAGCATCGCCCCTCCCGTATCGGCGGCCGCATCGCGCGGCACGCCCAGCCCGGCTTCCAGCGCGCGCAGGATCGCGCCCAGCCCATCCTCCCAGCCGAAGGGCGGGTTGACCAGCACCAGCCCCGCCCCGTTCAGCCGCGCCGGATCGAGCGGGCTGGCGCGGCAGAAGCGCACCTCCACCGCATCGGGCGGGCCGGCTTCGCGGATCGCCGCGCGCAAGGCATGCAGCGGCGCGCGATGCTTGATCGGAAACCAGCCGGCCAGCACCGCGCCCTTCATGCGGGCATGGGCCAGGCGCAGCGCCTCGGCCAGGCGGGCGATCTCACCATCCGCCTCGTAGGGCGGGTCGATCAGCACCAGGGCGCGGCGTTCGCGCGGTGGCAGCAGCGCGCCGATCGCCGCCCAGCCATCGCGGTGATGGATGCCGATACGGGCATCGGCGCGAAAACCCCGGCGCAGCGCGGCGAAATCCTCGGGATGCAGCTCGCAGCAGGCCATCCGGTCCTGCCCGCGCAGCAGCGCCCCCAGCAATGCCGGAGAGCCGGGATAGGCCCCCTCCCCCGCGCGCCGCACCGCCGCCAGCCAGGGCGCCAAGGCGGCGGGCGCGGGCATGGCCAGCAGGCGGGTGATGCCCTGGCCATGCTCGCCCGTGCGCACCGCCTCCGGCCCGTCCAGCCGATAGGCGCCGGCGCCGGCATGCGTATCCAGCACGAAGATCGCCCCCTCCTTGCGTGCCATCGCGGTGAACAGCCAGTGCAGCACCGCATGTTTCAGGCAATCGGCGAAATTGCCGGCATGGAAGGCGTGGCGGTAATTCATGCCGGGTCCACGGCCGGCAGCGTATCCAGCGGCCAGCGCGGACGCGGCAGCGCATCCAGCCGATCGGCGAGCCCGGCGCGGCGACGTTCGACGCCGGCCCAGGCGACCATCACCGCGTTATCGGTGCAAAGCCGCACCGGCGGCACGGCCAGGGCAAACCCCGACGCCGTCGCGGCCGCGGCCAGGGCCGCGCGCACCGCCTGGTTGGCCGCCACCCCGCCGGCCACCACCAGC